>DATNPT010000286.1:0-14319 GCA_036703075.1 Chroococcales cyanobacterium
CTAGTTGTCGATCAGTTGCTGGGAGGCGGTGCTGAACTCAGTGGTGACTTTTCTGTCAACGTCGAACTGGGATATCGGGTACAAAAAGGACAGATTACGGGTCGAGTTAAAGACACCATGATTGCGGGTAATGTCTATACCGTACTCAAGCAACTGGTCGCTCTTGGAGAAGATGCAGACTGGAACGGGCCTTGCTACACGCCATCTTTGATAGTAGAGGGAATCTCTACTACAGGAAAAGGTTAGTTGTTAGTGGATAGAAGTGACGAAAGTTACCAAGGGCTGCCAGTTATCGTGAAGCCGGCCCAATAATAGGGACGAGAGAAATTTTGGCTTTTATGATTTTAGGACTTACGCAAAGCCTCTATTTGTAGGGTGTGTTAGCGTAAAGCACCACGAGTACTATAGATGGTCTAGCTGCGTAAGTCCCAATCCACTTAGGCGTATTTGTGCAAGTTTCCCGCTTCAACCTTCAACCTTTTGCCCAGTACTCGAATCAAGCAACGCCAGATACCGTCGAATTAATCCAATAGTGACAGCAGGCAGTTCTAACTGAGGAGTTAGCCCAACATCTTCTAAGGCTTGAAATATCTGGATTGCTTGGGGATTGAGATCGGCAAGACGCTTGCCGATTTCAGGTCCAGTAAACTCAGATTTTTGTCCCCAGATTATGGCCGTCGGGGTGGTTAACTGGGGAACGTATAGGGATAGGTCAAAGCACAAATCCCCGCGAACAAAAGACAGTGCAGCATATTCGGCATTCGGCTGTTGAGCTGAGGCTAAATAGGCATCTACAATTTCCTGGTACACTCGGCTGCTTTGGGCAAATTGACGATTTTCTAGGAAAGCGCGGATACCGGCACTGGTCGCGACACCAGTGCTGTAGAGGAGGCGATCGAGAATGGGTGTACTGACCAATTGAGCAAAAAAGCTACGCGTGTAGTTTTCTCCAAAATCAGACAGTCCAGCTGGGGTGGTGAGAATTAAGCATTTAAACAATTCGGGGCGTGCTATTGCTGCTCGGATAGTAAACGCTGCTGTTAGAGAAGACGCGACGACGGGAACGGGTTCCGTACAGGTCTGCTCGATAAACTCGATAATTGTGGTGATGTAGTCATCAACCCTGTAATTTCGTTCTGGATGTTCCGAGCGACCCCAACCGATTAAGTCAGGTGCTAGAATTCGATACTCACTAGCAAATGCTGGGTAGACTTTTGACCATTCATAGGCAGAGGAACCACCACCAAAGCCGTGTAAAAACACTAATGTTGGTAGCTCCTTGGGTTGGACATCATCCACTTGTCGCCAAGGCTGAGCTTCGGCGGTGTAATAAGTCATTCTCCCCAGCGAGGTCACTACAGAGTGCTGTTTAAATCCATTGGGTTCAATCATGTCTAAACCTTATCGCTATTGCCATAATCATCAGATCGCGTCATCCCAGGAGCTTCTCGCCAATACCCTAAGTACAGCTCGCCAGCAGTACTGACTGACCCGGTTAGGGGAGGAGAGGGTGAGGCGAGCGCAAGGTGAGAGAGCCAGTAGCAAAATGTGGGCAAATATTGTCTCATCAAAGTATTTTGGAAATGTGGAAGCTTTGATTAAAAAAGGACAAACTAAAATCAGTAATCTGCTCAAAAACTAGTGTAGTTTCTAAAATCTGCTGAGGTGGGGAGTATCATTAATGGCTCGTGCTGTTAAGGAGGATTAATTAAAACACTCTAAAATGCTCTCCCCGTGCTGGTTTAAGGAAAATATAGACAAGGGTGCATATTGTTTCAGGGATTTTTTGCTCGCAGAGAAGCTGGATGCTTAGGCTGTTCCCAAGGCAATGACATTGGCAACCATCCAGCGATCCAAAGAAAGTGCGTTCATATTGGTGTTATGGCAATGCAGTGCAGTCTCCAGTTGAATGAATTCAACAATTATGCATCCTTTAGAGCGATAACTGACTTGATTAAGCCGCAAGCTGTAATTGCTTCTCCTTGTCGGGGCACAGCCGAGTGTGACTCAAATTTACTCGTGTTAAGACCTTCTAACGTCTGCCTTAACCTGGAAGACTTGAAATGTTTTGAAGTCGTAGATCGTCAGTTTCATCACTACGGGATTACCTTTAAGAACGCGATCGCTTTACAGCCATCCAACCCAGCCTACCCTCCCCTTTCGGGTAGTACGGTTCTGATGGGCGCTCCCAAAAATGGCTGGATGGAAATCAACTTCTTGCAGCCCGCTTGCAAGTTCTGCTGCCATGTCACTAGTTCGCAGCAAACGATTCTGTCTGCCTACGATCTCCACGATAATGTCTTAGTTCGTCAATCCATTCCAGGACCGAATCTGGCAGGTTCTGACTCGCCATTCCCTCCTAATCTCCAGTTGAAAATCGAAGAGGCAAACATCGCTCGGATTACGTTCTATTCATTCGATGGTCAATTGACTATCGATGACTTAAGCTTTGGGTTTTAGGGCGTAACAGCGATCGCTTGATTCATCAAAGCTTCGCGTTGCGAAGCTCATAATGTCTTGCCCCTATAAAGTTTGTTTACTTCAGCAAGCGTGAGAACCGCTCTATCTTCGATCTGATTGACCGAGCGGCTCTGCTTTGGTCACAGAAGAATTGTTAATGCCTAGCGTCAGCTGCAAAGGCCTCTGCTTCGGATAAGCCCTGGCAACTTGCCGGTAAACGTCATAGTTAGTGGGTTGCGTTACTGTCTGTCCATTTTGTTGGTAAGTAATCTCGTATTTCACTGTACGCAATAGCTCAGGTTTACTCGGTTCTTCCTGAGGTTGTTGCCGTTGTTCTACTCGATCGATACTAGGTCGTGGTGGTATGGCAGGCCACCATAACCCTTTGTCATCGGGACCAATCACCGCATCTTTAGGTTTCTCGCCATTGCGGTTGAGCAGGGAATTGGACGCAAATTCCTCAAAGCGTGGTTGCTTATCATTTACTGGATCGATTGAATATTTAACTTGCCAGGTCAGCGTTGTTAGGGCAGTGGCTTCATACTGATTAGTAGTGACAGCGTCACAACTGGTAAGAGCTACTGCTACACCAAAACTTGCCAAGAGCGAAACGAGTTGGCAAGGCTGAAGATAGCGACTTTGCCTGCAATGAAGACTCTTTAAACTCACCTAACTTTTAACCACTCAGAATTAGTAACAACAAAATGCAGTTTGCCCCGCTTTACCCTATTTTGTACAAGATTTTAAAACCTTCGTTTCCTAGTTGCCTTTGGTCTGGCTCACCCCATGCAGGAGCGATCGCGCTTACATTTGATGATGGGCCTCATCCTCGCTATACTCCAGAACTCTTACAAGTGCTAGACCGTTACAACATCCCTGCCAGTTTTTTCTGGTTGGGTGTTTGCGTCGAGCGATCGCCCAATGTTGCTAGAGCCGTCTACGAACGGGGTCACTGGATTGGACTTCATGGATATCACCATCACTCCTTTCCTTTGCTCAAGCCAGATGTACTAAAGCAAAGCTTGCAAAGAAACCAAGACGCGATCGCACGCGCGTGCGATATTCATCCAGATACTGTGCGAGATGTTCGCCCCCCTAACGGTCTATTTACACCCCAAACTTTGAGTTTATTGCACCAGTGGAACTATCGACCAGTCATGTGGAGCGTTGTACCCGAAGATTGGGAGCGTCCTGGGATTAATGTCGTCGTGCAGCGAGTCCTACAGCAGGTTCAGAACGGATCGCTCATTGTTTTACATGATGGTTACTGCGGAGGCCAAGATGTTGCCGAATCGACGGCTCAGTTAATTCCTCGGCTGTTGCAGCTAGGCTATTGTTTCGTTACCATCGACGACTTATGGCAGCAGACTCTCACTCCTGGTTAAATCTATCAAGTTAAGACGAATGGCACTGACTTAAGCATTAATCAACCCTTGCGCCGGGGGTTTGGGGGACAAGCGTTTCCCCCAATGGGGGTTTGGGGGAAACCCCCAAGTCCGGGTTTTCTCTAATACCTACAACTTTCGCCTTAAGTCAGTGCCATTCAAGTTAAGACACTGTAAATTGCATTTGCTCAAGAAAAACTTACTTGGGTTCCTTCGCTGTGAAGCGTCCTAGACTCCCCTCCTGTACGCCATCTAGCTTCGGTAAACTGTGCCAAAATCTACATCTTTTTGTTCGCAGTTTCACCACATCTGCAAATTTGTGTGCTACAACAATTGTTTTACATGTCTTACAAGGATGAATGTGGCTTGGAAAAGGGTCTGCTGCTAGTTGGAGAAAATGTTTCTCTGGTAGAAAAACTTCGCTAACGTAGTCAAAGAGGATGCTCGATCGTCTTAGAACACCTGTACTAACTCTAGATCTAGGTGTAGCGATGAATGTTGGATCAAACCCGATGAGTACGATCTATCAGTTCAATTCATGGAAATGGCTGAGCGTATTTCAGCTATTTATCCGAGACAATTAAGTTAGAAGCTAGAGTAAGTTAAGGAAAAATTGGACGTAATAGAACACAATTAAGAGATACTACTCTAGATTCTCAACTACAATGAATACTCCACAATGTAGTAGTGATGGTCGTTGACTGGCCGATGTGGTTCTAGAATCACTCAAGAGCCGTTAATAAGACGAAACCTTCGCTGACTCAACTGACTGGAGGAATAACCAGTAAATCGCGGTACGAGGCAACTCAAGAACAATGAATTATCATGGGTGCATTAATGCTAATGACATTAGTTTCGTGAAAAAATCATTTATAAGCTAAATTCATCATCAGAGGCTTGAAGCTAAAAACCAATTGGAGCTAAAAATCAGCGTACAATTTCGGTATTTAAGGCTACAATCGAAAAGTCTCAGGAGAAGCCAGGACTAACCCTTACTGCACAACGGATTCGCTCTTTATGTTGGGTTTAAGGAAAAACTTTTGTCACGTTTCTCGAACTCAACGATTAATAAAAATCAGAAGGCAATAAGAAGGTACTCTCTGGCTGTCGCTAGCTTAAGTAGATAAATCAAACACCATCTACTGGTCTTTAACTGAAGGAGCATGAGGAAAAAGGCATGACCCAGGCAAACGTGGACGTACTCGCAACCATGACTGAGCCGACAAGCGAGTTGGATTTCTTGATCGAGGATGACGAAAACCGAGACGACCCGGTGGACGCTCAACCGGATGAGGAAGACGAGAAGCCTGGTAAAGGGCGTTCTACCCGTCGTCGCGCCCAAGCGAAAAAGAAACATTACACAGAAGATTCAATTCGCCTCTACCTGCAAGAGATTGGACGAATCCGGTTATTGCGGGCAGATGAAGAGATTGAATTAGCTCGTAAAATTGCTGACTTGTTGGAATTAGAGCGCATCCGGGAGCGCTTGTCGAATCAGTTAGATCGGGAGCCGCAGGAGAGCGAATGGGCAACAGAAGTGAATATGTCACTTCCAGCCTTTCGTCATCGTCTCTATGTAGGGCGGCGAGCCAAAGATAAAATGGTGCAGTCAAACCTACGTCTAGTGGTCTCGATTGCCAAAAAATACATGAATCGGGGTCTTTCATTCCAAGATTTGATTCAAGAAGGTTCTCTCGGTTTGATCCGTGCTGCTGAAAAGTTCGATCATGAAAAAGGTTATAAATTTTCCACCTACGCTACTTGGTGGATTCGGCAAGCAATAACAAGAGCGATCGCAGACCAATCTCGGACAATCCGCCTACCCGTTCACCTTTACGAAACAATTTCGCGAATCAAAAAAACGACGAAGATTCTCTCTCAAGAAATGGGGCGCAAACCTACGGAAGAAGAAATTGCCGATCGCATGGAAATGACCATCGAAAAGCTGCGCTTCATTGCCAAATCTGCTCAACTTCCCATCTCCCTTGAAACCCCAATCGGTAAAGAAGAAGATTCCCGACTCGGAGACTTCATTGAAGCCGATGGCGAAACCCCAGAAGATCAAGTTTCAAAAAATCTTCTCCGGGAAGACCTAGAAAGCGTCCTCGATACACTGAGCCCCCGCGAACGTGATGTTCTCCGGTTGCGTTACGGATTGGATGATGGCCGGATGAAGACACTCGAAGAAATCGGTCAAATCTTTAACGTGACTCGCGAACGCATTCGGCAAATTGAAGCGAAAGCCCTCCGTAAACTGCGCCATCCCAATCGCAACAGCATTCTCAAAGAATACATTCGCTAAAAAGCCATAGCGCTATATTTTGCGGTTAGCGATCGGGGCGACATCTGCGTCGCCCTTATTTAGTTTGCTCGCGGGTAAAAACGACTGTATGACGAGTCATGCGATCGCAAACAAAAAAGCTGGTGTTCTTTACTGCGAACACCAGCTAACGATAATAAACCGAGCTTGCAAAATCTACTGAATTACATCAGACCCCAAAAGTGCAATACACCTTGACCAGTAATGTATTCCGTAATCAGGGCAGCAATGAAGCCAATCATTGCAAGACGACCATTCCAGTTTTCAGCTTGAGGCGTAAAGCCGAACTTTGCATCGTTGCGATTTTCACCTTGCATCGTTTTTGCTCCGTTAGTAACGTTTTGTAACGCTCACGTAAACTAATGTAACTAATAAATAGCAAAACGGCAATAATCTGGATGCCTAACAGGATAAGTTCTGTTTAAAGATTGCTTAAAGTTTTGCCCTAGGTGATTTACTACAAGATCTATTCCCGCTCAATTCTCCTCACTAAGGGTATGTCTTTTGTTGCTTCTCAGTTGCCAGCTCGATTAGACAGGTATTACCAACAAATCAAAGCAGTGATTCTGAATCGGCAAAACCCGATTACAGGTTTACTACCCGCAAGTACTGCTATTACAGCCCACGGCGACTACACGGATGCCTGGGTTCGCGATAACGTGTACAGCATTTTGGCTGTTTGGGGACTCGCCTTGGCATACCGCAAGTTAGATGCTGACGGCGGACGCACGTTTGAATTAGAACACAGCGTTGTCAAGCTGATGCGCGGGCTATTGTTCTGCATGATGCGGCAAGCACACAAAGTAGAACAGTTTAAAGAAACCCAATCGCTATTAGATGCCCTGCACGCCAAGTACAACACCAATACAGGCGATGTAGTCGTAGGGGATGACCAATGGGGACATTTACAACTGGATGCAACATCCCTATTTCTGCTGATGCTGGCGCAGATGACGGCATCAGGGTTGCATATCATCTATACGATTGACGAAGTTAACTTTGTCCAGAATCTCGTTTATTACATCGGTCGAGCGTATCGCACGCCGGACTACGGCATCTGGGAGAGAGGCAATAAAGTCAATCACGGCAATGCCGAACTCAATGCCAGTTCCGTGGGCATGGCAAAAGCAGCATTAGAAGCAATTAATGGGTTGGATTTATTCGGCGTGCGAGGTTCGGAGGTATCAGTCATTCACGTCCTACCCGATGAAATTGCGCGATCGCGAATTACTCTAGAACACTTACTGCCCCGCGAGTCGAGTTCCAAAGAAACAGATGCCGCGCTGTTAAGTGCGATCGGGTTTCCAGCCTTTGCGATAGAAGACACTGAACTTCTCGAACGCACGAAGAATGACATCATCCAGAAGCTAGAGGGGCGATACGGCTGCAAACGCTTCCTGCGAGATGGGCATCAAACCGTTTTAGAAGATACCACACGCCTGCATTACGACCCGTGGGAATTGCAAAAGTTTGAGCATATTGAATGCGAGTGGCCGTTATTTTTCACCTATCTCGTACTGGATGGCTTGTTTCGAGGAGACATTGAGCAAGCTCAAAACTATCAGGCACTTCTAGAAGGGTTATTAGTTGAGCGAGATGGGATAAAATTGCTCCCAGAATTGTATTACGTCCCCCAGGAAAGCATCGAAGCCGAGAGAGAATCTCCCCATAGCCAAACGCGACTTCCTAACGAAAATATCCCACTGGTATGGGCGCAGAGTTTGTACTTTTTAAGCCAGTTACTCAGTGAGGGGTTAATTGCACCTGGAGATATCGATCCCCTGGGTCGTCATTTATGCATAGGTCGCCACCGAGATCCAGTCGTTCAAATCGCGCTGCTAGCAGAGGATGAAGATTTACAAGCTCAACTAGCAGCTTATGGGATTGCAACGCAGACTCCCAAACAGGTAGATCCGATTCAAGTGCGTCAGGCAACCGAGCTATCCATGGTCTACGCTCAAATGGGACGATGCGATCGACTGGGTTTAACGGGACGTCCAGTGCGGCGCTTGCGAAGTTTAACAACGTCGAGGATCTTTCGTGTCGGGCAAGAGATAGTGGTCTTTTTACCTGCATTTTTAGACCAGCAGCAGTTTTACATAACCCTCGATTACCATTTCTTAGTGGATCAAATTACAAGCGAACTCGCCTATATTCAACGCCACTGGAGCGAGTTGGGGCGTCCGATTGTGACGCTGTTGTTGACTCATACCATGTTGGAGACAGGTATTGAAGAGGACGCACCTCAAGTAAGAGACTCAGACGCAGAGAGTGAGGTTGATGCATTCCCCGCGTCATCGCGTCACCGCACCACCGTATCCCCTGCTTTCCCTAAACCCCCTTCTTACAAGGGTTCACCTTTGCTACGGCTGATTCAGGAATTAAAAAACGGTTTGTGCAATGGCGTTCGAGTGAAGCTGGGGCGTCTCAATCAATTAATGCTGACAGCGGGAACAGAATGGATTGATTGTCTGCACGAGTTTGAATTTACTCAATCAGCAGTCAAAGATGCTACCCCACGTCAGTATTACCTAATCAGCCGTCCGGGAAAACATGGTCCGTTAGGTCATACTCAGGAGTTTCTCCTGGAGTGTGAAACCAATCTGCGTTTATTACTCGACAGTTTGCGGGCCTCAGAGAATCTCTACGAGCAAATTGAGTTGTTGCATACGCTCAAGCGTCTGCGAGGATTGGATTTTGATACGGGGTTTGGGGGGCCGACTGTAGCAGTAACCGTTGCAGATTTGCTCAATGAAGTGTACACCAAAGCGGCTACGGAGTCGGCGTCTCCCTACTGGGCGGTGGTGCGTCAAGCGGCCGGTTTGTTGAACAAGGTCGATATCAATCTTTCTGATGCCGTGACAGAAATGTTGGTGCGTGGCAAACAGGTGACGGTGGGAAGGGCTTATAGCGAAGCATCGCTGATTAAAAAACCGATGTCCCATTTAGAAATTAGCGCTAAGATCGACGAATTTTGTCGGGAGGATATTCGCGATCGCGTTTTAACTCAAGAAATCCTGATTTACCTTGGCACGCTCATCAAGGCAGAACCCTCTTTGCTCAAGGGTTTGCTCACGCTACGCGTAGGGTATTTCATTCTGCTGTTAACCAGCGAACTAGCCGCTGAACTCGGAGTTACCCAGGATGAAGCTTACGAGCAACTGATGCACTTAAGCCCATTTGAAATCAAGCTGCGGTTACGCTCTTGTTTAGCGGGATATGAGGGCATGAACCAAAAGCTGCGTCAGCAAGAATCATTGCACGTCAAGCAAAGCGATCGCGATATTAATTGGGTTGTATTACCCGGAGATTGGGATGAGACAGAGGAGACATCCACAGTTGGCAGTTGGGTGAGAAAGCGGCAGTTAGACGGTGCTGCGGGTCGCGTTCCCAAAGACTTCTATCCTAGCGTCTGGCTAGTGATGAAACATTGTAAGGGTGTGGTGATTGGCGATAAGTTAGAGCGCCGCAATCGCCTGGATAGCGAACCCATCCTTGCAGAGATGACACCAGGAGAAAAGAATTTTGCCCTACGGGTGGAGCATTTACTCAATAAAATTGAGGCTCCAGAATATCGACAAGTCAATATTGAGGCATTAATGGAATTAGCCGCAATCGCAGAAGGTAACCCTGACTTACAAATTGAAGAGTATATCGTACTCGATGTTTTAATTGGTCATGCCGTGCGATTAGCCTGGTTAGAGCGATTTCCGGAAAAAGCCGATCGCTACGATGAATACAAGGCGGCGGCTTGGCGTGCCTTTTATAACACCTCACCCACCGAGTGTGCGGGTCATGTCCTTCAAGCGTTCCGATTCTTAACTCAGGTTGGACAAGGAAGTGCGGCTTAGAGATTTCATAGGTCCGTTGTTAGTTGTCCGTTACTACTAACCACTGACTAGTGAGCACTGACACGCAACCCAAGTTTATATTGTGCAGTTTAGATAAAGAGGGCAGTTTATCACTTCTGTGAAAATGCCCACACGCCATCCCAGTTTTCCGGTACACCTTCCTCCATCAATTGGTTAACTCGTTCTAGATACAGCTTGGCTGTCTTATCCAGAGGATTGACAGTCAAGACTTGCTCAAAGCACGCTTTTGCCTGAGTCAATTCGCCATTGCTATACTTTTGCAACCCCTGCTCAAAATCAGGCAATGTTTGAAGTTTTAGCAATCTAACGGCTTCTACTTCTGCATCCAGGACTTCATACACGGCAATCGCCTCACTTCTGCCTTTGACAATCGCTCGATCTAAGAAATGAATTTGGTACTGTTGCGGATGGCTGAGCCTATTCACCACATCTTCGGAGATGAGTAAGGAAACACCATAGAACTTCGTCAAACCCTCCAACCGAGAGGTTAAATTGACAATATCCGATAAGGCATCTCCCTGCATCCGGTTCTCTTCACCAATCAAGCCCACCATCATTTGACCAATATGAATCCCCATCCCAATCTTGAGTGGCATCAGTCCTTGGGCGGCTCGCTCCCGGTTATACTCCTGTATTTTGTGGAACTGGGCAATTCCGGCTTGCACGGCATCATCGACGCTATCGGGAAATGCCGCCATTACCCCATCGCCTAAATATTTAACAATGAAGCCATTGTGGTTATGAATCTCTGGAGACACTCGTTGCAGGTAGGAATTGATAAAGTCGAAACTCTCTTGAGGAGTCATGCTTTCACTCAGGGTAGTGAAAGATCGGATATCAGAGAACATCATTACCATCTCTTTGCTAACGTGGTCGCCCAATTGGACGTGAATCACGCTATCTTTGTTGAGAAATTTGAGATATTCCGACGGGAAAAATCGAGCAAAGGAATCTTTCAACTGTTTCAACGCGTCCTCTGCACGCTTGCGAGCGGTGATGTCGCGCACCATAATTAGCACTTCATCCTCCCCTGTCACCACAATCCGTACTTCTTCATCTTGGGGTCGATTGTCTGCGAGAAGTCGTTGCTCGTAGACTTGGAGTTCTCTGGTTTGCAACGCTTGCTGAATGTGCTGCATCCGTAACTGGGCTAAATCGGGCGGTAGGGAGTCGTAAACGTTAGAACCGGGGAGGAAGTGCTGTACGCCTTGTAGAGCAAGGCGATCGCATCCTACAATGTCTAAATACGTTCCATCGCACTTTGCCCGAATTAGTAAATCAGGGATTGCGGCAATCAGCGCCCGATTTGTTGCCTCACTCTGGCGCAGGGCTTCCTCAGACTGTTTGCGCTCAGTGATATCAAAAATCGCTCCATCCAGATAACTGGGATTGTCCTGAGCATCAAATATGCCCCTGCCTTGCTCAACAACCCAACGCAGGCTACCATCTTGATGCAGCACTCGATACTCCACGTTGAACGGTTCTTGAATGATTAAAGCGTGATCGATCACCACCGATACTAAATCGCGATCGTCTGGATGAATAATGCTGGCATAGGTTCTCGTTTGATTGTGAATGAATTCTGTGGCGGGATAGCCAGAAATTTCTGCGATCGCATCGCTGATAAACTCCATTGTCAAGTCTGGCTCGTACTGACAGCGATAGATAGCACCCGGAATATTAGACACTAAACTTCTAAAGCGCTCTTCACTTTGTCTGAGCGCTTCTTCTGCCTGTTTGCGCTCTGTAATATCAATTCCTACCGATACTGTTGCTGTACTTTGCTGATACTTCTGAGAGGCAATCAAGTAGTATTTCCGGGAGGCATTTAAACCCACTTCAATCACCTGTGAGGCAGATTCGTTGGGACTCGCCAGAAACTCACGCAGAAAATCAGAAAATTGAGTACTACCCCGGAGGAAGCCGACTTCTTTACCAATAAACGCATCTTGGGAAAGGTTCCAATGCTCTGCCAGGTGACGGTTCACGCCGATGTAAACCCCACCAGAATCAATCCAGGAAATGGAGCCAGGTACCGCATTCAAGACAGCTTCGAGTTGATCTTTCGCCGCAGCCAGTGACTGTTGAGCAACATTGCGATCGCGTAAGTAATGTTGCAGCAGCTTTAGCACTGCCCACCAAATCGGAACCAGGATGAGCAAACTCACCAGAGACACGGCACTAGACAGGCGCAGATTTTGGCTGAAAGAGTCAAAGCTGCCTTGAATTCGGTTTTGAACGACTGTGGTGCTGCGCCCAATCCCCGCCGCGTAGATTTGCTTTTGTTGCTCGTATTCCTGGCTAAAGAGCAATTGTGCCGCATCCGAGCGCTGTCCCCGTCTCACTAAATCGAGCGATCGCTTCTCTAGCTCAACCAGTTTGATGTTCGCTGCATCGGTTTGGGCAGCACCTTCGCTCTCATACACTTCGGGGGCTATGCGAATTGCTTGTTTAATTGCCCGATCCAATTGGGGTTCAAACTGATGATATCGTCGCTCCCACTTGCTGTCCCCTGTGACTGCATTCATTCGAGCTGACATCGTCAAGACTTCATCCAAGTGAGCGATCGTGCCAGCCAAACCCTGTAAGCGAAATTCGTTTACAATGATGCGATTGAAATCCTGATACGCGCTCCAAGTACTCCAACCGAGAGGCATAAAAAGTAATAGAGTCAGGATGATCGTAACAGCGATAGTTGCAATAGGTCGATTTGCCGCTAGTTGTAGCAAGTGAATCAAGTATCTTCGCATAGTAAGAGCTGAAACCGATAAAGGTAATTGAGTATGCCGCCGTTAGGAAAATATCTGAACCTAGCTATTTTGAAAAAATTAGATTATAAACTTAAAATGATTTCTGCTATTAAGTTGACCCGCCACCTAATAGTTAACTTCCTGAAAATAACAGCAATAAAGATAGAAGTGTCGGGAGAATAAAAGTCTTGATATTTTGGAAATCTTAACAAAGACTGAGAACACATCTACAGCTTTTCATATTAAGTCTGCGAGCGGTGACATTCGACTAACGCTCTTTCTTGTCTGCCATTCAGTAGCGGTTGTGAAGGCTAAGCCGAGATAATAATTAAAGTGCTGCAACCGCGTTCTTCGTAGGTAAAATGACCAACTCCGCTCCCTCACTCATCGCCAACGAGTCAAGCAACAGTCGCTCCTACAGTCCGCATGGAGCATTAGTACAACAGCTAGATTTAATGCTGCGAGCGCGGTATCCGCTCCTGTACATTGTTGCAGTAGAAGAAGAACCCGTCGAAGAAGTGTTGCTCGAAGTAGCACTAATGTCGCAGCCCGAGCGTAAGCTATTGCTGTGGGATATTGTGCGCGGATGGGATGATAACGGTGCAGATAAAGGCTCTGTGATGGGAGCATTGGGCCGGATTGCTAAGGCCTCTGCTCAAGAGAACACGATATTTGTGCTGCGGGATTTGCATGTTATTTTGAAGAATCCGCATAGCGATCGCAACGCACCCGTTGTTCGAGAAATCAAGAACTTGACGCGGGAACTCAAACGCAGTCGCAAAACCTTAGTGCTAACCAGCCATACCTTAGCAATTCCCGAAGAGTTGAGCGAAGAAGTCACAGTGATTGATTTCCCGTTGCCTAACGTGCAGGAAATTGATTACTTACTCAAGCAGCTGGTTGTTTCAGAAAAGCTCAAACTGAGTGGACTAGCGAAAGAACAACTGATTAAAGCTTGCCAAGGATTGAGCCGCGCGAGGATTGGGCGAGTCCTGGCTAAAGCCTTAGCTGCCAAACAACAGGTAGATGAAACCGATATCGACGGCGTTTTGGAGGAAAAGAAGCAAGCGATTCGCCAGACGGGAATTTTGGAATTCTTCACCACGCGGGAATCGCTTAAAAGTGTCGGTGGATTGGAAAATCTCAAGCAATGGGTACGGATGCGTCAAGATGCCTTTACAGAGGAGGCGAGACGCTACGGGATTCCTAACCCCAAAGGCGTGTTGCTTGTGGGCATTCAAGGCACGGGTAAATCCCTCTCTGCTAAAACCATCGCTCATGAATGGCGCTTACCCCTATTGCGATTAGATTCAGGACGGCTATTCGGTGGGATTGTTGGGGAAAGTGAAAGCCGTGTCAGACAGATGATTCAACTGGCAGAGGCGATGGCCCCCTGCGTGTTGTGGATTGATGAAATTGATAAGGCATTTGGCAATATTGCTAGTGGCATGGATGGAGATTCTGGCACGTCTCGGCGAGTGTTTGGGAATCTAATTACCTGGATGCAGGAAAAGACAACTCCCGTATTTATC
>DATNPT010000303.1:0-8541 GCA_036703075.1 Chroococcales cyanobacterium
ACCACTCATGCCGACCAAAAGCGTTGGAATCGTCGTTGTGAGGGATTGTTGTACCAAGCAGAACTTTTTGCCTCTCTATCGACTTTGAGCGCTGGCAGCCACTATCCCAAACAACAACTGGAAGACGCCTGGAAAAAGGTACTGTTCAACCAATTCCACGACATTTTACCGGGGACATCGATTCCAGAAGTGTTTGTGGAAGCTAACCAAGCATGGCAGGAAGTAGAGCAAGTTGCTGTAGCGATTGTAGAAGAATCGTTAAAAGCGATCGCATCTCAAATTGCCCTACCTCCACCACCGCCACCCGACGCTCAACCCTTTATCGTCTTCAACTCTGTCAATTGGCAGCGTTCAGAACTTGTTGCCGTTTCCTTGCCGCAGTCATCGGATGAGACATCTTGGGAAATTTACGACATTTCAGGACAAAAACTCCTATCTGAGCTATCTGAGAAAACAACACTGCTGTTTCTAGCCAAGGATATTCCTTCCGTCGGATATCGTGTCTTTTGGTTATCTCGTTGCCATCGAGAATCCAGTGGAGACAAGGCATGCCTTGCCCCTACCTCCCACAACGCTATCCCACAGCAAAACGAGTGGGTTTTAGAAAACGAAGTGCTAAGGGTTGTTGTTGATGCCGACACTGGAGACTTGAGCAGCGTTTTCGATAAAACTCATCAACGAGAAGTTCTCAGTGGTTCTGGAAATCAACTGCAAGCCTTTGAGGACAAGGGTCAATATTGGGATGCCTGGAACATTGACCCAAATTACACTCAACATCCCTTACCCCCAAGCGAACTGAAATCGATTCAGTGGATAGATCGAGGAATTTTGCGATCGCGTCTGCGCGTCGTGCGCCAGTTAGGGCAGTCCGAGTTTTGCCACGATTACATTCTTGATGCCGCATCGCCAATTCTCAAAATTATCACAACTGTAGACTGGCAGGAACGCCATGTCTTAGTGAAAGCCGCTTTCCCCTTGAACCTGGAAGCTGACTATGCCACCTATGAAATTCCCTGCGGTGCCATTCAACGCCCTACTCGACCTCAGACACCGGCTGAGCAAGCTAAATGGGAAGTTCCAGCCTTGCGTTGGGTAGATTTGACTGACACTCAACTAGAACCTACTGAACATCATCAAAGCCAATCAAACTTAACTAGCAATGCTTCCATCCAAAATCCGAAATCCAACATCCAAAATCGATACGGTGTTAGCTTGCTCAATGATTGCAAATACGGCTATGATTCCCAGCCCTCTCAGTTACGTCTTACGTTACTGAGAAGTCCCTGTTGGCCGGATTCAGATGCCGATCGAGGTATTCACCAATTCACGTATGCTCTCTATCCTCACGGTGGCAGTTGGCAATCGGCGGGTACAGTTCGCAGAGGTTATGAGTTGAGTTTGCCACTGACAGCCCTCGATCGCATTCCTGTCGATGCTACTAGCCCTAAAGCCTTGCAACCAATGGGTCGATTGTTAGATTTGCCAGCGGAAAATTTAGTGCTGATGACCCTAAAGTCATCGGAGGACGCTGCCGAGCAATGGATTTTAAGATGCTATGAATGCCACGGTGAATCAGCCGAGCTTTCACTGGAGAGTGATTTGGGCTTAAGCTTGGCTCATCCTGTCGATCTGTTAGAGCAAACTACTTCCATGGCAAGCGGACAACCCTTTAGTCTTGCGCCCTGGAAAGTCGCCACGTTTGCACTTGAGCGATCGAGCCGGACAACTCAATGAAAATGCAATCTCCTGAGCATCTCCTACTCTTCCCCAAAACTCCATCGTTGCTCGCTGATGTTGTATGAGAGAATAAGACGCTATCTGACGATTTGAAAAACAAGATAGCGTCCGGCTAAGGTTATTAAGCTTTTTAAAGATGACTGAGAAGATGGTGAAGCGTCAGCTCCTACTGAGCAAAGGTGCGATCTCCACAATCTAACGGTTCCTTAATGAAAATTAATCTTCGTGATCTTCAAACGGATCGTTCAATTCCGCAGAGGGCGGTCCAAAAGCCGTGTAAATTGATATGGCGGTCACGGCGACTACAAAAACTACGATTGAAATGCTAAGAACTGTTGCGGGTTCCATGATTTAGATAAATTATGAGTTCTATTCCTCTATAATATTACGGAACATTACAAAAAATCTATTGAGATTCATCATAGGTGACTCATGGCACAACGGACCCGGTTGGGAGATATTCTTAAGCCCCTAAACTCTGAGTACGGTAAAGTTGCTCCTGGTTGGGGGACTACGCCGCTGATGGGCGTTTTCATGCTGTTATTTTTCGTCTTTTTGCTGATTATCTTGCAGATCTACAATTCCTCCCTCGTGTTGGAGGGCTTTAAGGTTGATTGGAGAAGCTTGGGACAATAACTGGCTATTTTCTCATCTCTAATCGTTCCCTACTCGATTTTTAACGTCCCGACTTGGTTGGGATACTACTGGAAAGTCCCACAGCTTCAAGCGAGTGGGAATTTTTTGTTTCCAAAAACGACTGCCTCTTCTGGCTTGTTAGGAGTTGAACCAACCTATCCAGCGTATAAGTTCTATACTGAGGACTTAAGCTCTTCCCTTGACAAGCTACAGGAGGTCATTAGATGAACGTTTTTGGGATTGGTTTGCCGGAAATGGCGCTAATTCTGGTTATTGCCCTGTTGGTGTTTGGACCCAAGAAGCTGCCAGAAATCGGCCGGAGTCTGGGGAAGGCTATCCGAGGGTTCCAGGATGCCTCTAAGGAGTTTGAGTCCGAGTTTAAGCGCGAGGCAGAGCAACTCGAACAAGTCGCGCAGAACCCAACCTTACCTGAAGCTAAGCCAGTCGCCAATCAGGAGGCGTCATCGACAGAATCTAACAACCACGTTGCTACGTCCTCTCAATCCTAAGCTGAGAGTCCCAAGTCTACTCTCTTCTAGCCTGTTCGAGAGCAGGCTAGAAGCGCTCGACCCACATTCCAAGATTTGGCAAGCTTTTCACGGGTATCAGCTTTTAAAAAGCGATCGTTTTGCAAGGATAGAAAATGAGCGAGCACCCTGTACCCGGTAGCTGTTGCTAATTGAGGCTATGCCATCATTTGCTGACAATCGCGGTTTTAGGACTCTGGCTTTCCATTCTTTTGATTGGAAGGAGCCTCAAATTTGTAACCGACGCCTCGAACGGTTTGAATGAGGGACGGCTGACTTGAATCCGTTTCAATCTTCTTTCGGATTTGACCGATATGGACATCAACGACTCGCTGGTCTCCCACATAATCGTACTCCCACACTTCCTGGATTAACTCGGAGCGACGCAGCACCCGACCGGGATGACAGGCGAGAAAATGTAGCAAGTCAAATTCCAAAGCAGTTAAAGGGACAATTTCATTGTCGATAGTCACCTCTCGACGACCTGGATCGATCACCAACTTGTCAAAGACAAGTCGTTGTTGTTCGGTAGCGGTAACAACCCGCTGACGTTTCAAAATTGCGGCGACTCGGTTTTCTAATTCTTGCAAATCGAAAGGCTTGGTGATGTAGTCATCAGCACCCTGTTTAAAGCCTTTGTCTTTGTCAGCAGCATCAGCTCGACTAGTGAGCATGAGGACAAAGACATCAGTACGGCTCTGCATTTCCTGACAAAGGTTATAGCCGAGGGCATCGGGCAGATTCACATCCAGAATTACTAAATCTGGATTGAACTGCGCGAATAATGCTAGAGCCGTCTTACCATCATGAGCAGATTGCATCTGATAGTTTTTCTGGCTTAAGAAGCGAAGAATTAAATTTCGGATTGCCGGGTCGTCATCCACGACAAGAATCTTGGCAGAGGCCATGGTCATAACTTTCCACGGAGAACTGAATCAGGGAGCAAGACGCAGGATTTTGGACACCAGTGATGTATCGAGCATTTTGGATAATACTCTCCTTAAGAGATTGGATCGGGAATCAAAACGCAGGATTTTGGACACCAATGGTGTTTTGAGCATTCTAGACAATTATCGTCGTAGAACTCAGCGATGCCAATAGCTATCGACATCCAAGCTCAATTGCTTAGTCGAGAAGTTCCCCAACAGCATGGCCTTACTCAGGCACAAGCGTCAGTGTAGCTCGCAGCAAAGTTAAAGTGTTTGTCTGCGACAGCGCTGATGTCCGGGGATCAGGCTAAACTAGCATGCAGGAGAGTTGGAGTGACCCTCGCGCTTGACTAACGGATACCTGTCGGTAGCGTTCGTCAGTGTTGAGCGTCAGTGGTAGCTAATATATAACCAGTGTAGAGTCGCTGTTATACGAGTGAAAAGAAGGGATGTCTCGGAGGTTTTGAATGAGCGATCAAAGTCCCTATGAAAAGCTTGGGGTCAAGGAAGACGCTTCTTTTGATGAAATTCAGGATGCTAAAGGACGCCTGATGCAGCAGTATCGTGGCGACCAAAAGCAGATAGAAACGGTAGAGGCTGCCTATGATGCAATTATCATGGATCGCCTCAGAATGCGCCAAGAAGGAAAAATCAAGGTTCCGGAACGCATTCGTTTTCCGGAAAAATTATCTCAATCACCGCCGAGTTTTCCCCAAGTTCCAGTTAGTAAATCTCCAGCTTGGCTGCAACAGATGTTTGATACCCCAGCAGCAGGAGAGATGCTTTGGCCTGCTGTTTCATACCTGGGATTAGGCGCTTGGACGGCTTTTGCCGGGTCTGAGGAAATTTTACCCTTGACTCTGGCGTTGGGCTTTGGATGTAGTATTTACTTCCTCAATCGCAAAGAGGGACGATTTGGTCGCGCTGTACTAATTGCTCTAATCGGTCTCCTTGTCGGTTTGGGAATAGGTACTTTATTGACCAATTATGTAGTAACAACACCAATCGCTAGCATCGGTTCGCTAAGGTTTGCAACACTGGTGACATTTTTGATTCTCTGGCTAATTAGTTGCTTCCTCCGTTGACGACAGCCTCCGAACCAGCGATCGCATTTTATAGCGGTTTGCATTTGGATGAGGTACAGGGTTGATGGTTGTAAGGCAGAGGACTCCAGGGCAGATGTTAGCTATACTCCACTCAATCGAGAATCGCTATATTTTTGCTACGATGTATCGCCTACTCGTGGCAAAATTTGCTGCATAACTTTGCTGCTTGGAATTGGGTCGATCTCGCCTCGCTTAGAAGAATAAGTGGCTTTCTGGCTGAATATTAATTTCCATCGGTACCGCTTGCGGCTCAGCCTTCAGCGCGAACAAAATGGCGTCTGCTGCTGTTTCTGGTTGGAGCATTTTTGAGCGGTCTACTTTCAAGCTAACATTGTCCCAAAACGGAGAATCAACACCGCCAAAGTAGAACAGCGTGAATTTGATGCCGAAGCGCTTCAGTTCATCTGCCATACACTTGCTGAACCCAACTACACCGAACTTAGAAGCACAGTAAGCGGATGCCATCGCCATGGAGTGCTTACCTAAAATTCCGATGATGTTGCAGATGTGACCAGATCTATGCTCTTTCATTGCCTCTGCGGCTGCCTGACAGGTGTAAAAACTACCTTTGAGATTGAGATCGAGCATTGTATCGAGATCGTTCGGTTCCACCTTGTTGTACTGCTTCATCACCCCAGCACCTGCGGCATTTACCAGAACGTCAATTCGACCGAACTGAGCAACAGCCTTCTCCATTAGCGTTTTCACTTGAGTTGGGTCTGTGATGTCTGTCGGTACGGTCAAAATCCGTTCTCTATTCGTTGCTGGTAAATCAGACACTAATGCAGCTAAGCGATCGCTTTTTCTTGCTGCTAGTACTAAACTTGCCCCTTCCCGTACCAATTTATGCGTTAGAGCACAACCAATACCGCCCGTGGCTCCAACAACAACAACGACTTTGTCCTGCATAACTCTTTACATTTCTTTACGTCTTTACTCATAATACAGAACCTCTGCGTGAATCAAAGGCAGTAGTTCTTTCCCAGACAGCGAGCTTGCCTGTTGTTGGTGGGATACGAGAAGCAAAAGTTAGCAAACGCTATCGCATCTGCCCGTACTCAAATGGCTCAACTGGTTGGAGGATAAAGCGATACAGCAACACCCGATCGCTCAACAACAGTTCGCATTGAAGCGTTTCGCGGCACTGGGTTGTGGGCTAATGGCTGGAGTCTTCTTCGCCTTCTCATCGTTCATAATGAGCGCCTTTGCCGGACTCCAGCCGACGCAAGGCATTGTTGAACCTTCACGCGAGCGGAAAGTGCGATCGCTCCAACCAACCCCTCATCTTACCAGGATTGAGCAACCCGTAAGGATCGACCATTTCTTTAAATTTCAACTGCTCGACATTCACTGTTTTCATGCCACCATCTTCCAAGATGTAGGTGTGAGGATTAGCGATCGAGGCACCCTGCTCTTCGTGATAGCGAATAATTTCATTGAGCCGTTCTTCCGTTGTGTAGCGAACGATTTGTAACGCTGCTGGCATTGCTTGCCCATTCGAGCGCAGGAATTCCAAATGCATCATCACTTCATCACCAAAGTGGTGATACATTTTCTCGACCCGGTCAAGTGTAAAAAAGAACGTTTGCAAATAGGTGAGCGTCGGGTCAATGCACCGGGCGTGTAATGTGGTATGGTTCCAAGTAAATTCTGCTAAGCTGGTACCTCTGCTGGCTTCTTGAGCAGTTTTCTGATAAGTAACTTGACCGCCATACTCTCGAACTAAATCCTGAAACGGTTCTAGGCAACTCTCTGCAATCATCAGTAAAGCGCAGTGTTTGCCGTCAGGAAGGTAGTTTTTCAGGGCGAGAAAGTAGGACGGAATTGGCCAAGCGTGAATACTAATGAGCTTTTTCATCAAACCATCAGCATTACCTAGCGCTTGACCGAAGCGAGCGGCTGTCATGAAGTCGTCAAAGGTGACAATTAGTTCTGCCCAGGCATAAGCAGGACCAAGAGGAATTTCTAACTCGGTGATAATGCCGTTAGTGCCATAGGCATGATTCACCTTCTGCACGTCATCTCCCCGTAATCCAATGACGCGCGGTTTGTCTTCCAGGGTGACGACGCGAACGGCGTGGAGATTTCCGCGATCGCGCAATTGCCCGTAAGTAATCGAACCTATTCCCCCACTCCCTCCAGCAATAAAGCCACCAATTGTAGCCGTGCGGTACGTTGAGGGAGCCATCCGCATTTCCCAACCCGTCGCTCGTGCCTGTTTATCAAACGCTGCCAGTTTCACTCCAGGCTCCACACAGGCTAGTCCTGGTTTAATCCAGCGAATGGCACTCATCCGCGTAGTATCGAGAATCACGCCACCGTTAAGGGGTATGCATTGTCCGTAGTTTCCTGTACCTGCTCCTCTGACGGTTAGTGGAACCTTGTGCTTCACACAAGCGGCTGCCACACGCAGAACTTCTGCCTCATTGAGGGGACGAACAACTAAATCGCCCCTTTTATCACTCAGTTTTGCCTGGAGAACTGGGCTGAAGTGGTAATAGTCTAGAGATAGTTTGGCAATTTGGGTGGGTTCGGTAATGAGTTCTATCCCAGCAAGTTCGGAGGCTAGAACATCCCAATCAACGGGTTGAGGAGTAATCGAAGTCATTGGATTTTGGATATTGGATTTTAGGGATGATTGTATATGGACTGAAATTCTTATGCAGTCGTCTTAAGACGACTTGAGCGGTAAACAGAACGACGGGAGAGTTCGTTTAGTTAGAATTGGAGCGCTCCTATCCATCAATGCTCCCTCTCGATCAATGAAAAAAGCGTTACTCATCAGCTCTTGTTGCGCTCTCCTGGCTGGCAGCGGACTGGAGTTTCAAACTGTACCTGTCAGCGCAGCCACACCCTTGCTCCTGACACAAACTAATAGCACTAATTCCACTCCCCCCAAAGCATCAACGCAAGTGGAACTGCTCGCTCCAGGAGCTGAACCCAGACAAGAACTACGCCTTCAACCTAAAGTTAACACCAAGCAAATAACAACCATTACGACCACTATGGACGCGGTTGGCACCCTATCCGGTCAGCCAATGCCCTCGATTGAAATTCCGGCAAGCGTGATGAAAATGGAAACAACCATCACTCAGGTGGAGGCTAATGGGGATATTCATTCTCAGTTTTCCTTCACGGACGCCGATGTGACGCCTGCGCCCAATAGCCCGCCAGAATTGGTTAATGGGTTGCGATCGGCAATCAAAGGGATAGTAGGTCTTAAAGGCACTTCCATCGTCGATAACCGAGGACAAATCAAAGCTGGTAACATTGAATTGCCTGAGGGCAGCGACCCGATCGCGAACCAATTGTTTAAACAAATCTCCAATTCCCTCGCTCAAGCCTCTTCACCACTGCCTCAAGAAGCTGTTGGTATAGGAGCCAAGTGGCGCGTTGCATCCGTGCTCAACGTTAGCGGTATCAATCTGAGTCAGAGCACGATCTATGAGTTGGTTGCGCTTAAAAATAATGTTGCGACCTTCAATGTCAGCATGGAACAGCAGGCCCAATCCCAAAAATTGAGTCTACCAGGCATGCCGACGGGCGCTACGTTGACTCTCAAATCGCTCAAATCTCAAGGTCAAGGTCAGATAGTTGTCCCCTTGG
>DATNPT010000323.1:0-29765 GCA_036703075.1 Chroococcales cyanobacterium
GGCAAACAACTGTTTGCGTTTAAGGGGCATAGTGGTTGGGTACGCTCGATCGCTTGGAGTCCGGATGGTCGAACCCTAGCTAGTGGCAGTAATGACTCCGTGGTGAGGTTATGGAATGTCGCCGATGGTAGCTGCTTAAAAGCCTTGCGGGGTCATACCAATTGGGTCTGGGCAGTCGCTTGGAGTCCGGATGGTCGTACCTTAGCTAGTGGCAGTTTTGACTCCTCGGTCAGATTGTGGGATGTGACTATTGGTAGTGAAAAGCAAGTGCTGTACGGTCATACGGGTGGAGTGCGATCGCTAACCTGGAGTCCGGATGGTCGTACCTTAGCTAGTGGCAGTTTTGACTGCTCAATTCGGTTATGGGATGTCGCCGAAGGTAGATGCCTACAAGCTTTACACGGTCATACGAATTGGGTCTGGGCAGTCGCTTGGAGTCCGGATGGTCGGACGCTCGCCAGTGGCAGTGTTGGCTCTTCGGTAAGGTTGTGGGATACCGCTACTGGTAGTGAGAAGCAAGTGTTGCACGGTCACACCAATGAGGTACGCTCAGTAGCTTGGAGTCCAGATAGTCGGACGCTGGCTAGTGGCAGTTTTGACTCTTCAGTGAGATTATGGAATGTTGCCAATGGTAAGTGCCAGCAAGTTTTGCTCGGTCATACCAGTGGAGTAGGCTCAGTAGATTGGAGTTCGGATGGTCGTACCCTGGCCAGTGGCAGCTTTGACTCCTCAGTGAGATTGTGGGATGTCACTGCCGGTCAATCCCTCCATGTTTTGCAAGGACAAAGCAGTGGAGTCTGCTCAGTGGCTTGGAGTTCGGATGGTCGTACCTTGGCGAGTGGTAGTTTTGACAACTCGGTGCGGTTATGGGATATCGCTGAAGGGAGTGAAAAGCAAACCTTACAAGGACACAACAACTGGGTATGGGCAGTAGATTGGAGTCCGGATGGTTGTACCTTAGCCAGTGGCAGTTTTGACTCTTGTGTGAGGTTATGGGATGTCGCTGCTGGTAAGTGCCTAAAAGTGTTGCACGGTCACACCGCCGGAATACGCTCAGTCAGCTTTCACCCGGATGGTTGTACTGTAGCCAGTGGCAGTTATGATGGCTCGGTGCGGTTATGGGATGTCGTTGAAGGTGATGAAAAGCAAGCTTTGCAAGGACACACCAATTGGGTCTGTTCAGTAGCGTGGAGTCCAGATGGTCGGACGCTCGCTAGTGGCAGTTATGACGGTTCGATTCGGTTGTGGGATATCAATACCAATGGTGAAAAACAAGTGTTGCACGGTCATACCACTAGCGTATGCTCAGTCGCCTGGAGTCCAGATAGCCGAACACTCGCCAGTGGCAATTATGACGGTTCGGTTCAGTTGTGGGATGTCATCGACGGTAACTGCCTACAAGTGTTGCAGGGTCATACCAGTGGGGTATGGGCACTAGATTGGAGTCCGGATAGTCGTATCCTCGCTAGTGGTAGTGATGACCAAACCGTTCGGTTGTGGAATGTTGCCGATGGTTCCCAAAAGCAAGTATTGCAGGGTCACACCAGTTGGGTACGTTCAATCGCATGGAGTCCCGATAGCGAAGCGGTAGCGACGTTAGGAGCGTCTGGTCTGTGGTTAGCCAGTAGTAGCCAAGATGAGACGATTAAGCTATGGGATGTCAAAACAGGTGAGTGCCTCAAAACCCTGAGAGCCGATCGCCTTTACGAAGGCATGAAGATCGCTGGTGCGATCGGATTAACGAAAGCGCAGAAGGCAACGTTGAGGGCTTTAGGAGCAGTGGAGGGTTAACGATCTTGGAGTTACTAGCCTCTTAACCACTAACTATTTGCCAGCCCTGACTGGGGTATTTATTTCTGTATTAAACTCGCTTGATAGGAACCACAAATTTTACTCCCTTCTCGTCCTAAGATTACCTACTTCATATATACCTTTGTGTCCTCTGTGCCCTCTGCGGTTCCTAAAAAAATAAGTATTCTTTAAACGGGAAGGGAGTAAGCCATTACGATTCAGCTCAAAAGGTCTTTGACAATTGCGATCGCATCTACTGGCGTTTGGGCAATGGAAACCCTTGCAGCAGAGAGGCTTTTAAAAAACTGTTGACTCTCTGGATGCTCGGACAGCAAAATGACAGATTTATTCGCTTTTAAAGCGAGTGCTACTTCCGATGCTGTACCCGTACCCATCCCACAGCCAATAACAACATCACTAGAGAGAACGTTGATGTTATTCCGCGCACTACCCATATCTGTAAAGATGGCAATATCAACCGCATCAGAAATTCCGCGATCGCTATCTGTTGGTAAAATCCCGACGGTAAGACCATTGGCTGCTTTTGCTCCCTGATTGGCAGCATCCATCACACCCATATTCCTACCACCTGTCAGTAGCACCCACCCTTCTTGAGCAATGAGTTTGCCAAGTTCATAGGCATTTTTGCGATCGACCTCAGATGCTCCAGCGCCCGGCCCCATCACCCCAATCAGGATTTTTCTGTTCACATGCTTTTCCTTTCCTCTGCCACTCAAAAAATAGAACCCGCAATCATCCCAGCGAGTAAAACAAAGCCAATCCAGACATTTTGGCGGAACATCTCGCCATAAACGGGTCTAGGCAAATCAGGTTGGCGCAGTCGGCTATATTGCCAAGCCCAGCCTGAGGTTGCAAGACCAAGTGCTAGCCAAAATTCCCAATGCAACGGTACGATCGCACCAATCGCGACCATTAACGCCGCGGTACCGGCAAAGCAAATCCCCACAGCTTCCGCTGCGCGATCGCCAAAAAATATGGCGCTAGAATTAACGCCGATGCGCTTGTCATCCTCGCGGTCTGACATGGCATAAACTGTGTCAAATCCTAATGCCCACAGTAACGTTGCCGCCCAAAGTAGCCAGGTGGGGAGTTCCAGACTAGCGGTTACGGCACTCCAACTAATCAGCACTCCAAATCCCCAAGCAATTGCCATGACGAGTTGTGGTACGGGAAAGAAGCGCTTGGCGGAGGGATAGAGAAGAATAACAGGAACGGCGGCAAAGCACAGCCAATAACTTAAAGAATTGAGGTAGGCTGCGATCAGCCAAGCACAGCCCATCGCAACGGCACCCACGACGACAGCGACTTTGATAGACAGAGCGCGAGACGCTAACGGGCGATCGCGAGTTCTTTCTACTTGGGGGTCAATATTGCGATCCCACAGATCGTTAGCAACACAACCAGCCGCACTGGTTGCCAAGGTTCCTAGAATAATAGCACCGACTAGCGGTACAGGTGGCGTTCCCTTAGCGGCTAAAAAGACTGCCCACAACGCAGGAATCATCAAAATCAGGCGTCCTGCTGGCTTATCCCACCGCAAAAGCCGAATGATGGTGAGCCAGATGGGCAGATGATTGGGGGGTTGCTGAGCGAGCATAGAACACATGTTTAGCGATCGATTTTTATAGGGAATCCGGTGTTTCTAAGTTGATGAAAGCAAGTTCTCTGATTTTCCGGAACGTTTTTTGGTTATAAGGGATTTATCAGAGGATTAAGTGGCTGTTTACTGAATCCGCTTTAAAGATATCGTTATCCATAGGGTTTGGGCTAGGGTTATCTCCCTGGATACATTGTGTTCCTCAATTCAGGTCTCAAAGAGAGTTCCATGACAACTTCCACTTTTGCTGTAGAGCAAGAGCCGATTCTTGCTGCCATTGATATTGGGACAAATTCTATTCACATGGTGGTGGTGCGAATTCACCCAGCGCTACCAACGTTTTCGATTATTGCTAAAGAAAAAGATACAGTACGACTAGGCGATCGCGATCCGAAAACAGGCGATCTCAAGCCAGAAGTAATGGAAAGAGCGATCGCAACATTGCAACGCTGTCAGAAACTAGCCAAAAGCTTCAACGCCGAACAAATCGTCGCCGTGGCAACCAGTGCCGTGCGCGAAGCTCCAAATGGGCGCGAATTCTTACAACGGGTTGATTCAGAATTAGGGTTATTTGTCAACCTCATTTCGGGGCAAGAAGAAGCACGGCGGATTTACTTAGGTGTCCTGTCGGGGATGGAACTCAACAATTATCCCCACATGATTATTGATATTGGCGGCGGCTCCACCGAACTGATTTTGGGAGATAGCCACGAACCCCGTTTTTTGAGCAGTACTAGGGTAGGGGCCGTTCGCCTCACTGCGAAGTATGTTACAACCGATCCGATCGATCGCAGCGAGTTTCAGTATTTACAAGCTTACATTCGGGGCAGGATGGAGCGGCCGGTTGAGGAGTTACTCGCTCACGTAGAACCAGGCGAACAGCCTCGCTTAGTTGGTACATCGGGGACGATTGAGGCGCTAGCGATGATTCACGCTAGAGAAAAGCTGGGTACCGTGCCAAATACTCTCAACGGTTATCAGTTGAGTCGCAAAGATATTAAAGACATTGTTCGGCGTTTAGCCTCCTTAAATTACGCCGAACGTGTCGCCATTCCAGGGATGTCAGACAGGCGATCGGAAATTATCGTTGCAGGTGCTTTGATTTTATTGGAAACGATGACGCTGTTGGGTGCGGAGTCGATCGCAATTTGCGAGCGAGCGCTCCGAGAAGGAGTGATTGTTGACTGGATGCTCACCCATGGTTTGATTGAAGATCGACTGCGTTACCAAGGTTCAGTGCGCGAACGTAGTGTCCTCACTATGGCTCATAAGTATCAGGCCGATTTGGACTATAGCGATCGCGTTGCTAACTTCGCCATGAGTTTGTTTAATCAGACCAAAGGATATCTCCACATCTGGGATTCAGAAGAACGAGAACTGCTTTGGGCAGCAACAATTTTGCACAATTGTGGTATTTACGTCAATCATTCCGCTCACCACAAGCACTCGTATTATCTCATTCGCAACGGCGAACTTCTCGGCTTTACAGAATCTGAAATTGAAGTCATTGCCAATCTGGCTCGTTACCACCGCCAAAGTAAGCCCAAGAAAAAACATGAAAACTTCAGCAGTTTGCCTAGTAAAAAGCATCGACAAATGGTTAGCCAACTGAGTGCCATCTTACGCATAGCGGTAGCCCTCGATCGACGCCAAATCGGTGCGATTCAACAAGTTCGCTGTGAGTTCTATCCGCAGGAGAGAGAACTTCATCTTCATCTCGTTCCTTCTAAACCTGATGATGACTGCGGCTTAGAACTGTGGAGTTTGAATGATAAAAAAGGTGTGTTTGAAGAGGAATTTGGTGTCAAGGTCGTAGCAAGGCTGGAACCCGCATCCGTAGCGATGAGGTGATAAGAGGCATGAAAAAAAATTTCTGAGTGATAGATCCAGTTCCACCGAATCAGCGTATACAACTTCAGATTGCCTATTCAGGAGTTAGTGACGTGGAGCAGGAAAACATCAATTTCGCTCAAAGCCCCTCGCGCCGTTCAAAAACAGTCTCGCGTCGTGGGATTTTGGTCACTGGCGCGATCGCAGGTGTAGCAGGTGCCTTAGGAATCCCAGCACTTGCCGATCGTGCAGTTGCGGCTTCAGATACAGATAAGAAAAACGATATCAAAATCCTTAACAATGCGCTCTTCTACGAGCATCAAGCGATTTGGGCGTATAACTTTGCTGCGGGTAAACTTACGAACACCGACGTAGGTAAAGCGGTTTTAGCTCTAGCGCTTCGCAACCAAGCCGATCACAAGCAGCATCGCGATGCCCTAACCGCAGCTATCAAAAGTTTAGGGGGAACTCCCGTTAAGGCAGAGTCTAGCTACGATGTCTCCTCCTACATCAAGAAGAAAGAAGGCAATGTAGACTCCGATGTCAATATTGCCAAATTAGCCCTCGCTTTGGAGACGGATGCTGCTATTGCTTACACCACTGAAGTTGCCAAGCTCAAGACGCCTGCCCTGATTATGGCAGGTGCTAGCATCGGCTCTACAGAGTCGGCTCACGCGGCGGCAATTCGCGCCACGTTCAAGTCATTGGGCGTCAATATCGAAATCGTACCTTCCTCGTTTGTTAATGCTGATAACCGCAGCGCTTGGGTGCTGACAGTCTAGATTGAGTCTGCGCCTAAACGCTATCTGGTTTTCTGTTCATGGTTCATGGTTCATGGCATCTTGGTTGCCATGAACCATGAACGAGCAACCTCTGGGTGTACTTAAGGCAACTAGTCGGTTGGCTTAAGACGAATGGCGTACTGACTGAACCATTAATCAACCCTTGCGCGGGCGGGAGAGGGGGAGACGATTGTCCTCCAATGGGGGCTTGGGGAAACCCCCAAGTCCGCGTTTTTTCTAATACCTGTAACTTTCTCCTTAAGTCAGTGCCATTTGGCTTAAAACGGCGTTATCCAAGAACTCGGCTATAATCCGGAATTCTCAGGTCTTGGTAGACAGCACAGAATGTCGATCCTTGAGGAGGAACGCCTTAGCCTATGTTGAAATTCATTCCAGAAGCCTACAAAATCCTGCTTTTGCTGCTTTCGGGGTTGGGGCTTTTTTTGAGTGCCTGGATTGTGATTCCAGCTCCAACTTTTTCTCTCCTACCGTTGAGCGTGGGCGCACCAGAAGTCAGCCCCTGGCTGGTAGGATTAAATGCGATCGCTATTTTGTTAGCCCTCACAAGTAAAATGATTTGGCTTCGCCGCGTTGCTCTGGCCTTTGGCGTTGCAGGATTGATCGTTAGCCTCCTTCCCGTGAGCCAACTTCCCGCGACCAATCGGCAGGCAGATACAGCGATGGTTCAAGCGTTGGGTGCAGATTACCTGACAAAAATTCCTCAGTCAGTGCAAGCACAGATGCGCCCCCAACCGTTTGTCCTGGCTGATGTGTTTCGAGGAATTCCCACCCGTCAAGTCCGCTATACTTCGGGCATCCCGTTTGCTGCTCCCGACGGGGTGTCTCTGACGCTTGATATCTATCAACCGCCTCAAGTTGGGAGGTATCCAGCGATTGTCGTAATTTACGGTGGTGCATGGCAACGAGGGAGTCCCAGTGATAATGCAGAGTTCAATCGCTACATGGCAGCTCGTGGATATGTGGTTTGGGCGATCGCATATCGCCATGCTCCCCGCTACCGCTTTCCTGCTCAAATTGAAGACGTGCAAGCAGCACTAGCTTTTATTCAGCAGCACGCGACTGAGTACGAAACCGATTTAGAGCGCATCGCCTTATTGGGACGCTCGGCAGGTGCTCATCTGGCGATGTTAGCCGCTTACCGTCCCGATGCTCCACGTATTCGAGCGGTGGTTAACTATTATGGACCTGTTAATCTGACGAAAGGCTATTACGACTTACCGCATCCAGACCCGATCGACGTTCGCGCCGTTCTCAAGGCGTTTTTGGGTGGTTCACCGGATGAACTGCCTGAACTGTATCGGCAAGCGTCTCCCATTAGCTACGTGAGTCAGCCGCAACCCCCATCATTGCTCGTGTATGGGGGTCAAGACCATATCATACAAGCTAAATTTGGGCGAACTCTGGGCGATCGCTTGCAGGCTGTCGGCAGTCAGGTTATCTTTTTGGAAATTCCCTGGGCGGAACATGCGTTTGATGCTGTCTTCAATGGGGTGAGCAATCAGTTAGCGCTCTACTACACAGAACGCTTTCTCGCCTGGGCATTGCAACTGTAGGCAAGCTATTGTGCCGTAAAGTCTGGATACTCGTCATCCAGTGACGTGCGGAAAAAGAACATGCAGCCGCCACGAGTTTCTGGTGCATGAGACGAGCCTGGGTGGGAGCGGATATAGTCACCGGCACCGTAAACTTCTCCTGCGATCGCCAAATCACCTTCTAGCATAAACATCTCTTCAATTGCCCTATGGCGATGAAGCGGGTAACGCACGCCCGGTTCAGCCTTGAGTAGCCCCGTAATTTCCCGTTTTACTGGATCGACATGGAGTGTGGCGAGCGTGACCCCTGGTACAGAGTGAGGTTGCCAGACAAGGTTTTGCGATCGCATTACTAGCTCAAGCGGAACAACGGGAGGCGACGGAACCTGAGCTACACACTCAGCACTGGGCATTTGTTGACCAATCCGTTGAAAAAGACGCTCCTGCAAATCTGCCGCCATGGCTACCGGTGGAGCGCTGTAGGGAATTGCCGCTACTGCCGCCTGAAATTCTGCAAGTTCACTGGCTAAATCTGGACACTCAGCAATCCGATCCTCCACCACACGACGCTCCTGTTCGTCCAAAAGATCGAGCGTGTAGAGCGGGGCAAGTTCGCAGAAACAGGCGTCGTTAGCTTCCATTACACTTTGTTGGCCTATAGCCCTATCCTAGCGTTATTTCAAAGTACCGAGAGCAGCTCGTAGCTTGTTCAATCCCAGCCGAATCCGGGTTTTAACAGTACCCAACGATAACCCAGTTTGAGAGGCAATCTCGCTATGGGTCAGTCCTTGATAGTAGGCCAACTCGATGACCAGTCGTTGCTCGTCTGGAAGTTGACTCAGTGCTGCTAATACTTGAGTACGGCGCTCTCTCGTCAAAACATCTTCTACTGGATCTACGCTAACTTTTATCGATTGGATCTCAGCTTTCACTGAAGCATTTTGAGTCTTTGTGGTTCGCTGTAAGCTCCGTAAACGGTCTAACACTCGGCTACGGGTCATCATAAACAACCAAGTGTCCACTCGACCTTTGGTGACATCATAGTGTTCCGCTGTACGCCAGACCTGGGAAAAAACATCTAAAACGATTTCTTCGCTTTCTTCAACTGACCCTAGGCTTTTGAAGGCAACCGCGTAGATGACCCGCGCGTAGCGATTGTAAAGTTGTGCTAGTGCAGATTGGTCTTGCTGGGCGATCCTTTTTAAGAGGAATGCTTCATTTAAAGATTGCAAGTTATCCTCTATGGGTAATGACATCCTCTACAGATTGCAGAAATTAACAGTTAGCGCCATCTTACAAGTCGTGGGATGGAGTCAGGAAGAAACCTCCCAGACTACCATCGTGTCTTGAATCGAGCCGTGCGGTCAAGTTGAGCAGTCAGTTACAGCAGTTTCCTTGAATATATAAGGCGCATGGCATTGCTATGCCCTCACAGATTACAAATTTTGTCAGTTATTTAATTTGACAGACTTCTAGCTTCTTGAGGTCATCAGGATGGGTATCAAAGTAATCTCTGAGCCAATCGCAGCCTTCAGCGAGCAGTTCATCTAATCCTCTAATGTGCCACAAGATTGCCGTACCATCCTCTCCTGCTGTCGCCAACAGCCTCCCATCTGGACTAAAACTAAGACTTCTCACAATGTCCTGATGACCCTTAAATTCCGCCACCTGTTGCCCTGACAACGTCCACAGCCTTACTGTGCCATGATCTCCAACCGTAGCAATTTGTTTACCATCTAGACTAAAACTGATGTTTTTAATACTGCCCTGATACGTCTTAAATCCTGGCAACTGCTTTCCTGATAAATCCCACAGCCTTACCGTACCGTCATCTCTGGCGATAGCAACTAGCTGACCATCCTGGCTGAAACTGACAGCATTAAGACTACCCTCTTGACTTTTAAATTGATCGACCTGCTTGCCTGAGAGATTCCAAAGTCTGACCGTGCCATCCTCGCCTGCTGTCGCCAAGAGCTTGCCATTCGGACTAAACCTAACACTTACAACCTTAGCTCGATGACCTTTGCCCTCTGCCAAGAGCCTGCCATTGGGATTCCACAGCTTCACTGTTCCGTCATCGCCTGCTGTCGCCAAGAGCTTGCCATTCGGGCTAAACCTAATACTCCGAATCTTGCCCCGATGACCCTTGCCCTCTGCCAAAAGCTTGCCATTGAGATTCCACAGCTTCACTGTTCCGTCCCTGCCTGCTGTCACCAGAAGCTTTTCATTGGGGCTAAAACTGATGCTCTCGACACTACCCTGATGACTTTTAAACTGACCCAGCAGATTGCCATTGAGATTCCATAGCTTTACTGTTCCATCCTCGCCGCCTGTCACCAGTTGCTTGCCATCTAGACTAAAACGAACGCTGTTAATACTGCCTTGATGTCCCTTTAGCTCGATGAACTGCTTCTCTGGAACTTGCCACAACCGAACCGTGCCATCATTCCTGCCAGCTGTCGCCAGTTGCTTGCCATCCTGGCTAAAATTGATGCTCCAAATACTGCCCTGATGACCCTTGAATTGGGCTAACAGGCTTCCATTCAGGTTCCATAACCTGACTTTGCCATCCTTTCCTGCTGTTGCAAGCAGCTTGCCATCCGGGCTAAAACGGATACTTTCGACACTGCCCTCATGAGCTTTAAAGCTTGTTAAGGTCTCTCCACTAACCTTCCACAGCCTGAGGGTGCCGTCATCTCCAGCCGTCGCCAGTTGCTGGTTATCTGGGCTAAAACTAACACCGTTCACACTACCGTTATGACCTCGAAGTTCTGCCACGAGCTTTCCCTGGAGATCCCAAATCTTTCCCAAACCGTCCTTGCCAACAGTGGCCAGTAGCCTGCCATCTGGATTAAAGCTGAGGTTGTTGATACTGTTTTTATGAGCCTTAAATTTTACTAATTGCTGCCCTGAGAGAGTCCACAGCCTGAGAGTGCCATCATCGCCGGATGTAGCTAGGAGCTTGGCAGTGGGACTAAAACGGATATTGTTGACACTGCCTTGATGACCCTTAAATTCTGCTAAGCGCTTGCCCTTAAGATCCCAAAGTTTTGCTGTCCCGTCCTCAGAAGCCGTAGCGAGGAGATTGTCGTCGGGGCTAAAACGGACACTTCTGACACTTTTGTGATGCACCGGAAAGGCTCTCAACCGCTTCCCATTGATGTTCCACAACTGTACTGTCCCGTCCTTTCCCGCCATAGCTAGGAGCTTACCATCTCGGCTAAAGCTGACGCTGTTGACGCCTCTTTGATAAGTATTGATTTGATTCCGTTGGCGGATGTTATCGAGAATTGTCTGTAAGGCTAATAGCGGGCTGACGGTTGGATAGTTTTCCAGAGAGCGATGATGATTAACCAAGCCTTGCAAGTCTTGTCCGCTCTGCATTGCTAACACTAGAGCATCGATTGGGGCGAGATCGAACTGTTGCAAAGCCGTAGCTCCTGCTTGCTCGATTCGCGTCACTCTTAGGGCATTGTTTGCCCATACCCCTGCGATGGTTGCCCCAATCAAGGACGCTGCGAGAATAGTCAACCCGATACTAGTGGTTCGCTTGGCTTTCTGTTGCGCTGTAGCTAAGAGCTGACTTGCTGTTTTGGCAGCTTCGTTAGCTGTTTTTTCCGCCTCTCTGGCAATTTCCGCTTCTGCTATTGCCAATTCTCGTTCTTTTCGTTCTGCCTCTAACGCACGTTGCACTTCCCGTTTTTCTAATTCCAGGCTGGCCTCTAAGAACTGAACGTCTTCATGACTCAAGCTTTTCCCCGCTCTCCATTCAATGGCTTCTTGCAAGGCTTGACCGCGCAATAGTCGAGATTCATCCTGGCACTGAGATGTTAGCCAAGCGCTTATCGCCTCGGAGTAGGGACGGAGATTGGCTAATTCCTTCTCGACCCAATGCGGGTCGAAAACTGATTCGTAGATGCGGTTATACACTCTTAATGTTCCCTCGCATCTGACAACCAATCCTGTTAGCCGCAATTCCATATGTTCGGGGCTGTCAGAAGCGATTACTTCACCCAGTCGTAAGATTTGCTGATACAGGCCTAGTAGGCGAGAAGCACGTTGCTCGTTAGATAAAATGCGATCGCGTATTGTTTTAAGATGCTCCGGTTCATCGGTGGTTTCCCAGTTGCCAATGATGCGCTTTTGCACCAACTCTTCTACCCACTTTTCCTCACTTCCTGCTAGAATCTCCGCTTCACTTGTGCGGATCATCTGACATATTTTTTGGGTAAGAAACGGCTGACCCGACGTCCAGTCCAACACGGCTTGCAGTACGGCTAGGGAATTGTTGGCTTTTTGCACCAATCCCGCTGCTAAAGGTTTAGCTTCGTGGAGTTGAAAGCCCGTCATTGCAATTGCTCGACCAATATTAAACGGTGTGCGTCGCTTGTCGATTGTTAAATCTGAGGGCGTTGCTACTCCAATTAGTGCAAAGGTTAATCGTCGATACTCAGGATGATCCGCTCGTTTGTTGTAGCAATCCCGAATGACGGCAAAAAAGTCATCGCTGTTGAAATTTAAGCTAAGAATACTGTCTATTTCATCGACAAAGATCGCAATCTTTTGCGGAATTATTTCCAATAAAACCTCGTCGATAAACTTGCTGAAGCGATTGACAGGAGACAGCCGACTATGGCTGAGCCACCAGCGTTCTAAATCAAACGTCTGATACAACTCTAAGCTGCGGGCAATCTCATCAATCACTCCGGCATACCATTGTTCGGGTGTAATATCCCAGGTGCCAATTGCGGTAATGTCAATCGCCGCACAAGCAATCCCTTCGGACTTTAGCCGCTGCATCGTGCGTACTCGCAAGCTAGACTTTCCCATCTGCCGAGAGTTGAGCACGTAACAAAACTCCCCCGCTTTGACTCCGTTGTACAAGTCAGAGTCTGCCTGTCGCATCACATAACTGGGTGCATCAATGGGGAGACTTCCGCCGACTTGATAGTCATAGAGCAAGTTAGTTGCGGCACTCATAGAATCTCGCTCTGGCAACAGCCAATTTGGCTAAGTGTCTGTAATACTTATCTCTCGTTTCCTGCCACTTATGCAAGAATCATTGCAACTTAATTACTTTACCGGCAATCCCCTTTAACCGGAATAGGGTCATTGATGCGATAGACCGTTGTCAACAGTTTCCTCCTATTCCCAATTACCCATTACTATCTACCTTTTTTGACACACGTCCAGCTTCTTGAGGGCTTCAGGATGGGTATCAAAGTAATTGCTCAACCAGTCGCAGCCTTCAGTGAGCAGTTCATCTAATCCTCTAACTCGCCATAGGATTGCCATACCACCACTACCCTTGCCAGCCGTCACCAACAGCTCGCCATCTTCGCTAAAACCGAGACTGCTGACAATGTTCTGATGCCCTTTAAATTCTGCCACCTGTTGACCGGATAAAGCCCACAGTCTTACCGTGCCATGAGTTCCAGCAGTAGCAATGAGCTTTCCATCGGGACTAAAACTAATATTTTTGATGCTGCCCTGATAACTGTTAAATTCTGCCCGCAGCTTTCCTGATAGCTCCCACCGCCTAACTTTGCCATCATCTCCAGCTATAGCCAGTTCCTTGCCATCCGGACTAAAACTAACACTGTTGATACTGCCCTTATGAATCTTAATTTCTTTCAACTGCCTACTTTTAATGTCCCATAGCCTTAGCTTGCCATCATCTCCAGCCATAGCCAGTTCCTTCCCATCCGGGCTAAATCGGATACTCTCGACGTTGCGACCATTGCCCTTAAAAGGCGGTGCCAACAGCTTGCCATTAAGATCCAAAAGCTTTACCGTGCCGTCATTACCAACGGATGCCAAGAGCTTGCCATCCGGGCTAAAGTTGATACTCTGGGCAACGGGTTGATGGCTATTGAGATCTTTCAAAAGCTTTCCCTCAAGATTCCACAGTCTTATCGTGCCACCTGTTCCAGCTGTAGCAATTTCCTTGCCATCTAACGGTCGGAAACGGATGCTCTCGATACTGCCATCCTGAGCTTTAAATTTTTTCAACAGCTTGCCATTGAGATCCCATAGCATTACCATGCCATCCTCGCCAGTTGTTGCGACCAGCTTGTTATCCAGACTCACGCGCGCACTGTTCACACTGCCATCATGCCCCTCTAATTTGACCCACTGTTTTTCTGGAATATTCCACAGCCTTACCGTGCCATCATCCTTACCCGCTGTCGCTAGTTGCTTACCATCGGGGCTAAACCGGATGCTTTCAACACTGCCCTGATGACCCTTGAATTGGGCCAACAGCTTGCCATTAAGATCCCACAACCCGATAGTGCCGTCCTTTCCAGATGTAGCCAGTTGTTTGCCATCTATTGGGCTAAAACGAACGCTGCCGATGCTGCCCTCATGAGCTGTAAATTCCTGCAACAGCTTAGCATTCAGGTTCCATCGCCTGACCATACCGTCATCTCCAGCCGTTGCCAGTTGTTGGTTATCCGGGCTAAACCAAACACTGTTAACACTACCCTGATGACCCTTAAATTCAGCTAGTTGCTTGCCGCTAAAGTTCCACAACCTTGCCATTGAATCATTGCCACCCGTAGCAATTTGCTTGCCATTCGGACTGATATTGAGGCTTTTGATGCTCCCATTGTGAGCTTGAATTTTTAATCGCAGCTTGCCACTAAGCGTCCACAGTCTGAGCGTTCCATCCTCTCCAGTGGTGATAATTTCGCTGCCATCTCGCGTAAATCGGATATTATTGATACCGCCCCGATGCCCCTTAAATTGAGCTACTAGCTTAGCTGCCTTGAGATTGTCGGGATTGCTGTGACTAAGTTCCCACAGCTTCGCCGTGCCATCTATTGCAGCTGTCGCAAATTTTTGTTTGTCTGAGCTAAACTCGACACTTTTGATCTGACTGCCAGGATGCGCTTCCAGTTCTGATAGCTGTTGTCCCAAGCGATTCCACAACTTTATCTTCCCATCATCTCCAGCGGTCACAAATTGCTGAATTCGCTCGTCCTTTCGGAAATAACGGAGACTGTTGACACCTTTTTGATACGTGTCGATTTGATTGGTTTGACGGATGTTATCGAGAATCGTCTGTAAAGCCAATAGTGGAGTGACGGTTGGATAGTTTTCTAGAGGGAGATTGGCTTGGACTAAGGATTTTAAGTCTTGTCCGCTCTGCATCGCTGATATTAAAGCATCAAGTGGTGCGAGATTAGACTGTTGCAAAGCAGTCGTTGCATCCTGCTCGATTCGTGCAACTCTAAAGGCATTGCTAGTGCGTACTCCTGCTATGGTTGCTCCAACCAAGGATAAGCTCAGGATAGTAGCACCAAAACCAATGAATCGATAAGCTTTCTTTTGTGCGGTGGATAAGATCTGATTTGCCTTGTAGGCTGCGTCTAAAGCGCGTTGAAATTCTTGTTTTTCTAATTCTCGGCTGGCATCTAAAAATTGCACATCTTGATGACTCAAGCTTTTCCCTGCTCTCCATTCAATGGCTTCTTGCAAGGCTTGACCGCGCAATAGTCGAGATTTATCCTGGCAGTCGGACGCTAACCAAGCTGTTATTGCCTCGGCGTAGGGACGCAAGTTGGCGAGTGCTTGCTCGACCCATTCTTGGTCGAAAACTTGCTGATAAATGCGATTATTAACTCTTAATTTCCCCTCCCGTTTGACGACTAATCCCGTTAGCCGCAATTCCATGTGTTCGGAACTATCAGTCGTTGCCACTTCACCCTGTTGTAAGACTTGCTGATACAGTCCTAGCAGGCGAGAAGCGCGTTGCTCGTTACACAGAATGCGATCGCGTATCGTTTTAAGATGCTCTGGTTCATCTTGCGCTTCCCAATTCCAGATTATGCGCTTTTGCACCAACTCTTCTATCCCCTCTTGCTCCCTTCCTGTGGGAATCGGAGATTCAGCTTTTCGGATTAACTGACAGATTTTTTGGGTGAGAAACGGTTGACCTTCTGTCCAGCCCAATACTGCTTGCAGCAACACTTGAGGATTGCTCGATTTTTGCGCCAATCCGATAGCCAAGGCTCTTGCTTCGTGGAGTTGAAAGCCTGTCATTTCAATCGCCCGACCAATATTAAACGGTGTGCGTCGCTTGTCAGACACTAAATCTGAAGGTGTTGCTACTCCAATTAGTGCAAACGCTAGTCGTCGATATTCGGGATAATCTGCTCGTTTGTTGTAGCAATCCCGAATCACAGCAAAAAAGTCATCGCTGTTGAAATTTAAGCTAAGCAGGCTGTCTATTTCATCCACAAAAATCGCAATATTTTGGGGAATCAACTTGAGCAAAACTTCGTTGATAAACTTACTGAAACGATTGACAGGAGACAGCCGACTATGGTTGATCCACCAGTGTTCTAAATCAAATGTTTGATACAACCCTAAGCTGCGGGCAATCTCATCAATTACTCCGGCATACCATTGTTCGGGTGTAATATCCCAAGTGCCAATTGCGGTAATGTCAATCCCTGTACAAGCAATGCCCTCAGATTTTAGCCGCTGCATCGTGCGTACCCGCAAGCTAGACTTCCCCATCTGCCGAGAGTTGAGTACGTAACAAAAGTCTCCGCTTTTGAGTGCGTTGTACAAGTCAGAGTCTGCCTGTCGCATGACATAACTGGGGGCCTCAATGGGAAGACTTCCCCCAACTTGATAGTTATAAAGTAAGTTAGTTGCAGCACTCATAGAATCTGGCTTTGGGAACAGCTAATTGGCTAAGAGTTTTTAGTACCTATCTCTAGTACTCTGGCACTTATGCAAGAAATCTACTTGTCTAGCTTATTTCTTTGGGTTCTTATTCCTGATTCTCTCAGCCCTCTTCTTGCCTGTGTATTCACGATTTAAATAGGAGCGTGATAGTTCGAGATACGACTTTTCAGAATATGAGAACTACTGCTGTGTACGATGTTACAGTTTTTGCATTGGCACAACCGCTTGAATAGGGCTAGCTAAATGTCTAGATGAAAGCTTTTGATGAGGAGTGTGTAATGGCAATCTCAGAGATTACCCAAAAACTTTTAACGGCTAAAAAAGAAATGGGACTGAGCTTTTCTGACTTAGAAAAGATTGTCGGACGCGATGAAGTCTGGATTGCTGCTGTGATTTACCGCCAAGCTAGTGCATCAGACGATGAAGCTAGTAAGATTGTATCGGCTTTAGGACTGAGTCCTGAATTTGCCCAAGCACTGACTGAATATCCTGTAAAAGGCTCTTTAGAACCAGTGATTCCTACTGACCCCTTAATCTATCGGTTTTATGAGATTATGCAGGTGTATGGAATGCCGCTGAAAAGTGTGATTCACGAGAAGTTTGGTGACGGCATTATGAGCGCGATTGACTTTACTTTAGATGTGGAGAAAGAAGACAATCCAAAAGGCGATCGCGTTAAGGTAATTATGTCCGGAAAATTTCTTCCTTATAAAAAGTGGTAAGTTACTCACCCATTTAACCAGCACAACTGACCTTTCAATCAGTTACCATTAACTCATTCCCCGCTTAAAAGACGGGGGATGAGGCGAGAGTTAGTTATTTGTATTTTTTACAAACAACTAACAACTAACAACTAACTATCTAGTAAATCCGCCTAACCTTTTGAGACTCTTTGAAGGGAGACGGTAATATAGAATTTTCGGGTTTTTCAGGTTTGAAAATAGTAGTGCGCTCGCTCGCCTGATGCATGATTTGAGTCGAGGGCTGTACTACCCTAGGTAATTCAATGCGGAATATAGACCCTTGTCCGAGTTGGCTCTCAACTGTAATGCTTCCCTGCATGAGATTTACTAAGGATTCTGTAATCGCCAGTCCTAAACCCGTACCGGGGTACTTTTTGGTCAGGGTTTGATCGACTTGGCGGAATTCCTCAAAAATATGCTCCAATTCATCTTCTGCAATGCCGATTCCTGTATCCTTAACTACGATCGCAAAACGTTCGGGATTGAGTTCTTGAACGTCCACCTCCACAGAACCATTCTCGGTAAACTTGATCGCATTGGAGAGGAGATTAACTAAAATCTGCCGCGAGCGAACGCTATCATTGATGGCGATAGGGTTATTTAAATTGGTGTGGATGTATAAGGGCAATCCTTTTTCATCCGCTAAAGCACGCAGTTCATCGGTAGTCGCTCTAACTAATGCCTCTAGGTTAAAGGGTTCTAATTTCAACTCCAAACGCCCTGCCTCGATTTTAGAGAGGTCAAGAATTTCATTGATCAGTGCCAGGAGATGCTTGCCATTGTTGAGAATGCGATCGACCATATCCACTTGGTGAGATGTTAGCGGATTTTGACGCTGACGCAATAGTAGTTGAGAAAAACCAATTACCGCATTCATGGGCGTCCGCAACTCATGAGACATGGTGGCGAGAAACTGAGATTTCAACCGCGCCGCTTCCAACAGCTGAAGGTTTTGTAACTGAAGCTGCTGCCCCTGTCGTTCGAGTTCCTGGTTTTGAGCGGCGAGAATCTCGTTTTGACGTTCTAACCGTGCCTCCTGTTCTTCCAGGGCTTTAATCATCCTGGCATTATCGATCGCGATTGCGGCTTGTTCGCCTACAGCCACGAGGAGATTTTGATCTTCCTCATCAAACGCCTTCTCGTCTTCCCAATTCCCAATAGCTAGGATTCCCAACCGCCCTGCCTGCACCGACTCAATTGCCACAGCATAGATTGCCGCAGGTACCTCCTCTAACCGGGGCGAGTGGCAATCGCTCCCCTGAATGAGCTGAGATTGGCCGGTCAAAAATACCTTAGAAAGCAGCCCATTTTTGGGGCAGAAGGCATCTTCTAACCGTAGCTTCTCCGTCCCGCTACCTGCCGTCACCGTCAGTACCAACCCATCGCATTGGGGATTGTTGAGCATGATGAAGCAAAACTGAGCACCGGGGATCGCACCCACTAAGCCTTTAACCATCTCCCGTAACAAACCCGGCAAGTCCGTCAGGCGCTGGTTGAGTAAGTTGGTCAGCTGCTGTAAAATTCGCAGTTGCTGCTGTTGCTCTCCTAAGATTAAAATCGCCTGACGCAAGTTTTCGCTCGTCTCCTGAGTCTCGCGATACAGCTGACCATTTTCGATCGATAAGACGGCACGACGAGCTAGTTCTTCTGCCAGTGCTAAGTCAGCTGCCCCATAAGGACGCCCCTCTTGAGTAGACACCAATGAAATCGTACCCAGAGCTCGCCCCCGCACCAATAGTGGCACAATGATATAGGCTTTAAATCTCAGCTCTTGTACAAGTTTTAGGTGTTCGTTGTCCTGAGTGGCAGCAACTAACTCCTCGTCGGTAATCTCTGGCACGAGTTTGGGGATACCTGTACGCAACACCTCCATGGCGGGATGATTGCTATTGAGAGCGGGCGGATAGCGGTGGCGCAATTGTTGTATCTGCTCTTGTTGGCTGGGATCGGCGTGAGCAATGCCCATCCGGCGCACGACACCGTCCTCAAGGACATCTACCACGCATAAATCGGCAAGGACAGGCACTGTCAATCTTGCCAGGTTTTCCAACGTCTTGTCGTAGTTCAGCGACGCCGAAAGTAAAGCCGACGCTTCCGCTAAAAAGCGCAGCGATTCTTCAGCCCGTTTGCGAGCGGTAATATCACTAATTATCCCGGACATGCGGAAGGGTTGTCCGTTGGCATCTCGCTGGGCTTTGCCACGAGCAATGCAGTAGCGATATTCTCCAGAAGTATGCAACAGGCGAAATTCTACATCCAGTTCAACATTACTTTCCAAATGAGCCGCCACAGCCTGACTAATTCTAAAGCGATCGTCTGGATGCAGGACTTGAAAAAATAAATCGTAGGTAACTTCTACCTTATCGGGGGACAACCCACTAATTTCATAACAGCGATCGTTGCAATAAATTTGGTGGGTTATCAGATCCCAGTCCCAAATCCCATCGTTGGAACCTTCCAGCACGAAGCGGTAGCGTTCTTCGCTTTCCCGCAAGCGTTGAGTCGCCAACTCAGCTTCCTGTTCTGCTCGGTAAATCCGCACTGCATTGTGTACGCTGCGAGCGAGAGTTTCTGGCGAAACCTTGCCTTTGGGAAGATAATCCGATGCTCCCGCTTTCATCAGTTCCACCGCAATTTGCTCGTCTCCTTGGCCGGTTAAGACGACCAAGGGCACTCGGCTGCCAGCCCCCCTAACTCGTTGAACCACTGTCAGTGCATCGCCGTCAGGTAAGCGATAGTCGAGTAAAACACAGTCAAAGTTTTGTTCGTATGGGGCGGCGATATCTCGATCGAGCTGTGCCAATGCACCTTGGCAGTCAACTACCGTTGCCATTTCCACTGGAATTCCAGCTTTTTTGAGCGCTCGGCTTACTGCCATTCGATCGACTTCGTCATCTTCCACCAGTAGGATTCTTATAAGGTCTTTCATAATAAGTGGTTAGCTATTAGCGATTCGCTTTTAGCTGTTGCCTGTTTTATTAAACATTGTGTGAAAACCTTCTCTCTTTTGGCTCTACACATTGACGGGTTAATTTTCCGGCTACGGTTAAAGAGTGAAGATTTTTATCGATTATGAGCAAGCGATCGCATTAAGGTCGCTCAAAACTTGAAAAACCATTACGGCATTTCATTGAGCGTCCAATACTTATTGAGTGTTGCCACAGCTTCGACGAATTTACTAAAGGTTACAGGTTTGATAATATATCCGGCAACATTGAGATTATAAGCCTCTACCTTATCTTTATCCTCATTTGATGTGGTAAGTACGATTACTGGCAACGCTCGAAGTTCGGGATCGGCTCGTAATTCTCGCAAAAACTCAATGCCGCCCATTTTCGGCATATTGAGGTCGAGTAAAATCAACCGTCGATGTCCCGGTAAGAGCTTAGGCATATCTTTCCCGCGTAACATGGCTAATGCCTCAATGCCATTGCTCGCTGTATAAAGTGGGCTGGTAATATTGTTTTTTTTAAACGCCCGTTTTACAGTCATAACATCGACTTCGTCATCGTCGATTAACAGAAAACTCAACTGCTTTTCATCCATTACTCGGCTCCTCGTTCCATCGGATGTTTGGGCCAGGTAAAGTGGAAAGTTGCTCCCTTGCCTTCCTCAGAGTTTAGGGAAATGGTTCCGCCTTTATCTTCAATAATCTTTTTGACAATGGCTAAACCCACTCCCGTATTTTCGACCTTGTCTCTAGCTTCGAGAGTTTGAAACATAACAAACACTTTTTCATGGAACTCAGGAGCAATTCCCGCCCCATTATCCGCAACAGAAAACTCGTAAAAGTCGGTTTGTTCTGTCGCCCGGATGACCAAACGTCCATCTAGTCTGAGATTGTGTTTAATGCCGTTACTAATTAAATTGGCAAAAACCTGTTGCAGGGGTAGCCGTTCAGTCCACAGTGTTGGCATGGGTGGCACAATCTCGATCGCAAACTCTTCTGGTGGGGCTAAAGAGTCAATCACCTCCCTGAGCAATCCTTCCACATCGACCAGTTCCAATTCAGTCCGAACCCGTCCGACGCGAGAGTACTGCAAAAGACCATTAATCAACGCTTCCATCCGCTGGACGCGACCTTGGAGTAAATCCAAATGGTGTCGCGTTTCTTCGGTTAAACGGTCTTCGAGATCTTCTGCAATCCATTGACCAAGATTGGCGATCGCTCTTAGAGGAGCCTTGAGATCGTGAGATACGATGTAAGCAAATTGGTCGAGTTCGGCATTGCGCTTTTCTAGATTAGCGGTGGTTTGGGCTAAAATCGCCGTAATTCGTGCCAGTTCTTCTGCACGCGATCGCAATACGGTCTCGGCTTTCTTGCTTTCGGTAATATCTTGCGTCATAGCCATGCCGGATAAGACTTCGCCCGTTTCGTTGACCACAGGCAGGACGTGGACGCAGTAAACGCGATCGCCAAAGGGGATTTCAAGTACCGTTGCCTGACCCGCTAAAGCTTCGCGATAAATAGGTTCTAGGAGTTGAGCTGTTTGGGGTGGGAGTGTCTCCCAAATCGTCTTACCAGTCAGGGTTTCGCGATTGAGGTTGACCGTTGCTAATCCCGTCCCTTCTGCAATCTGGTACCGTAGGTCTTGGTCGAACAGAAACACGGCTCCGTTCGGAAAGTTCTTCACCAGCGTGCGATATAACTCTTCGCTTTTGTGCAAAGCGGCATCCTGTCGCTTACGCTCCGTAATATCTTGGGCAATTTCCAAATAAGCACTGGGCTGCCCCATCTCGTTTCGTTGCAACGTCCAGCTACTAGAGACGACAATACGGGTACCATCCCGTCGGGCATGGCTTAATTCTCCGTTCCAGTATCCCTGCTTCAAGACAATCTCGTGGATTTCCTCGGGAGATTGAGAAAATTCAGTCTGGAGTAAGGCATGAACGGATTGACCAACGGCTTCGTCTGCTGTCCATCCGTAAAGACGTTCGGCTCCTTGATTCCAGTAGGCGATCGTGTCATCGAGGTGGCGTATCATGATGGTGTCATTGGCCAAGTCCAAAAGCTGAGCTTGTTTAACGAGAGTGTCCTGAGCAAGCTTGCGATCGGTGATATCGCGCACAATCGCAAGAAACAGAGACTCATTTTCGAGCAGCATTTGGCTGATGGCAAACTCCATTGGGAAGGTTTTTTCGTTTTTACAACGCCCTACTGTCTCCTGCTGAAGGCGTAGCTTGTCTCGCTTGGTTCCGACTAGAGAACTCATGACTTGACCGCTATCTTCGGCAAGCACTTGGGTCATGAGTCGTTGTAGGTGTAGTCCTTTGATTTCATCCACTTCATAACCAAAAATTTCAGAGGCAGCGGCGTTCGCTGACTGCACGTAGCCTCGCTCATCCAGGATGAGAATGCCATCGACGACATTGTCAAAAACTGTCCGCAGGTAGGTATTAGTTTCGCGTAAGCGACTAGCGCGATTGAGCAACTCTCGATCTAGCCGATCGAACAGATACAATGCTGCCCCAGAACCAATCAAACCAATCCCCAAGGAACTCCATTGCACAATCGTGGTCAACCGCCGCCACCGTCTAACGCTTACTTCGCGATCGCGTTGCAAACGTTGTTCGTTATCGGCAAATTGGGTAAGCTCTTGACGCAGTTTATCCATGTTCGACTTGCTCTGGAGCAACTCGTCAGTCAAGGCAAAGGAATCCTCTGTTGTTGCATTGGCACTCTGGCTTGCCTGTAAAATCTGCTCTAAAAGCACCATTTGTTGCTGGGCTAGCGTGGGAATCGTTTGAAATTGCTGATACTGCGTAGAACTGAGTTGTACGCTCGAACTCAGGACATGAAGCCGCACAGGTAGTTGAGTTTTGGCTTGTGAATAAGGTTCTAAAAATTCCGATCGCTGGGTAATTAAGTACCCGCGCACGCCCGTTTCACCATCAACTAACACCTTGAGTAAGCGATCGCTTTCCAAGATGGTTTGCAGGTTCTTTTTCTCCTGCTCTGTCGCCGCTATCGTTATCGAGCGCAGTGCTGCAATGGCAAAAATTGAAGCGAATAAACAGACCGCTGGAATCGCAATAATTGACACCCCTCGCCAGCGAAGTCTAAGCTCACTTGGCAGGTGCGACGGAGTTAGCGAAATTTTAGCAGCGTTCATTCTTACTAATTACTCCCTGCGATAGAAGACTATTTATTGGGTGAGTCTTCAAACCCTCACCTGTTCACTGCTGACTGCTGACTGCTCACTGCTTCGGCCAGGTGAAGTAAAAGGTTGCTCCCTGACCGACTTGAGATTCCAAACGGATACTGCCTCCTTTCCTCTCTACAATCCGTTTGGCGAGCGGTAGACCAATACCGATGTGTTGAGTTTGGGCTTTAGCGGGCAGAGAGTGAAAGATTTCAAACACTTTTTTATGGAGCTTTGGGTCAATGCCCGCACCATTATCCGCAACGGCGAATTCGTAGGTATCGGAGTCTTCTCGAACGCTAATCGACAGCGTTCCATTAGGTAAGGGATGATGCGCGATCGCATTACCGATCAAGTGTGTGAAGACTTGTTCGAGAGGTAACCGCTCTGTTACCAACGTGGGCATGTCTGGAGCGATTTCAATCGTAAATTGAGCCGGAGGGTTGACATTTTCAATCACCTCTAATAAGAGAGCTTCAACATTCACCGACTCGGGTTTGCTCGTCAGCCGTCCCGCACGAGAATACTGAACAAGGCCATCAATTAGGGCTTCTAAGCGATAGACTCGTCCTCGCAGCAGTTGCATTTGTTGGAAGTTTTCTTCACTCAGTTGGTCGGCAATGTCTTCTTCAATCCATTGCGAGAGATTTGCGATCGCTCTTAGGGGTGCCTTCAGATCGTGAGAGGCAACATAAGTGAATTGTTCGAGTTCCTGAGTGCGTTGTTCTAAAACTGTCGCGAGCTGGGCGACATCGGTTTTCGCCTGATGCAAGGCTTCATCGGCTTGTTGAAACTTGATAGCGGCGGCGAGAACGTTGGCAACAGACTGAAGAAAATCAACGTCTTGGCGGCTAAACGACCGTTGCCTGCTCGTGTAAACTCCCAGAACGCCAAAAGGTCGCTCGGCGACTGCGACTTCGCTACTCCCTAAAGACATTTTCTTGAGCGTACCCTCGATGACAACGCTCATCCCGCTGATGATGTTATGCTCGTGCAGCAAGGGTGAACCCTGAAAGCGGGTTTCGCAGCGCAGATCCTCTACAACGACGGGTTGGCAGACTTGCAGCGTATAGCCTACGTGAGTGTTGGAGTTCGCTTCGATTGTTGCCTGCCCCACCAAGCCTTGCCGCCAGCCTACTCCTGCCCGAAGCCGCAGGACATTGCTCTCAGGGAGCAATTCCCAGACCTTGCAATACTCCACGGCTAGTGCTTGGGCGATTGGGTAGACGCTTTCGTCGAGTAGCGTCGAAGCAGCGGTGCCTGATAGGGCAGCCTGAGTGAGTTGAGCCACTAGAGCTTGCTGACAAAGATGGGTCTGAAGTTCTACCTGGGTCTGTTTGGCCGGTGTAATATCAACCATTAAACCCCGACGTTTGATGGCTTGACCGCGCTCGTCTCGAATGACGCAAGCGCGATCTCGTACCCAAACGACTCGATTATCTGCCGCTACGCAGCGATATTCCAGCTCGTAATCTCGGCTTTGAGTCATTTGTTTGCGATAGAGTGCTACAGTCCACTGTCGGTCTTCTGGGTGAATCAGCTTGAGCCAAAAATCTGGCTGGCTTAGCCACTGCTCGACCGGGTAGCCTAAAATTTGCTGAGCACTTGAACTGACAAACGTAAAGTGTTCGGTTGTAGCCTCAGCTTCCCAGACAATGGCACGAGAAAGTTCATTCATAAAGTTCCGGAAACGCTGTTGAGTTGAGTCGGCTGTGTTGGGCGTAGCTAGTACTTTCACCGTTGAGGTAGGGGTTTGGCGATCGTTAAGAGGACGCCAAGACGAGGGGATACGGGGGCATGGCGACACGTCATGCTTAGAAGCAGGGGATTTCAACAACGATGACCGATGAATGGAATGAACGGCTGCACTGTCTCGCCACGGTAGTGCCGAAACTTGGTGGAATTGGTCTTTGAGGGTATAGGTACCAACCCACCCCAATACCTGAGTGCCTGCTCCCTGTACCGGCGTTCTCTGGCTAATAAACCAGCGATAAATACCATCTCGCCCGCGAATCCGGCATTCTAGGTGGTTGGGTTGCGCTGTGAATAAGGATAAGCTAAAGCGATCGCTGCTAATAAATAACTCTCGGTCTTCTGGATGGATGACCTTCAGAAATTCCCAACCCAGTGAATTTAGGGCGCTTAAGCCGGTATACTCGTACCATCGCTGGTTAAAATTCGTAATATCTCCGTTTTCCTTGGCAAACCAAACAATTTGAGGTAGGGTTGCCAAAAGACAACGAATTCTGGCCTCATACTCCTCTAATTGTCGTTCAAGGCACTGAAAGCTTTGTACGGCTTCGCTGTTGATATCAGATTCAGGCAAATTTTGATTATGATAGGAGAATGTATTCATATAAATTATTGTCAACAGCCTTCACTCCACACTGGGTAGATAGACAGATCTGCTTAAAGGCATCCATCTAGGCTGCGTGTAAAACACGAATGTTTAAGGGACGGTATTATACAGAAATCTATCTGAAGTACTGGAATCCCTACCCCTACCAATGGGTGGACATCACTACGTGAGGCTCCATCCCTCTCTATACTTCTGTTGTAAAAGCTACCAAGATACAAAACCCTGGACGTTGACGATGAGTAAAATTCGCGTCGCTCTAATTGAAGACCACGACCTAACTCGGGTCGGTATCAGAACAGCGCTGCAACAGCGCGGTGAAATTGAATTTGTGGGCGAGGCCGCCAATGCTACCGAAGGCCTGAACTTGCTGGAAACGTCCAGGCCAGATGTCGGGATTGTTGATATCGGACTGCCTGACATGGACGGCATTGAACTGACTCGGCGCTTTAAAGAAGCGAGCAGCGATGAAGAGAAACCTCAAACCAAGATTCTGGTATTGACGTTGCAGGATAACGAAGAAGCGGTAATGGCTGCTTTTGCGGCTGGTGCTGACTCGTACTGCATGAAGAACATCAGTTTCGATAATTTGTTAGATGCGATCCAAGTTACGCACGAAGGCAACGCTTGGATCGACCCCGCGATCGCTAAGATCGTCTTGAAGCAAACCAAGGTAGCCGATGCCGGGTCTGATGCTGCCGCAATCTCGAAAACTGTAACCATCAGTGCGGCTGAACCGGAGTACAGTCAACTGATTGAAGCCTATCCCTTGACCGAACGGGAGTTGGAGGTATTGCAGTTGATTGTCGAAGGGTGCAGCAATGCCGCGATCGCGGAAAAGCTATACATCACCGTGGGAACGGTCAAAACCCATGTCCGGAATATCCTGAATAAGCTCTGTGCTGATGACCGTACCCAAGCGGCTGTCCGTGCCTTGCGATCGGGTCTAGTAGGTTAGTCGATCAAAAAAGGTCCTATTGAGGGATTGAGAAGCTTAACCTGTTGTGCTCTAGCAACTACAGGATTCTCCTATGCCAAATCTATCTGACCTGAAGAGCCGGTTGCCTCCACGCTCCTTACCGGCTCTTTTTTGACATCAAACAGCACAATGACCTCTTTCTGGAAAGGAAACGTCTATGCAATGCTGGAAGAGGCACCTATATGTGATAGAAGATAGCACTAAAGATTAACAGGAGCATCTCAAGCGAGAACAATGCTTGGAGGATTTTCTATGGGATTGTCGTTAGAAGAGCACTCTTCACGTTCATTGGGCTATCCTCAAGCTGTCGTCTCTAACCAACCTGATCGGGAGTGAATGCATGAGTCAGGCAGATCGGAGCAGACTAAAACTGATGGTGGTGGACGATGAGCCTGACAACCTCGATCTGCTGTACAGAACGTTCCGGCGAGACTTTCGCGTGTTCAAAGCTGAAAGTGCCATGAAGGCTCTGGAAATTTTGAACAGCGAAGGGGAAATGGCTGTGATTATTTCCGATCAGCGAATGCCCCTGATGAATGGGACTGAATTTTTGAGCAGGACGGTCGATCATTTTCCGGATACGATTCGTATCCTGTTAACTGGCTACACGGATGTAGAAGATTTAGTAGAAGCAATTAACTCTGGCAAGGTATTTAAATACATCACAAAGCCCTGGAACCCGGAACATCTCAAGTCGATTGTCCAACAAGCTGCTGAAACCTACCGAGTGGTCAAGCAAAGAACCAAGGAACTGGGTCGAGCACTGCGGCGAGAAGAACTATTCAATGGGGTGACAACGGCGATTCGAGAGTCGCTGGACTATAGCAGTATTCTGCAAACAATCGTTAAAACAATCGGTCAGGCTTTTGAGACAACCAGCTGCATTCTACGCCCTGTAGATGGCGATTATCTACTGCCCGATTCTTTCTGTTACCAGGCAGATAATGTAACGGAACTCTCCGCTCGCTCGGATGCCGATCCGTTCGTGCAAAAAGTCTTAGAGACGCATCAGACGCAGCTGTTTAAGGTAGAAATCGACGGGCATCATGGAATGTATTTAGTCGTTCCTTTAATCTGCCAGCAACAAGCGATGGCTGTTCTATCTCTCTATCAGCAAGGACGCGATCGCTCCTGGACGACTGAAGATATTCAGCTGATTGAGGCCGTTGGCGAGCAGGCCGCTTTAGCTATTTCTCAGGCCAAACTGTATCAACGCACGCAGTTGCAAGCCCAGCAGATGCGGGCTGAACTAGAAGTAGCGCGGCAAATTCAAAATAACTTACTACGCCAAAGTTGGCCGGATGTTGATGGAGCGCGGGTTCAGGCATACTGCTACCCGGCACGCGAAGTAGGTGGCGATTTTTTTGAAGTTTACGTTCATCCCCAAGGCGATGTTTGGCTAGCCGTCGGCGATGTTTCTGGCAAAGGTGTTCCTGCTGCCTTATTTATGGCGAGTGCCATTTCGATCTTGCGGCGAGAACTCGCTCAAGAGACGTCTCCGGAACCCGAGGTAGTGATGAAAAACCTCAACAGTATCATGTCCGACGATCTGTTTAGTACCAACTGTTTCATCACTATGGTTCTAGCTCGCTATACCCCTGTAACGCACAAGTTGGTCTACGCCAATGCTGGTCATATCTATCCCGCCGTCTGGTCTCACCGCTCGGTCGTTCAACAGCAAACAAAACCGGACACTGAGGTGAACGTAGAGCCGAATTACCTGAAAACTCGTGGCGTTCCTTTGGGGATTTTACCGGATTGGAAGGCAAAAGCTGGAATTTTAACTCTTAATCCTGGTGAAATTTTTTTGTTAATTAGTGATGGAATTACAGAGGCGACAGTTAAAGAGGCGATGAATGATGGCAGCAGCGAGCCATGTACAGGTTCAATGCTTGGGGCATCGGGGCTTTGGCAACTCTTGCTTCAGGAACCCGTTCCCTTCGATCTGACCCATTTACTCGCTTGCATTCGAGAACGTACTACCAATGTTCAGGAAGATGACCAAACTATACTCTCTCTGGAGGTTCTCTAATCGATGAAAACGGAGTTGCACGTACCGAGCGACCTCAGGTTTCTCAACATCGTCGAAGACTGGCTGCTAGGCAGCTTAAAAGTGGAGCTAGGCGACTCTGTTGATTGGTCTAGTCAATCCAATCGTCTGCGACTTGCTTTGGTAGAAGCGTATTCCAATGTGGTTCGTCACGCCCATCGCGATCAACCGAATTTACCCGTTCTGATTCGCCTGGAACTCAAAGGTCGGGATATTGCCTTGGAGATTTGGGACCACGGCAAGGGATTCGATCTATCGACTTATCTACCGCCCAATCCCGACGACCGACAGGAAAGTGGTTATGGTTGGTTAATTATGAACCGATTAATGGATCGGGTCGAGTATCGCTTGCAGGTCAATGGTCGGAACTGTCTGAAGTTGGAAGCAAGTTTGCCACAAGAGGAAGAACCATAGACTGGCAGTCAGTTGAACCGCTAATGCCATCTCGACGCTCTTGTTTTGGACTTCTTACGGTTCTATCACCTGCGATCGCATATGAAGAAAATACTCAACCCTATCGCGGCAACTCGCTCAGTCTGAGTTGTTGAACTCCGACTTTTGAGAAGCGTCTAAAATAATTTATATGTTACATAACTTAACTAAATTACAAAATTTCTCATCTAATTTCGACAAAACGCGATCGCAATATAGCCAGGAATTCCCAACCCCCCTCGTTTCTCTGCTCATCTTAGCTACACTTGGGTCTGGTTTTTCTTGTTTGTCGCTGTGTTGTTTGATAATTGTGTAATTCTCCGTTGGGCATGGTGGTCCCGCTGAGGTTCGCTCTATCGAGGTTCGCTCCTGTGAGATTCGCGCCAGCGAGATTGGCTCCACTCAAATTTGCACCAGCGAGATTGGCTCCAGTAAAGTCAGCCTCGCTCAAATCCGCCCAAATTAAGTTGGATTCGCTGAGGTCTGTTTGACTGAGATTAGCTCCATGGAGGTTAACACCCGCCAGGTACATTCCGCTTAAATCGATTCCCGATAAGCATACCTCAGGCGCGATCGCGTAGGCTCCAGCCGCAATCGGATCGAACCCTTGAGGGAAGCGTGTTTTTTCGTTATAAATACCCTTTTGCAAATTGAGGCGATCGAAGGTTGCCTCGCTCAAGTCGGCATCATATAAGTAGGTTTGGCTGAGGTTCGTCCCACTTAGATTAGCTCCAATTAAGTTCGCTCCTCGTAGGTTTGCTCCCATTAAGTTGGCGGCATCAAGGTTG
>DATNPT010000328.1:0-17001 GCA_036703075.1 Chroococcales cyanobacterium
GGTCTGGGATTAGCGATCGTGAAAAAATGCGTAGACTTACACCGGGGTAAGATTGCTGTCGAGAGCGAACTTGGCGTAGGTACAACTTTTACCGTCACGCTACCGTTGGATGCGTGTGCTTAGACAGAAGACGTTAATCAAAAGTGATTGGGGCATACTGGGTCTTTGGGAGTTCTAAACAAGCTCTGCATCCAGCTCCTCAAGAGAGCGCATTAAATGGTGCAAAATAGTTGGCTCGAAAAGTACAACTTTTTGCTCGTCTGGGAACATTCCAGTGTAGAGACAAACAGCAGATTGACCCAAAATCTCACTGAATAGAAGTTGTTGGAATAAAAAGTTCTTCGTTAGAGACATAATGTAGCGAGCACTGGCGCACTCTCCTTGCCAGCTAAAGTCTACATTCAATCTGGCATGATGTATGTCATGAATCGCGCGGAAAATTAGGTTAACCGTTGAACCTAGCAACTTGGATTCGTTAAATTGGGTGCTCACGAGTAAATGTCCTTGCTCAACATCAGTGCAGATATTGTCCAGGCACAGCTTTTGATGTCTTAAGTAAGGCTGAAAGTCAACATAATGACAGTTGATTCCCTGTAGCTCTACTTGCGCTAGGTCAAGGATAAATTGGCGGAAATGCATAACAACAGAATAAGGCACGGCGTAAGCGGGAGCAGTAATGTAGTGTTGAGCAATGTCATTGATTTTCATGTTTCGGGTACTAGAGCCTTTGTAGTAGATGCGACAAAAATGTATCGAGTAAAAAATGCAATCCTCCAATAGGAATAAGTTGTCAACCTAATTTTGACTCCCTGAATACTTAAAGGCGATGAGGGAATCACCGAACAAATTGCAAACTTTTCTAAAGACAGCGTTATTTTTGGGTAGAGTCACGGAGATTTTGGTGGGAAGGAGATAGATTCCTTGTCCTCTTGCCCCTCTTGTCCCCTTGTTTCCCATATCACCAAAAGGGAACAGGGAATAGGGAACAGGCAACAGTGAGGTAACTCGCCAGATGAGAAGTTCTTACTTTCGATTCTCCTGCAAAGGGTTTGAAGCCCCTTCTTTTAAGAAGAAGGTATTGGGAGGGCCTTAAATCCCCTGTCCTAACCTGCCTGTTCCCCGTTCCCCGTTGCCCGTTAACAATAGGCTTTGACCGCAGGCTTTTCGGATCAGCGCAGCGATCGCTTTTTTGGACTCATAGCAGCAGCCCTTCACCGCTCGATCGAGTACCGACAATCATGCTTTGTGTTTCACAAACAACAATCTTTGCGTTTTTGCAGCTAAGATAGCGGCTAGCTACTTAATGTGTCAAAATGTGAAGCGTGTGGGTAACATCATCTCTAACTAACGCTCTAACACCAACTGCTGTAGCCCTGGGAAACTTTGACGGCATTCACCGAGGGCATAGGCAAGTTATTGCGCCAACTTTGCATCGATTTAAATCTTCTCCAGCTATTGCGGTGGCATCACCGGCAGTGGATTTGCACCACCAATTTGAAAGCTCCAGTTTGCCAAACCTCAAGGACAATCTTGAGTACAAAGTCGCTACGGAGGCAGAACACGTTTATGCCACAGTGGTGACGTTCAATCCTCATCCGCATCAATTTTTTTCAGGTCAAAGCCGGAAGCTACTAACGCCACGAGAAGAAAAGGTGCAACAGCTAAGAAGCCTTGGCGTCGAACAGCTCGTTTTATTGCCGTTTGACCGAGAACTCGCTTCGTTGAGTCCGCAGGAATTCGTGGACAAGATTTTGGTGCAGCAGCTTGATGTGAGGTACGTGAGTGTGGGAGAGGATTTTCACTTTGGGCATCGCAGAACTGGAACAGCGGCTGACCTAAAGGCGATCGCATCTTCTTACGGAATTGATGTCGAGATTGTATCCTTGGAAAAATGTCAAGGAGAACGCATTAGTAGCTCGCTCATTCGCCAATCTCTCTCATCAGGCGAAATTGCACAAGCCAACCGACTCCTCGGACGCTCTTACACCCTCATCGGAACAGTGGTAAAGGGGCAACAGTTGGGTCGAACGATTGGATTTCCCACCGCTAATCTTCAACTGCCTGAAGACAAGTTTTTACCCAAACATGGCGTGTATAGCGTGCGAGTCTGTAGTTCCTCGTTAGCATCGCTAGCCGTTCCCCAGTCTGGGGTGATGAATATCGGACAACGCCCGACCGTCAACGGCACTACTATAACAGTAGAGATTCACCTGTTGGATTGGTCTGGAGATTTGTATGGGCAGACCTTGACGGTAAGCTTAGAGCAGTTTTTGCGACCCGAGCAGAAATTTGCTTCTCTAGATGCTCTCAAGTCACAAATCCAGGCAGACTGTGAAGCAGCAAGAGCCTTTTTAGGGCATCACCAAAAATTATGAATTGTAAATTATCAAATGAGAAAGCAATTCAACTAGGGAAAGAAGCCCCCACTAAAATTTTTTTAGTGGGCTACATGCGAGAGGGCATCAAAATCTCCCTCTAAATGCCTGAATGCTTAATTCATAATTACTGCATTCATAATTCATAATTTAAGGCTAGGCAAGAGAGGGGATGAGGACAATCTACCAGTTATGAGACAACGGATTGAAACGCTGACAGAAAATCTCGGTCGCACTATTGTCGGCAAAACCGATGCGATTCACCTAGTACTGGTTGCACTACTGGCCGGTGGGCATGCTTTGTTAGAAGACGTTCCCGGTGTTGGCAAAACCTTGTTGGCGAAATCTCTAGCGCGTTCGATTGCTGGACGGTTTCAGCGAATTCAATGCACCCCCGATTTGTTGCCGACAGATATCACGGGTACCAATATCTGGAATCAACGCACGGGTGAGTTTGAATTTCTCCCCGGCCCCGTATTTACCAACATCCTACTGGCGGATGAAATTAATCGGGCGACACCTCGCACGCAATCGGCTTTGTTGGAGGTGATGGAAGAGAAACAGGTGACAGTGGATGGGGTATCTCGTGCCGTACCCAAACCGTTTTTTGTGATTGCAACCCAAAATCCGATTGAGTATCAAGGCACCTTCCCCTTGCCAGAAGCACAAATGGATCGGTTCATTCTGTCTTTGAGCTTGGGCTATCCGACTGAAGAGGAAGAACTCCAGATGTTGGAACGACATCAGGCAGGCTTGGTGGTTTCGGAGTTAGAACCCTGTATTTCGACCGAGGATATTTTGGAGTTACGGCGTCTTTGCGATCGCGTGAAGGTAGAGAAGTCGTTGCAACAGTATATTCTTAACTTGGTACGAGCCTCCCGCACCACTGAAGACGTGACGCTGGGAGTCAGCCCTCGCGGGGCCGTCGCTTTACAGCGAACGACTCAGGCATTAGCCTTCCTAGAAGGTCGAGATTATGCCATTCCTGATGATGTCAAGTTCTTGGCACCTCACGTCCTTGCCCATCGTCTGATTCCAGCAGGTGGGCGTCGAGCAAAACCGATTGTCGAGCAGTTGCTGCGCTCTGTACCAATTCCTTAGAATTATCTGTTTAAGTATGTCAAGGCGTGTGAGGTCAAGGATTCGAGAGCGACAACCAGGACAGGGGCAATACTATGCCGAACCAAAAGGTCGTCCCAACTTTCGTAAGCGCTCTCCTGCGGTTTTGTTACTATTGCTTCTAGTTTGGAGTATTTGTCTGGGCTGGGGATTATCGCTGATTGCAGGTGCTAGTGTTAAACCAGACCTTGTGGCTCAAGCCCCTGCAACGGAGATAGGAACGATTGACCCAATTAGCGATCGCTACCAACTGGGGAAAGACGTTTATTTGGAAAACTGTGCTAGCTGCCACATTGCTCTACCACCGGAAGTTTTCCCCTCAGAAACGTGGCGTCGGTTGCTTTTGGAACCCGAGCAACACTATGGTCAGAAGCTACAACCTATCATTGGTCCATCTCTGGTTTTGATGTGGGAGTACCTGAAGACTTACTCCCGTCCAGAAAAGCCAGACGAAAAGCTTCCTTACCGCCTTGCAGACTCACGTTTTTTCAAAGCACTTCATCCACGAGTCGAGTTTTCTGGTCCTCCCAAACCAGCTAGCTGTGTGAGTTGTCATCCTGCTGCCGCTCAATATAACTACCGCACTCTAACTCCAGAGGCGGCGAACTCGCGCTGAGAATTTGACTTTTCCAAAGATTATATTACCCCTACCGTATAGTGCGATCGCATTTCCTTAAGAGGCAGGACAAACAACCTCGTTCCTCAAGCGATCGGCTCTTACGAACTGCATAAGTGGCGTTGGCTCAGAGATATAACAAGACTGTGAAAGTGAACTTCCTTTGTACCCCGCCAATTTAGGTTGGTGGGGTTTTATTGTCCTGCCGCCCTGCCGTCTCCTTGAACCTGAATCAGCTTGCTGTGACTTTAACTGGGACTCGCAGGAGCGATCGCTACCACCTTTTTAACATCATCGATTGCGATATTGGCCAGTCCGAACTGCTCAATTACCCAAGCATTCGTGGTCAAGTGCAGACTAATCTCCGCTACTCGATACTGACTCGCTTGGGTAGCCAAAGCCAGAGGTAACAGGAGTTGATCGGCTAAATGAACATCAACAGGTGCGCCTGTTTTATGAAAATCGAGCAGTTCCTGACACGCCATTTCCGCAACTTTTTCCGAGGGCAGTCCCGGACGCCCAATAGCGCTAAAGCCAGCACGACTGTATTCGTACTCTGCGGTGAGGAAAATACCCGCTCCCGGTCCAATACCTCGCGCTCGTAGTGGCTTGACACGGGCTTTGAGGTTAGCTTCTTGCAGTAAGTTTTCGGCACGCATTGCTATGCGCTGGGGAATATGCGAGGGAAGTTCTGTTACCGCCGCTACGCCTTGCACCTGACACAATTTTCCCCGTTCCAGTAATGTCAATCCCTTAAGAGTTGTACCACCTTTTACCTGTAGAGTTACCTCGCCCCCACCTCGGGGATACCAGCCCCAAGCATTGAGCTGTGCCTGGGCTTCTAATCCCAGTTGCGCCAGGATAGATAAATAGACTTGTTCAATGTAAGGAAATGGGGGACTATGGGCAATATGAGTTCCGCCGCGCAGCGTGACGTGGGACTCTCCGTTTGCCAGTGCCAGAGGGAGAAGGATCGTTTGCAAAACCAGGTTCACTGTCCCGGCTGAACCGCCTTGCCTTGCTTCGGTGACATCAAAAGTATACTGTCCTGCCTTAGCAGTACCGCTAGGAATAAACTCCAGCGTCATCGACTCTAGTGCGTCCCCTTGTAGCTCGGCTTGACAAATCGTTGCGGCGGCTCGCACGGCAGTCAGGTGTTGAGCTGCTAGTCCTGGTTTGTTGCGTTTAGCACGAATATTCTCAATCCGGATAGGTTGACCTGTAATTGCCGCAAGGCTGAGAGAGGAGCGCAGTACTTGTCCTCCACCTTCTCCATAGGAACCATCAATTTCAATCATGGATGTGACTTAAGTCATAACTGTGCCACTCTTTAAAGCATAATCTTGCGGCATGGTTAGCAGTAAAGCTAAACAAGATGACTTGGCGAACTTGGCTGACAGCAGTAGAGAGAATGCTGTAAAGTCTACCTCAACTGATGTCGTTAGTGAAGAATTGATTCGATATCCTCTCAAACTCAAGAACTGAACTATTCAATCATGAATATATCCTTGCAATCAAAGCCTATCAAGAATGCCTTCCCATAGTTTGTACGGGTGAGTTAATTAAAGAAGATAGCTGTTTGGTTCTTAAAAATATTCGTAGTTTTGCCTTAGATGAATCCTGGAAAAACTAACTGAATCTAGCGCGATCGCATATTAGTCGTTCTCAAAAACGACGATGATTTAAGGCGGCTTGACTTTGCCAGCCTAAGACTTCTAGTTGTCCTCGTACTTCCCAAACACCTCGCAGATTGGTTACAGCACTTTCATTAATTAAATTAACTCGCTTTAGCTAGAGAACGAACGGTGAGAATCTCATCATTTCTTAGAGGTTGAACAGCGGACATCGGAACAGCAATTACATCAATAGATTCACCTACAGCATTAAAGACTTCTAAAACATAGCCATTTTCACCACTGCTAGGATGAGTAACATAATCAACTAGCGTAACTACATCGCCTTTTTTCAAGTTATGTTCTGGTAGGTCGTGACCCAAGACAACTCGTTGGTACAGTTCAAGCATGAGAAAGTCACTCCTTCTTAGGTTTGAGAGTAATAAACTGAAATTTGCCATCGACTTTACGGTTTAGCCATATTGTAATGACAGATAGATTGCTGTCATTGGCCCCAGTTAATTGACCTTCGACGCGGTAAAAAATTCCATATTCATTGTTTCTATTTTCTAATGCTTCTATGCGATCGGCAAGTTGCCGAATCGCTAATTTTAACTGTTCTGGGTTATCTGCTGTGAATCCTGCCTGTTCCAGAAATTTTGATTTATTGTCTTGTTCTCTAGGAACTAATAGATAGCGAGTCAGTTTTTCATCAGGAATGATGGCATCAGGAGGGATTTTCACATTATAGTCTTCATGATTTTCTAGGGATTCTTTTGTTGACCGTATAACTTCTCTTGGAAAGGGGTGCGATCGCGTATCGGGCGTTCTCAATCGCGTAAGTAATTTTACTCTTTGTAAAACCACCTAGTAAACCCTTGTCTTGTGGCTATAGATATCAAAGGAGTGATGGTAATTTTTCAGCCACTAGAACCTTCAACACAGGTGAAAAACCCCCAAGAGTTGGGCCGGATACCTGGATTTTTTGAAGAGGTAATCGGTTGTAAATCTTGCCACTCGATGGGGAGTAGGTAGCGATCTCACCCACCGCATTGGAACGACCCGATGCGGCTAATATCGCTGCACCGCTAGAAGCTATTGCTGACTCCCTACAGGAGTCATCTGGTGCGATCGCGATCGCATGACCAATGCCAACACCCTTAACGCGACTGGGTAGCTGGCCTTTGAGTAGAGCGCTGCAGTAGATGACATACCTCCTCGTCAGGGGTTTGCGAGAAGTCGTCGTACCACTGGCCGATCGCATAGAAGGGTTCCGCTGTTGCCAAACAAACAACCTCTGCGACATCTTCTTGCAACTTATTGCAGGTTGAGAGAGGGGCAACGGGAACGGCGACAACGATCGCTTTGGGTTCCTGCGCTTGTAAGGTTGCAATCGCAGCTCGTAGGGTAGAACCCGTAGCAATGCCATCATCGATTAGGATAATGGTGCGATTGTAGGGGTCGGGGATAGGTCGGTTTGCTCGGTAAACGCGATCGCGCCGCGCTAATTCTTGTCGTTCCCGTACAGCAACGGCATTGATCGTGTCTTCAGAGAGTCCCAACCCTTGCACCACCTCCTGATTGAGTACCATCACGCCACCCCTGCCGATTGCTCCCATTGCCAACTCTTCCTGGCGAGGGACGCCTAGCTTCCTAACTAGGCAAAGATCTAATGGAACATTTAAGGCTTTTGCCACTTCAAATGCTACAGGTACACCGCCACGGGGAAGCGCCAACACAATTACATCTGGTTGGTTGGTATAAGCGGAGAGCTTTTTAGCTAGCTCTTGACCTGCTTCAGTTCGGTTACGAAATCGCCTTATCATTAGGCTCACCTTCCTTGCCTCGACCCCTTACGAATCGCTTCGCCTTCTGATCGTGACCAGTTGGTCAGGAGTGACTTGGGCGTGGGAGTGAGAGTCCCCCACACTTGACTGGGTCAGGAGATAACTGTTCGCTGATTGAAGACGCGATCGCTGCTTGAGAATTCCCCTCCCATCAGTTTCGCTCCAGCTCTTGGAGCTGATGGAGTTGGCGGATCTATTGATAAGTCTTGTCTCATCGCTTTATCCTCCTGCGTTCAGTCTGTAGCGATCGTTGAGACTCAATTTCGGGAAAATTAAGAGGCTTTTTGTCCCCTATATATTACCATTTTGTGTTTGAATAATTAATTATTTTATTTAAATTTAGTATTACTTCATATCTTGATTGAACTCGACAGTTGAAACAAAAAATAAAGCTATTGTTTATAAAAATTAGGAAATTGAACTATCTAAAAATTACCTGAAAGCAGGAGTTCGGAAGGATGGACTCCATAGCACAATCGAAGGAGGGAGAATGCGATGGGTCCTCAACAATTCGACCAGCTAGAGAGCTATTGTAGAAATAGAGCTAACCTTCTGAGGAAGGGAAAGGTCTCGCTCTTCAAAAACTCATAGGACTTTTGCTCGCTAGGGATGAGGGTTCGTACTCGTTGAGCCAGTTGAGAACTAGCCCTAATGATTGAGCAGTAATTGCATATCCCTAATTCAATAAAGTCAAAAAACGTATTTATCTAGGAGTAAATTATGAGATGTCGGAAAACTCCGATAGGTTTCTTGTTTTCAATCGCTGGCACAATTGGACTAGTTACTATTCTCTCATCTTGTGGAACTAGACCACCGGATGAGTCTTCAACGCCAGCGCCACAAGGAATTCCAGGAGCAATTCAAAAAGCGATCGATCGTACGACAGACCAACGTCGTCCGTCGGATAGGTTGGTTTACCGAGGGCCCATTGAGCAAACGATAGCAGCAGGCTCTTTTTTACCTAGTACAAAAATCGAGTATGTGGGTGCAACTGAAGACGGAACAGCCCAAGTGTTGATTGACGGACAGCGTGCCTTCAAGCGCGGCGGCGACTCGTTGGACTGGACGGGAAGTCCCGTGCAAGGCGTTACGGTCAATTTAAGCGATCGCGTTTTGTGGTTCAATCAAGCTCGGTTACAGTTAGTCGGCACGATTCGCTTGGCAGTCGATGATGTCGCTCCTCAGCGTAGCCCAATTCCACAAATCTCTAACCAGCCTACACCCAACGTGCTGGTTTATAAAGTACCAGTCATCTATCGAGTCAAGCAGGGAGAACGAATCCCTGGTACAACCTTGACCTATCTGAAGAATACCGAGAAAGGGGCGGAATTAGGTGGATTACCTCAGGACGAGTACCCCTATCGCCAAGGAGGTGACTCGATAGTTTGGCAAGGGCAGTTACGTTCTGGAGTCTACCTCGATTTGTCGATGCGGACAGCCGTGTACGACGATAACAATTTGAATGTGACAGGTTTAGCGACTATTATTTTGGCAACGGGGAATGGAGCTATACTGACGCCTTGAGGAGTTAATGGATTCCAGTCGCTGAATTTGCGCGTTTGAGGAAAGAACGATGCGTATTGGTGCGATCGCTTGGCTTAAAGTGGGGATAAGTTTGCGATCGTGAGTTTCTCCAAGTGGCAGGAGCAGATGGTATGAATGCAGAGGAAGTGAAATTGCGCTATCGATCGGGGGAAAGAGATTTTCCCAAAGCTAACCTGAGTGGAACAGATTTGCGTGCAGTGAATTTGAGTGAAACTAATCTGCTTAGGGCAAATCTGCAAAAAGCTAAGTTATGTCAAGCCAACCTATTCAAGGCAAATCTGCAAAGAGCCAACTTGTGTGAAGCTAATCTGACTGAGGCCAACCTTTATAAAGGGTGTTTAGCCAAAGTTAACTTGCAACGGGCAATCCTGAATGGAGCAATTCTCAGTGGAGCAGATCTACGGGGTGCCGATCTGCATCGAGCTAGCTTGATTAAAGCAGATTTGTGTGACGCGAATTTGAGTGGGGCGACGTTCAATCATACCAATCTCAGAGGAGCCAACCTGAGCGGAGCAGATTTGAGTAATGCCAATCTGGTTTGGGCGAACTTACGGAAGGCAGATTTGACTCGCGCCAACTTGGAGGGTGCAGATTTAAGTGGTACCAAGTTCTGCCAAACTGTAATGCCTGATGGCAGTATCAGGAATGATGACTGCTAACTTATTTCATAAGCCTTTCAAGAGTGTTAAGAAAGATGTGACTAAGGCATAGCTTACTAAGGGAGAGGCAAGGGGGATCTGCCCAAATACAACGTTCTCGGATGAGTTTGAAAACATGCCCTAGGGGGATCGAAGGTGTGATATGTGCTGCAAAGCCTGCTGAAATTAGGTTTTTGCTTAAGTTGACACCAATGGGCATGCCTAGCCCCTCCCATAAACTACACCCAGATAAGAATTGCTATAAATTCATTGGTCTTTTTTTCAGCATTCATAATTGACAATTCACCTTCTTTTTAAGCAGGAACTTGAATTTTCTTGCTCCCAGCAAGACCAAAAGCCTTGTGAATCGCTTGTAGGGCGACAACACCATCTTGTTGAGCCACTACACAACTAATCTTAATTTCCGAGGTGGTAATCATTTGAATGTTGATTTGGTTTTGAGCTAATGCATCAAACATCCGGGCGGCAACGCCAGGTTGTCCGATCATGCCAGCACCAACAACACTGACTTTGGCAATGTCGGGATCGAGCAGAACCTCACCATATCCCAGGGTTGGTAGAGCTTGCTGGAGCGCTAGCTGAGCAATTTGGGCATCGGCTTGAGAGACAGTGAAGGCAATATCGCGCCGGGGAATGCCATCAATCACGCGACAGCGCTGAGACTGAATAATCATATCAACGCTGATATTTTGCTCTGCTAAGAGTCCAAATATCTGCGCCGCCATACCGGGGCGATCGGGTACGTAACGAATGGCTAGACGGGCTTGGTTGAGATCGAGAGCAACGCCTCGCACTGGGGAAGAGGACACGGAGAGTGTTGCAGAGATATCTTTTTGTACTCTGTCACTCGTGTTTTCTTGCTTCTTGTCGATCGCCTTACCCATGGCGGCTAGTGTGATGGGGGAAGTGTTGATACCGAAGGTTTCGCACAGAGTCGCGATCGCTTTATCGCAATCTTGGGCATCGATCGCGCAACTAACCTTCACCTCGGAAGTGGAAATCAACTGAATGTTGACCCCAGCATTGGCTAAGGTTTTGAACATCTGCGCCGCGATGCCGGGGCGTCCGATCATTCCAGCACCCGCGATCGAGACTTTGGCAATGCCCCGTGCCACCATTACCTCGGCTTCTTCTGGACTAGAAGCGGGATTGCTCCGGAGGGCAGGTGCGATCGCTTCTGCTACCGCTTCCGCTCTAGTCAGAATACCTTTGTTCACCGTAAAGGCAATATCATTCGTATTCCCCTCGTGAATCGACTGGATAATTAAATCTACATCCAAGTCTTGACGGGCAATCTCCCCAAACAACCGTGCGGCGACACCCGGACGATCTGGTACGCGCAACAGCGAGACTTTCGCCTGATCCGTGTCAAATTCCACCGCATCCACGGGCTTGGAAAGCTCTAACCCTTCTAGAGAACGAGGTTGAGTTTGGGGAGAAATCACCCGCGTACCGGGATCGTCCGTCCAACTAGACAGCACAACTAAATCGACGCCATAATTTCGCGCAATTTCCACCGCACGGGGATGCAATACCTTCGCTCCCAAGCTGGCTAATTCCAGCATTTCATCCGAGGTAATCTCGTCCATTAGCTGGGCATCCGGTACCAAGCGGGGATCGGCGGTCAAAATTCCTGGCACATCCGTATAAATCTCGCAGCGATCGGCTCTCAATGATGCCGCAATCGCAACGGCGGAGGTATCAGAACCTCCCCGCCCTAGCGTAGTAATTTCTAATTCATTCGTACTTGTAATTCCTTGGAAGCCCGCGACAACAACAATTTTCCCCTCCTTCAGATGCCGCTCGATTCGCTCGGTATGGATATCGAGAATCCGCGCCCGACTGTGTTTGGCTTCCGTCACTATTCCCACTTGAGCGCCAGTTAGGGAAATAGCGGGTTGCCCCAGTTCCTGCAACGCCATACACAGTAGCGCGATCGAAACCTGCTCGCCCGTGGAGAGTAACATATCCATCTCCCGGCGGCTTGGATTCGAGGAAATTTCGTGGGCTAGTTTAACCAAAGTATCGGTAGTCTTACCCATCGCGGAAACAACGACAACCAAGGAATTGCCAGTTTGGGCTGTTTTGATCGCGCGCTGGGCAACGGCTTGAATACGTTCAACTGACCCAACGGAGGTACCACCGTATTTTTGGACAACTAACGACATAATACTTATCCCATTTACCTTGCTCCCGACGTTGTGAGCTATAGGAGCTAACCCGATCGGGAACTTTAGAGGTCTTCAATATTAATTTACTCTGATCAAACTTAGCAGACCCCGTTAGCTTTAAATCGTCCGACTTGATAAATTTGCGATCGAACAGGGTTTCAACAGTGAGCAGTGCAGCATAGCGGAAATAAGTGACCCGTTAACAACAGAGTCAAAAGTAGAAATTATAAGCCTTTCTGCCTTCTGCCCTCTGCCTCGTGCCTTAGAGCCTTCTCGCACTAGTTGGTCAGGAGTGTACTTGGTAATTACGACGCGATCGCGTTTTGACTTTTCTCAACGTAATACCAATTCATTTGTAAAACTTCTTAATTTTGTATCAATTGCTGCTGTTGCGATCGGGTCGAGAATAAATTGGAAATACTACATCAACAAAACTACTCTTGAGAAGTATTGACTGACTACTTGGCTTTGCTCTCCTGCTTCTGATAGCTCTTAAACCCTAAAAATCTTTATAAGAATTTCACATATCTGTATTACAGCTTAGACTGTGCGTGATACAATTTTTGCTAATTCAACTCTAGTTATAGAAATCTCAATTCAATGCAGGAAAAAGAGACGTAAGGAGGTACTAAGTCAAAATCTGATACAAATAATCTCAGAAAACCCATCTTTAGGTAGAGAGTTTTATGGCGGTTTTTCCATAGTCTTCTCTATAGAAGTTCGTCAGGCGCTTTCTTCACTATTCTCCACAGCTTGGGTGTATTTACAGTAGCCAAAAACAGATTAGTAGTGGCTAGCTCTACTACCTGTATAAGTTTTTAAATGTAAAAAGATTTTGTTTCGGCTCGTGTTCAATTAGTACAGTTTTTAACCTGTAGGGTCTTACGGCACAAATAACCATCACGTCAAAGCGCTAACTATCATCAATGAGCTGGCTATCTACTTTAGCTAGGACAGCAAGGTGTCGGGGAGTTCTCATTATCAACGGCTTCCCCGATTCCCCTACGTGTCCTGCTTTAAGTAGGTAGCCCTTAGCTCGATATTCCTTTGGCAGCTTAAGAACACAGAAGGAGACAGCATTGCAAGTGGACAACATTGCCCACCAGATGACAGCAATCAGCGATCGCTTAGCTTTGCTACACCAGCACGTCAATCAATGGTCTTCACCGCTACCCGAATTGCTCAGCGAAATCCGCGAAGCACTTCGCACGATCTGGGACGAATTGCAAAATGCTCAATCGATCCAGTGCCAACCGAGTGAAGAGCGATTTCGCTGCTTAAGCGCTTGCTCGCCCGTTGGGATTTTCCTCACCGATATCGAGGGACGTTGCACCTACACGAACCCGCGCTGTCAATCGATCTGCGATCTAACTTGGGAAGAAAGCTTAGGTGAAGGGTGGTCGCACTCCGTTCATCTTAGCGATCGCGAAAGAGTCGTTACCGAGTGGTCGGACAGTACTCGCCAAGGTCAAGAATACTCCGACGAATTTCGGCTGGAGACCAAGGCTGGAACAAGTCGTTGGGTTCGCGTCCGTTCATCCCCCATGTTTTCCCACAGGGGCGAACTAATCGGTCATGTGGGCACAGTAGAAGACATTACTGAGCGCAAACAGGCAGAGCAAGTGCTCCAAAAAGCTAAAGAAGAGTTGGAACTGCGCGTTGAGGAACGCATCGCTGAGTTAAAGGCGATTAACAACCAATTGCTGAGCGAAGTGGTCGAGCGCAAACGCGTGGAGGTAGAACTAGAGCAGTCACTGTCTCTGCTGCGTGCGACGTTAGAAGCGACTGCCGACGGCACGATCGTGACTCAAAACGCCAGCTATATTACGCTGTTCAATCAAAAATTTATCCAGATGTGGGGTCTCCCCGAATCGGTCATTGCTGCACGGGATTTAAGCCATGTGCTGCCGTTAATTTTAGAGCAGCTCAAAGACCCCGCAGCCTTTGTGTGCGATACACAAGCCTTGTTCGCTCAACCTGAAGCCGAAGGCTATGGGTTGTTCGAGCTTCACGATGGGAGAATCTTCGAGCGCTATTCGCGTCCGCAATGGCTAGCGGGAAAAGTTGTCGGCAGAGTCTGTAGCTTTCGGGACATTACACAACGCAAGCGGGCAGAGAAGGCGCTACGCGAGAGTGAAGCGACCAATCGAGCGCTCTTGAATGCCATACCGGATTTGATGATTAGGATGGCTGGAGATGGCACTTACCTCGATTTGATCCCCGCCAAAAATTTCAAGACGTTGATGCCGAAGTCTGATGTGCGGGGAAAAAGCATATACGACATCATGCCGCCAAAAATTGCCCAGCAACGGATGCATTACATCAAGCAAGCACTCTCGACTGGCGAAACCCAAATCTATGAGTTTGAACTGGAGTGGGAGAATGGCACCATCTCTCATGAAGAGGCTCGAATTGTTGTTTGTGGGGACGATGAAGTCTTAGTCATCGTGCGCGACATTACCGATCGCAAACGGATGGAAGAAGCATTGCGAGACAGCGAAGAACGGTATCGCCGTATCATCGAAACCACATCCGAAGGTGTCTGGATTATTGATGCTGAAAATCAGACCGTTTTTGCCAACACGAGAATGGCCGATCTATTGGGCTACAACCTAGATGAAATTCTCAACCAGCCAGTTTTGACCTTCGTGCATGAACAATGGCAAGCGATCGCGACTGTTAGTATTGTGCATTTACGCAAAGGCAACCGAGAAACCTTTGATTTCCAACTCTGCCGTAAAGATGGTTCCGACTTGTGGGTGATGGTATCGGCAAATCCGATTTTCGACCAAGCAGGCCAGTATGCGGGAGCGCTAGGCATGTTTACTGATATCACCGAGCGCAAACGGGCGGAGGTAGAACTTCAGCAAAACGAGCAAAAGTACCGAAATCTTTTCCACAACTCATTAGTCGGAATGTTTCGCAACTCTCTGGCTGATGGTAAGGTTCTCGATGCAAATGCCGCCGTTTTAAAAATGTTTGGCTACGATTCCTATGAGGGAGTAACAGCAGCCGATTTGTATGTCAATTCCGCAGATCGAGAAAACGTCAAACAGCAACTGCTCTCAAGGGGATTTATTGAAAATTTTGAAGCCCCAGTGCGACGAAAAGACGGTTCCGTATTTTGGGTTTCCTACTCCGCCCGGTTATATCCCAAAGACGGTTACTTGGAAGGCGTGATGATCGACATCACCGAGCGCAAGCAGTCAGGAGAAGCCCTCAGAGCAAATGAAGAGTTTCTCCAGCTCGTTCTCGACAACATCCCTCAATTCGTGTTTTGGAAAGATAGGAACTCTGTCTACCTAGGTTGTAATCGCAACTTTGCACGAGCGGCTGGCTTTAATAGTCCAGATGAGATTGTCGGGAAAACCGATTACGATTTGCCTTGGTGGAAAGAGGAATCCGACTTCTTCCGCGAGTGTGATGCGCGGGTGATGGATACCAACACGCCTGAGTATCACATTATCGAACCTCAACTCCAAGCGGATGGGAAACAGGCATGGCTGGATACAAGTAAAATCCCCCTGCATGATGCCCAAGGTAACGTTGTGGGAATTCTCGGTAGCTACGAGGATATCACCGAGCGCCAGATCGCGCAGGAGAAAATCCGCTATCAAGCCCTGCATGACTTGCTTACGGGCTTACCCAACCGCACGCTGTTCAACGAACAACTTGCCGCGTCTCTGACTCAAGCCGCCAAGTACCGCCGCAAGCTGGCGGTGATGTTTCTCGATCTAGACCGCTTCAAGACGATCAACGATACACTGGGTCATGCCGTTGGCGATCGCTTATTACAAGAAGTGGCACAACGACTAACCCACTGCTTAGGGGAAGCTAATCTGGTTGCGCGTTGGGGAGGCGATGAATTCACCGTACTCCTGCCCGAAATTAGCGATACAACAGATGCGGAAGGAGTCGCCCAGAAAATTCTGCATGCCCTCCAACCGGCCTTTAACTGGGAGGGCATTCTAGGGACAAGCCGCAGCACCTCTCTACACATCAGTACGAGCATTGGTATTGCACTTTATCCTCATGATGGTGAAACGGCCCAAATCCTATTAAGTAATGCTGATACAGCATTATATGGTGCGAAAAAACAGGGACGAAACAACTACCAACTCTATACAGCAGCGATGAATTCTCAAGCTTCTGAATTGTTGGTACTGGAAAACGATCTCCATCAAGCTCTCAAGCGGGGTGAATTCTTAGTTTACTACCAACCTCAGGTGAATATTATCACCGGAGAGATTACAGGAATGGAAGCGTTGGTGCGTTGGCAGCACCCAAAACTTGGCTTACTTTCTCCCGCTAAATTTATTACTTTGGCTGAAGAGACTGGACTAATCTTACCGATTGGCGAATGGGTTTTGCAGACTGCTTGTGCTCAAAATAAAGCTTGGCAGGATATGGGCTTGCCTCCAGTACGGGTTGCAGTTAACCTTTCTGCTCGACAATTTCAGCAACTTACACTGCGTAATATCGTGGCAGAGACATTACAACACACCAATCTGGCTCCGCAATTTTTAGAGTTAGAAATTACCGAAAGTATTGCGATGCATGATGTGGAAGCGACGCGAGCTATCTTGAGCCACTTACATAAAATGGGAGTTCACCTGTCAATGGATGATTTTGGTACAGGATATTCTTCATTGGCTTATCTCAAAGAGTTTCCGTTAGACACTCTCAAAATTGACAAATCCTTTGTTCGCAATGTCGCCAATGACCCACAGAATACCGGAATTATTCGTGCAATTATGACGTTGGGAAAAGGATTTAATCTTCGGGTAATTGCTGAAGGCGTGGAGACAGAATCTGAAAAAGAGTGTTTGCGTAGTTTTCAATGTGAAGAAATGCAAGGTTATTTGACTAGTCCACCTCTATCTGTTAAAAACGCTACCGACTTTTTGATTAATTCAAGTTCTACCGTACTTAACCTGGCGAACTACGCTCAGAATTCTCGACAGACTAGCGGAAGTTGGTAGCGCTCCCAACCTGGCAAAAAGCGATCGCTTCCACTCCCGACTGAAAACTTCAGCCACCAAAAGCCCCGCCTAAA
>DATNPT010000330.1:0-5974 GCA_036703075.1 Chroococcales cyanobacterium
TAGAAGAATCCCGACGCCCTGCTGGTGAACCCATGCGACTCAACAGCACCCAAATGCGAAAAATCCGCAAAAGTTTGCTCTTTATTGCTGATGGGACGCCAGTGGCTCGAATTGAAGGAGAAAAGATACCTCTATCGATCCCCAGCCCGAACGTCTGTGTGGAAATTGGCTATGCTTTAACAGCCAAGCGCACCGAGCAACTCTTGTTGGTGAAGATGGAGCGAAACGACTTACCAGGCCAGTTCCCCTTTGACCTGCCCAACTACCAGCAGCTACTGTTTCAAAAACCAGATGATCTGCGTCAGACGCTGCCATCAGTGCTAGAAGCGTTGCTACAACGGTTTAATTTAGTCACCTAATTAGGCTTGAATGAAGGATTGGCTTCCTCCTCAGGCTTCTATGAGCATATCCCCCATCTCCTTATCCCCTTATCTCCTCAATATTTTTAGCTGAGAGATACCATAGAAGACGTGCTTTTCAACCTCCCGGTCGCTGATAATGATTGGGTTGGACTCAAGATCATTTTCCATGCCAAGAACCCCAGACGAGTACGCCGTGTATATCCTTTTGTCAAGCGGTCATCGAGAAGAAGTCCGTTTTGCCACGATTCAAGAGTTCCAGAAGTGGTACAGCGGTGAACTAATGCCAAAAGCGACATCTAACGACTTCATCAGCGTACCGATCAAAAACATCCAGGGCGAATATATGGTACTGCGTCCTTCGAGCGTCACGGCAATTCGAGTGGAACCCGTCTTCGCGGGTAGCGTCGAACGATTTTAGTGCAAGGGAGCAGAAAAAACTGCAAAGACAATGCACTAGCGATCGATTGACGTTTTTCGTAACTATGAGAAAGAGATTCACTTGGCTATCCCTAGGCTTAGGGATAGCGCTTTTATCGCATGGCGCGTGGGTTCTTGCTGATGTGCCGCTGCAACCTATCAATCCTCAGACGAGTCAAGTCGCTCAAGATTCATTGGGGTTCGACGAGCAACTATGGGGGCGTCCCGGTCAGCCCGGAGATAAGCAGGCGCTGCTAAAATCTATCGACTACAGCCTACGTTATCTTGCCTCGTCAAAGGCGGCTCAAGCATACCGACAGTATTCGGTACCGGGGATAAGTCGCGATCGCATCCGTCGCTCCCTCGTTCGTTTCCGCCAGTTGGTTGTCTCGTCCCGTTCGCCTGCCGACCTGCAAGCGGCTGTCAATCGCGAATTTGTCTTCTACAAATCTGTGGGCAAGGACAACCAAGGCACGGTTTTGTTTACCGGCTACTTTGAACCCGTTTATGCCGCTAGCCGGACGCCCAGCGCCGAGTATCGCTATCCCCTCTATCGACTCCCAGCTGACTTCGAGCGGTGGAAGACCCCTCATCCCACCCGTGCCGAGTTGGAAGGAGAAGATGGATTAGGAAAAAATAGCCCCCTGCGCGGACGAGAACTGGTTTGGTTGCGCGATCGCTTGGAGGCTTTTCTCGTTCAAGTCCAAGGTTCCGCGCAACTCCGGTTACCCAACGGTAGAGTCATGACGGTTGGCTATGCGGGTAAGACCAATCGCCCCTACAGCAGTGTGGGGCGAGAACTGGTTAAGGATGGCAAATTGCCGTTGGAAGGACTTACGCTGCCTGTTCTGATCGATTACTTCCGCACTCATCCGGACGAACTCGATCGCTATTTACCGCGAAACCAAGGGTTCGTGTTCTTCAAGGAAACCCACGGCGCACCTGCTACGGGGAGCCTTGGTGTACCTGTAACCGCCGAGCGATCGATCGCCACGGATAAATCCATCATGCCACCGGGTGCCTTGGCGCTGATTAAGACCCGCATTCCCTATCCCAACGCAACCAATCAGCTAACATCTCAGCTGGTGAATCGCTACGTGCTGGATCAGGACACCGGCAGTGCAATTCAAGGTCCAGGTCGTGTGGATATCTTTATGGGAACTGGCGCTCAAGCAGGCGAGCGTGCCGGACGGATTAACGATACGGGAGAACTGTACTACCTGCTACTTAAACCTTGACCATTGGAAAGTTGAAGGTTGAATAGCGAGAAAAACCGTTAACCTATTCACCTGCAACCTTCCAATCCCTAATCGTGCATCGTTCCGTCAGGCATCATCGCTCCGGTGAGAATCGCGCCTTGGAGGTTGGCTCCTAACACCGTTGCTCCTTCTAAATCTGCTGCGATTAAAATTGCCTTAGAGATGTCGGCGCGAATCAAGCAGGCTCGACCCAGATCCGCGCCCCTCATATCGGCTTCCTGAAGCATTGCCCCAATTAAATCGGCATCTCGCAAAATTGCCCGATGCAAAATAGCTTGAAACAGTGTAGCTCCATGTAAATCTGCCTGATAGAGATTAGCAAGAGAGAGATTAGCAAATACTAAGTTAGCTTCTCTCAGTTGTGCGGCCACTAAATTAGCTCGTTTTAAGCTGACTTCAATCAGGCTAGCTTTCTTGAGGTCAGTTTGTTGTAAAGTCGCATCATTCAGGTTGGCACCAGCCAGGTTGGCTACGCTTAGGTTTGCCTCATTGAGATTCGCCTCGCTCAGATTGGCTCCCTTTAGACTAGCTCCACTCAGGTTTGCTCCACTCAAGTCAGCCTGTCTGAGATCTGCTCCATTCAAAATCGCCTCAGTCAGATAAGCTCCCCGTAGAGCTACTCCTTCAAAACTACGTTCTCCTGCGGCATAAAGCTTAAGGAATTCACTCGCATGCATATAATATCCCAGGTCTCGACTCCTCACTTCCGGTTCCTTATCGCAATAGTGGCTGCGCGCCTCGCCATCAGCACGATCTGCTGAACGGGAGTACGCCAGATGGATAGTTGACAGTGATAGTTACACCTGGTTCTGTTAAGAATGATGAATTAGGAATGATCGACGCTCCAAAAATCATTCCATTGGGGTTGAAAGAAGATTGTAACTCCCATCCACTTAAACGTTCCCCACGGTAGAAGAGAACTTTTGTCTGAGGTTATTTAGCCTTCGGCATTCATAATTCAGAATTTAGTTGAATTATCCTTGACTTCAAGGTAATTTCCAGCCAAACGGGTTAAAAAATAAACATTAATGCCAGTTGCCAGTCCTTGGCTTGGCGTATTAGGCGAATCTGCCGAATAAATTCTCGAAAGTAGAATCGGCGCTCTGCTTCAGATAGATCGCTCCAAAATTGGGGAATGGAAACCGCTTGCGCGATCGCTTGTAAGTTGACTGGCGGTAAGGCGTCGAGCCGTGCTTGGAGGTGGGAGATTTCAGTCCGTAGTTTGTAGGCACGTAAGTCAGCCGTTTGGTCATCTAACACGCCAGTCGCGGTCAAGGTAGGTAGTTGCGCCAAGATGTCTTGCTTGTTGGCGATTTGACTGGCAAAGGATTGTTTGACGCCATCCAGGTTAGGGCCACTCATGCTTGCGACGGCACGAGGGAGTTCTTGGCAGATGCTTTGAATCGTCCGCTCCAAGACCGTTTCATAAGCAATCGCTCGACATTTCGGACGTTTAGGGCAGGCGATCGGGCGTAGATAGAGATACTCCTTGTCTTTTCGAGGTCTAGTCACGCTGGTAACAGTCATGTTTGACTGACACTCGCCACAGACAACTAAACCTGCTAAAGAGCGAGGAGCGCTGGCTGTGCGGGGCGGTAGCCGTCGATTGCGACGCAGCAGGCGGTCAATCTGTGCGGCTTCTTCTCGGTTGAGAATCGGACTATGAGTATCGGAGAGCACCTCTCCGTTTTGGTAGGATAGGTCACCTCGGTAGATGGGGTTGGTGAGCCAGCGACGCCCCGTAGACACGGAAATTTTCTTATTGTACTTTTTCTCTAGATACCTCACCGCTCCCCGCAAGGAACCGTAAAGCAGAAATTGTTCAAAAAACTCTTTGACCACGGGTGCCGTACTGCGATCGAGAATGTAACGGTCTTTACCGCGTCGATAGCCGTAGGGGGCTTTACCTGGTGGGGGTAGAGCTTTAAGGCGATTTCGAGCGTGTCCCTGACGAAGACGGCGGCTGCGCTGGGATTGCTGGATTTCACCGAGCAGTTTGAATAAAGTTGCCCGAATTTCAGTTGCGTTAGTAGTGGTCAGTTGGGATGAACTATAAGATTGAGCGATGGCAACGATGTCAACGTTGAGGGCTTCCAGTTGAGTTAAGCGATCGCTAATTTCTTCTACGGAGTCTCCCAATTCTTCCAAGCGCCGAACGAACAAGTAAACGGCTGGTTCGACTTGGCAATCGACCAACAACTGTTGCAACTGAGTCCGTCCTCCTAAGTCTTGATAAACCCGTTCTACCGCTACACCCCAATCCACTGAATCGGGTGAGGGGTCTAACAGAGGGTCACTGTAGAGGTAAGCAACGACTTTCATGAAAAAGCGATCGACCAAAAGGAAAAGCGCCAGAGGTTATACCCTATGCCTGACTCAGTTCGATCATGTTACCATCTGGGTCTTGAGTAAACAGGGCGGATCGACCAGAAGCACTCATTTGTAAGTCGCAGCCATGCTCTAGGAGCTGAGTTTTGGCAACTTCTAAGTCGGTAACAGATAGGGCAAGGTGTGGGTTCCGACCCCATTTTTCAGAATTTTGCAGCGTTGGCTGAATGGATGAATCTACGATCAGGTGGATTTGGTACTGGCCGATTTGATACCAAGCACCAGGATACTTAAGCAAGCGATCGACTTTGGACAATCCCAAAATTTTGCCATAGAAATGCTCTGCCTTTTCCAGATCGGAAACGAGAACTGCGGTGTGGAGACACTGAGTAATCTGCATGGCTAGCTGATGAAACAAATACAGGATGGATGCGGCTAAGCATCTGACCGACAAGAAGTTATAACTGATTTTCTCTCTAACTCGCCTTTTCTAGACACATTTAAAAGAGGCTTAAGTTTGCGACTCCCAGAAATCGCTGGTTGCCGACTCATTATCCGGATGCATATCGATTGACGAAGGAACACCAATACAGTCGAGTAACAATCACTCTTTAGACGGTGGTAATCCAGCCAAGTACTTGAACTAATAAAGAATGAACTTCACAATAGGCGATCGGGGCAGAGCGATGACTTTTACACTATTTACTGACGAAATACCCAAATTAGACAAAGTCCGTATTGATTTTGTCGAGCCTACACCTTTACCTCAGTCTCACCAGGTTAAAGAGAGATTGAGAACGGTAATCGCGAACTTAGAACAGCAGGACATTGGCTGGATCGATATTCTCACGGCTATGGCGAATATTGCAGAGCAACAGGGTAACGAGCAACTTGTCGAGGTACCAGAGGCAATAGCACGTCAGTTAAAGCGGCATAGGAAAGTCATCCGCGATCTCTAAGAGCAGGCAAGTACTGAGAGTCAATTGGAGTCCGTTTTTACCTTAAGTAGCTTTTAGACTGGAAACTTCAAATGTTCCGGGTTGTTCAGATCGAACAGAGAAATAGTAAGCTTCTTCCTTTCCCTAGAACAACCGATGAGACTCCGTGCCTGGATAGGAATTATTTTTGCCCTAGCCTTACCTTTAATCTGTTTGTCTCTAGTGTTAACGTTGGTCAGCAATCAGCAAAGCGATCGCTCTTTGAGGAGAGAGCGACCTCGATCGTATCACCATCAGCCACAACCCATTGTTGATTGATGCGAGCAAGCTTGTCTTATCGACTTCACTCCTGTGCTAGTACAAGTATCTACAGGCGCAACCAATCAAATCAAGAGGAATTAAACTCTAGTTCTGGGAGCCGAGCTATGCTTTTTCCGTTGGCTTGATAGCCTTGAACCCGCACTGAGAGCACCAAACGCAAATAAACCCCACGACGGAGAGGGTTCAGGGATAGGTACCGTTTCAGAAACGGGCGTCAGGAGAAAGGCATGAAATTCGTTATTAATATATCCATCACCCACAATCTGCCCTACATTATTAATCCCTTGTGCTCCGCTCAGTAGCCAGCCAGAGTCAGGAGAAATTAGACTATTAAGGTCAGTCATTACAC
>DATNPT010000339.1:0-5280 GCA_036703075.1 Chroococcales cyanobacterium
TGCAGGATTCGATACGCCAGATTGTAGGGATGCCGCGCAGCAACAGCTTGATGAATGAGCGTTTCGATTGACTCGCGATCGTTTGGATGAATGATACTGGTGAAGGTGCGCGACTGATTCTGGATGAACTCGGATGCGGCGTAGCCTGATATCTGCGCGATCGCATCGCTGATAAATTCCATTGTCCAATCAGCCTCGCATTGGCAACGATAAATGGCACCAGGAATGTTGGAAATCAATGTTCTAAACCATTGTTCACTCCGACGGAGAGCCTCCTCTGTTTTCTTGCGCTCAGTTACGTCAATTCCCACCGATACTGTTGCAGCCCCCTGTTGATATTTGCGTGCTGCAATCAGGTAATAGTACACGGCATCGCGGCCTTCGACCTTAACAATCTCAGAGGCAGAATCTTGCGGACTGCCTAAGAACTGGCGTATAAATTCTGCAAACCCATCGCTGCCCTTGAGAAAGCCTACTTCCTTGCCAATAAAGGCATCTTGAGAGAGTTGCCAATGTTCGGCAAGATGGCGATTAAGACCCATATACACACCGTTGGCATCGAGCCAAGAGATAGCACCCGGTACAGCATTTAAAATGGCTTCCAATCGATCGCTTGCCGCTGCTAGCTCTTGTTCGCGAGTTTTGAGCGTTTTCACCATTTGGGCAAATACCCGTGCCAAGCCGCCGAGTTCATCGCTACGTGCTGTAACGCCGTCAAGACTCTCAGGTTCAAACGTATTAGTCTCAACAGCAACAGCGGCTGTCGTAAGCTTTTCCACCTGCTGGATATAGCTCAGCATCTCCTGATTGTTCTGATGCACCTCGTTTTCTAAACACGTTGCATGTTCGGTAACGGTTTCCACCAGGATTTCTAAATTGGCTTTTTCGACATTTGCCTGTGCAAGTTGTCGCTCCAATTCATCAATTCGAGCGAGTAATTGTTCCCTGGATCGTCCATCTGCTTGCATGAGTGCTAAAACTTATTTTCAGGATGAAAAATGAAAATCTCTTTTCTCCATTACCCGTTACCCATTACCTATTTTCAAGCTAGACGCCCATGAACGCGAGTACATCGAACATTGGAATGAAACTTCTTATCCCTTCTGCCGTCTGCCGTCTGCCTTCTGCCTTATTTTTAGATTAGACCTTCGTAGCGAGAGCAGGACGATCGAAGGATACTCTCGCTACTACCGTTTGTCTACCAGTCATCTACCGAATCGCCACCTTCAAGCCAGTCTTTTAGGTCGCGTTCCGGCTTAGCAACATTAAATAGATGTAAGCCAAAGTCTCTAGAGAGGTCTTCACAAACTTTAATGCCTCTAACGCTATTGCCCTTTTCATCTAAAGGGGGAGAGAATGTCCCAATCCCCAATTTCCCTGGCACAACGGCTGTAATTCCCCCACCAACACCACTTTTGGCAGGCATTCCGACTCGGTACGTCCATTCTCCAGAGTAGTCGTACATCCCACAGGTGAGCATCACGCTAATCACATCTTGGACGTAGCGTTCGTCAATTGCACGTTCTCCTGTGATGGGGTTAACGCCACTATTAGCGAGAGTCGCTGCCATCATGGCTAAATCGCGGCCATTCACTAAGATCGAACATTGCTGAAAATACAAGTCGAGCGTTTCGTCGATTTTGTCCGTCACCATGCCAAAATTGAGCATCAAGTATGCGATCGCGCGATTTCGATTGCCAGTGGCTTTCTCCGATAGGAAGACGGGAAAATTGATATCTACCTCTCGTCCGGTGTAACGCCGAAACATATCGAGGATACGTTTGAGCCGTTCGGTGCTGCCATTGCCTTTGATTAGATCGGTGGTTGCTATAGCGCCCGCATTCACCATGGGATTATACGGACGATTGGTTTTCTCATCCAGGACAATAGCGTTAAAGGCTTCTCCCGTCGGCTCCACGCTCACCTTACTATTGACATACTCTCGACCATGGTCTTCTAGTGCCAAGCCATAAACAAAGGCTTTGGAAATCGACTGAATGGTGAACGGTTTGTCGCAATCTCCCACCTCAAACACTTGACCATCAACCGTCACGGTGCAAATGCCAAACCAATTAGGGTTGGCTAGAGCGAGTTCGGGGATATAGTTAGCAACAGTACCGCGATCGATTGATTGATATTTTTCATACAAGTCGGTGAGATAAGAACGAAACGGAGAAGCAACCGCTTGAATCGAACTGGCTAGCGACTTTAAACTGTGTTGTTCTGCCATCTTGCATCAGTTGTGTATTATCATGTCATTTGTTAGTTATCGATCGTTCGCCGAGCGTCTAAGTCATGGTTTAAGCCATAATCTGCTGTGCCACCTTCCGAAACTCCTGACTCACGGGATGTTCGGGATATTGGACGCAGAAAACACCATTGCTTGCTAGTTGTACGATATCTTCTGACAAGGGAAAGATGCCTGCCACGGGAACGCCGTAAGTCTGCTCTACTTTTTGTCGCAAGATATCAAAATTAAGTTTGCTCAAGGCTTTGTTAATCGTCAGCAGCATCTTACGTACCCTTAACTGCTTAGCCACATCGACTGTTACCGCCGTACCTTGGTAGTCTTGTTTGTCTGGACGCAGAATCAGAATCAAGATGTGTGAAATTGCGATCGACAGAAACGTCTCTTTAGATAAACCTGGGTGAGTATCGATGAATAGGTAGTCAAGCTGAAGTCCCTTCACCAATTTGCGAAAGCCATCATTGAGCAATTTGACATCGTATCCCTCGCTCAGAACGCGGGAAATATCGTCGGCTTTCACACTGGAAGGAACTAAAAAAACCTTGCCATCACCATTGAGTTCGACATTGGCGCTAACATCATAGGCCGTATCTTCAATCACTGCCTGACCCCACAAATAGTTATTGAGTGTCTTCTCCATAGTTTCCGGCTCTAGACCAAAAAGATTGTGAATTCCAGGGGATTGAATATCGGTATCAACCACACCAACTCGATTTCCTAGCATGGCAACTGTCGTTGCGAGGTTGGCAGTAAAGTTTGACTTACCAGTTCCACCTCGATACGAGTGAATTGAGACAACTTTAGGCATGGCAAAATTTCAGGGCTGACAATAATTGAGAATCAGACGGATTATATACGTTGTTCCGATCTTATTTTGCCCAAAAATTTATTTTTTATCTTGTCTTCCAGTGCAATGCTATTTACCTCAATCACTGGCGATCTATGCGATTTATCAGAGTAGCGGTTTTTGATACGATCCTGAGCCTGATAAAGAACAATTTAATGAACTCTTTTCGCTAAAAACAGAATGATTTGGCGCAAATTAGTAGCATACTATACAGATTTTTATTCTAAGTTGTATAGCTTTAGCCATCTTCAATATGACGCTGCTTGCTTGAGAACAAATAGGAATACTTATAGTCTGTGTCCTAATGTAATTGGCTACAGCTATAAATTATAGGGCGAGAAAGAATATTGTAAAGTGAGTTATAACCCAATATGATTGATGGTAAGAGTCGGGTGGACACTGTAGAGTAAATAAAATTATTAATAAAATATTAGTTTGGCAGTGTCTACCTACACTGTGAGGCTTAACTGAAATTTATTGAGTTCTAGCCAGGTTCTCAATTTGATTAAATTGACTGCGAGTGAGTAAGCTATATTGATGGTAGGAAACATAGATTATCTCCTCGTTGTTCATTGGTTTTTTCTATTGTTAGAAACGCGGATTGAACGAGATAATGTTTAACAAGAGTAAAAGCAAAGACAGCGTCTAATTCGCGTCAATCATTGACCATATCTAGAGTGAGTCGATTGCGCCTAACGCTTTAAGTGCCGATCGCTGAGCGTCAGTAATACCAATCACACCAGTAATATTCATTTCCTCATAAGGTCGTTTACTTCTCAGGATTTTCAGGCACTCACCCGTCTCGATATCCCAAAATCGTATAGTTTGATCGTCGCTAGCACTCGCAAGAACTTGACCCAAATCACGAGAAAACCCTTCACCTGTGGTAAAGGTCAATGAAAGCACCCACCGGGTATGTCCTTGCAAGACTTTTAGGCACTTACCCTCACGAACATCCCACAACCTCACCGTTCCATCTAAACCACCACTAGCGATGAGGCGACCATCCAAACTATAAGCGATAGAATTCACCCAACTCGCATGACCGTGTAAAACACCTAGACACCGACCATTCCGAACATCCCAAATCCTTACCGTTCGGTCTATACTGCTACTGGCTAAAGTTCGACCATCGGGACTAAATGCGACGAACCATACCCAACTTTCATGTCCGTGGAAAATCTTTAAGATTTGACCTGTATTGATATCCCAAAGTTTTACCGTGTAGTCTGCCCCTCCACTGGCAAGAGTTTGACCATCTGGACTGTAGGCTACTGAAAGACCCAAGGTATTGTGAGCTTGTAAAACTTTCAAGCATTGACCCGTATTGATGTCCCAAAGCCTCACGGTTTGGTCTAAACTACCACTGGCTAAGGTTTGTCCATCTGGACTGTATCTCACTGACATCACCCAATTTTTGTGTCCCTGAAACGTTCTGAGGCACTTGCCACGGGAGATATCCCAAAGTTTTACTGTTTTATCTGCACTACAACTGGCTAAGGTTTGTCCATGCGGGCTGTAGGCGACAAATCGCACCATATCGCTATGGCCCTTCAAGACTTTCACCTCACCACCATCCGCGACATTCCAAACCTTGACGAGTTGGTCTGCACTACCACTCACTAGCGTTTGACCATCCGGACTAAAATCAATTGACCATACCCCAGCACTGTATCCCTGAAATGTTCTAAGGCACCGACCATCTGAGACAGTCCATAGTTTTAGTGTTTGGTCTTCATAACTGCCAATTAGGGTTTTACCATCGGGGCTGAAAACGATAGTCCGAATACCACTACTGTATTGCAACGTCCTCAATAGCTGACCCGTGCTGATATCCCACAACTTTACAGTGCGATCGCGACTCCCAATTGCTAAAGTTTTACTATCAGAACTTAACGCTACAGCCGACCACCAAATCCAATCATTTTGCCCTCCTGGTAACGTTCTTTCGCACTGGCCTGTCTGAACGTTCCACACCTTAATTGTTTGGTCTTCACTAGCACTAATCAGAGTTTGCCCATCATCTTTAAACGCCACGAACCCGACTACATCTTGATGTCCCTGCAAGGTTTGAATGCATTGACCCGTATTAATGTCCCAGACTTTGATAGTGTAGTCGTTACTACCACTCGCGAGTGTTTGACCATCGGGGCTGAAGGCAACATAGCATACCCAAGAAGTATGA
>DATNPT010000346.1:0-8467 GCA_036703075.1 Chroococcales cyanobacterium
ACCAGTGAAGGCTTTAGAGTTTTAACCGCGCAGGGTGGTGAAAGTGCGATCGAGACGGTGAAACACGATTGTCCCGATGTCATTTTGTTGGACATTATTATGCCCGGAATTGATGGGTTTGAGACATGCCGTCGCTTGAAAACTCATGAATCAACCCGAGACATCCCCATCATTTTCATGACGGCACTGTCGCAAACAGCAGTAGTGCTAAAAGGTTTCGAGCTGGGGGCAGTGGATTACATTACTAAACCCACTCAGCAAGAAATTGTTCTAGCTCGCGTCACGACTCACCTGACACTCCAGAAGCTCAAACATCATCTGCAAGAACAAAATGCCAAGCTACAACAGGAAATTCAGCAGCGTCAGCAGGCAGAAGCCGCACTCCTGAAAGCCAATCAGGAACTCCAGCGCTTAGTCAGGATAGACAGCTTGACTCAGCTAGCCAATCGGCGTCACTTTGATGAATGCTTGAGCCAAGCCTGGTGCATTTTACGGCGAGAGCAGTTACCGCTCTCATTGCTGCTGTGCGATGTAGATTTTTTTAAAGCTTACAACGATCGCAACGGTCATCAAGCTGGAGATGACTGCTTGCGAGTGGTAGCGCGATCGATTAGGCGTGCTGTCAAGCGTCCAGCCGATCTAGTGGCGCGTTATGGTGGAGAAGAATTTGCGGTAATCCTCCCCAATACCAACGGCGAAGGAGCGCTGCGAGTAGCCCAAGAAATTCGCTTGTCCCTGCACAACCAAGCGATCGCTCATCCACAATCTCCGATCGGCGAATACGTCACTCTCAGTTTGGGAGTTTCTAGCACAATTCCCGGTTTTAACTCCTCGTTTCAGGAACTAGTTGCTGCCGCCGATCGCGCACTTTATCAGGCGAAAGAATCGGGACGCGATCGCGCCGTTTTTGTCCCTATAGACTATCAACCCAGTCACAATAGTGGTGAAAATCCAGTCAATAGAAGACAAGCGATCGCCGCTTTGCAGCGAGATACTACCCAAGTCAGTGGTGTTAGCGTCTCGTCCCGCCCTACCTTAGGAGAGGAACTGTGTTCGATGGAAATGTTTACAGGAATCGAGCCGGTTAGTGTTAGCATTAGCCCCAGCAACTTTCGGAAGGAGCAAGCGAGGGGCGACAGTACACAAGTAGTTCCGAATAGCTCGGCTACGCCAGAGCAAGGAGCATCCGACTCAACGGGTTCGTCAGGCACAACACCACCGACATCATCTTAAAAACTCATCGGGTTTTGGTGTATCTACTTGCTTTACGGGTACGTCAAATCAAGTGGTTAATGGCTTTTAACCAACGAACGTTCAAAAGAACTATCCTTTCCGCGTGTGGAAGCGATCGAGGTGTGTGGAGCGTCTTTGCCAATCGTGCATTGGGTTCGCTCGCCAATGTTCCAATTTGGTTATTGTAACGCCCGATCTTGTCTATCCTGACGCCGGTTTCAACCTCTTACTTACACTCCTTTATCCGGCAAAGGACATCCAACTGTAATGAGCGATGAACGTGTCAATCAAGGTGTTATTGTGATTGTCGATGACAAGCCTACTAATCTAGGGGTACTATTCGATTTTTTGACCGATTCTGGCTTCAGAGTTTTAGTAGCTCAAGATGGTGAAAGTGCTATCCAAAAAGTTGAGTATGGTCATCCCGACCTGATCTTGCTTGATGTCATGATGCCGGGAATTGATGGTTTTGAAACGTGCCGCCGATTGAAATCCAATCCATTAACTCAAGACATTCCCGTCATTTTTATGACAGCCCTTTCCGATACGGTAGATAAAGTCAAAGGGTTTAGTCTTGGAGCGGTAGATTATGTCACCAAGCCAGTTCAACAAGAAGAAGTAAAAGCTAGAGTTATCACCCACCTGACCATCCGAAATCTTCAGAAGAAACTCCAAGCCCAAAATTTGCAACTACAGCAGGAAATTCAGGATCGACAGCAAGCTGAAGCCTCGCTTAAGAAAGCTGAAGAGAAATATCGTAGCATCTTTGAAAATGCAACAGAAGGTATCTTCCAAATTAGCCCTGATAGAAAATACCTTACAGCTAATCGCGCCCTAGCCCGTATTTACGGCTATTCTTCACCTGAAGAACTGATGCAAGCTACCAATAGCGGGCGGAAACTTTACGTTGACCCTATGCGAACTGAAGATTTAGCGGCGCTATTGGAAAAAGAGGATACCTTGTCAGATTTTGAATCTCAGGTCCGTTGCAAAGAGGATAAAGTCATTTGGATTAGTGAAAATATTCGTGCAGTGAGAGATGCAAATGGTACTTTGCTTTACTACGAAGGTACCGCTTCTGACATTACAGAACGCAAAGAATCGGAAGTTGCCCTGAAGCTGGCTCGCAAAAAAGCGGAACTGTTGCTACTCAATATTTTGCCCCAACCTATAGCCGAGCGATTAAAGCGGGGTCATCGAACCATTGCTGAGAATTTTGAAGACGTAACGGTTTTGTTTGCTGATTTAGTTGACTTTACTGAGTTCTCGTCCCAAACCTCCGCCACAAAACTACTCGATATTCTCAATACGATCTTCTCGAAATTTGACCAACTCGCTCAACAGCATGGTGTAGAGAAAATTAAAACGATTGGTGATGCTTACATGGCGGTTGCTGGTTTACCCAAACCTCGTTACGACCATGCTGAAGCGATCGCCCAGATGGCGCTAGATATGCAATCTGCTGTTGCCCAATACAATACTCAAACAAATAGCTCTTTTAGTTTGAGAATTGGCATCAATAGTGGTCCGGTTGTAGCTGGCGTGATTGGGATCAAAAAATTCAGCTACGATTTGTGGGGGGATACAGTCAATACGGCCTCTCGCATGGAATCCCACGGTATACCCGGTCAAATTCAGGTTACCCCGACCGTCTATGAGCGATTGCGCGATCGCTATTTATTTGAGAAACGAGAGTCCGTTCAGATCAAAGGCAAGGGAGAGATGACTACCTATTTGCTCATCGCTCCCAAAGACACGCCGTCTTAAGAGGAATGTCACTGACTTAAAACTCTCATAAGCTGATGTCCATAAAACATTGCATAATCTTCATCCCCCAGCTTCCCAGCTTTTCACCCTGCAACTTGAATGCCGATTAGCTTACCCCACCGATAAACCCTTGTGCAGAAGGTTGGGGGAGGCACGCGTCCTCTTCAGGGGTTTTGGAGGGCTTCCCCCAATCTTGATTTTTCCAACCAACGATCGCTTTTCGCTCAATTGCAGATGAACCCTGGGAAAAATTGCAATTTTGTAGTGAATATTACAATTATTCTTCTTGATAGGTTCTTGACACTAGATATAGGAGGTTATGAATTGAAACTCTCCTACATATAGAGTCATTCAAATGTTAGCAACGTGAAAGTGAATTAAGACTCTCCGTAGAAAACAGGATTCCATCACCCAGCCTTAGTTAGCTGTGTTACTATCTGGGAAAACATTCTCTTAATTTCGATCACCGATGAGCAAGGTTCTGGTGTTAAACGCCTCCTACGAACCGCTCAACATCACTAACTGGCGAAGGGCGGTCATCTTGTTGATCAAAGGGAAAGCGGAGCAGGTCGAACATAATGGCAAATACCTTTACTCAGAATTTCCTCTGCCCACAGTTATCCGACTACGCCATTACGTGCGAGTTCCTTATAAAGAAATTCCCCTGACCCGACGAAATATCCTCCACCGTGATGGTCATTCTTGTCAATACTGTGGTTACACAGGCGACGAGCTAACTCTAGACCATGTTATTCCTCGCTCTAGACATGGAGGTGATACCTGGGAAAATATTGTTACAGCCTGCGTGCGCTGTAATGTCAAAAAAGGGAATCGCACTCCTAAAGAAGCGAATATGGTATTGCGAAATCAACCCCGCAGACCTTACAGTAGTCTTCACTTTGAAGTCGCTAAACATGTAAAGGGTGGGCTGCATCAAGAGTGGCGAAAGTATGTAATTGGCATTTAACGCGTCTACCGTTGAGGAGAGTTACGCCTGAGTTAACTCCAAGATTGTTGGTCATGAAGGCCGGAAAACTCGACCGGCAGGTAGGGCATTGCTCAATAGGGGTTTTGCGAGAATAGTGTAGGGTCGATCGCAAATTCAACCGCCAGTTGCTGTAATCTTTGCGATCGATATAGCACTGGCACGATAGCTAAAGACCATTACTACAACCCAACATGCCATCGAACTCGCTCACATCTTCTTTCCCTGACTCCCTCAATGACGAACATATAGCTGCTGCTTCTAGCTCAGAGCTGGTAGGCGTTGAATCGCATAAGGTGGAGACATCCCCTCAAAATACCAGTAGTCGTCTCGGTAGTTCCCGAGAGAAACGCTGGATAGAGTCTTCCACTGAACTGAAAGTTAGCGAACTCCGACAAACTCTAGAGCGCCACCGTTCTGAGCGACAGCTAGTCATTATCCAAGATTTCCCAGACCCAGATGCTCTTGCCAGTGCTTGGGCTTACCAACTGATAGCTCAGCAGTATCATATTCAATGCGATATCGTTTACGCGGGTACCCTTTCCCATCAAGAGAACATTGCTCTGGTTAAGCTCACCAATCTACCCGCCAAGCGGTGGGGCGTCCACACGCTGAAAGAGCGGGATTTGTCCACGTACAAAGGGTGCGTGCTGATTGACAATCAGGGAACAACTAGCCAGTTGATGCCCCTTGTGAAGCAGGCAAATATCCCGATCGCGGTGGTGATTGACCATCACAAAACCCAGGGCGACCTAGACGCTGAGTTCGTCGATCTGCGACCTCAAGCCCGAGCAACGGCTACAATTTTAACCCAATACCTCCAGGCTGGGTTGCTGAGGTTAGATGGCGGCGTTAGCGAACATGTTAAGTGTGCGACTGCCTTAATGCATGGTCTGCGATCGGATACTAATCGGTTAATGCAGGCTCAGGAAGAAGATTTTCTGGCGGCTGGGTATCTTAGTCGATTTTACGATCCTCAACTCTTGAACGCGGTGCTGCAAACGGCGCGATCGCGGCGAGTGATGGATGTGATTGAGCGATCGCTCAAAAATCGCTTAGTGCAAAATAATTTCTCGATCGCTGGCGTTGGCTATCTCCGCTACGATGACCGAGATGCTATCCCCCAAGCGGCTGAATTTCTAGTTACCGAAGAAAACGTCCACACCGCTGTGGTTTACGGCATCGTTCACGACGAAGACGAAGAAGTAGAAGTTGTAATCGGTTCGTTGAGAACTAACAAACTCACGCTCGACCCTGACGAATTTATCAAAGAAGCGTTCGGGCAAGATAATAACGGACGATTCTTTGGCGGCGGACGCATGATGGCAGGCGGCTTTGAAATTCCGATCGGATTTTTGGGCAGCTTTAATGACAATGCTGAGTACGCCAAGATGAAGTGGGAAGTGTTTGATATCCAAATCAAGCAAAAACTACTGCGCTTAGTAAATCCCAGAGACAACCTAATTCATACGGGCTGATCGATTGAGGTTTTCAGCCTTAAGACAGTGAATTTAAAAATCGTAAGCTAAAATGTTTTTCCTCAATCTCTGCTGGTGATGTAGACAAACCAAGATAAACATGGAACTGTATTTGATTCGTCACGGCATTGCTGCTGACAGGGACGCTGATGCAAATGATGAAGAACGTCCGCTTACCAACAAGGGGCACAAGAAAACCACTAAAGTAGCCAAACAATTGCGCGATCGGGGTTTACGATTCGATCTGATCTTGACAAGTCCCTTGGTACGGGCTAAAGAAACTGCTACCATTCTCAAAGAGGCTGGTTTAGCTTCTCAGGTAGAAGAATTTGCCGCTCTAGCTCCAGATGGTGATATCCAAGCCTGGGTAGATTGGCTAGAAAAACGACGGCAAACGTCTTCTGGGGATAAATGTTTGGCTCTAGTCGGTCATCAACCGGATTTAGGAAACTGGGCAGAAACGTTGGTGTGGGGTAAAGCCCAAAACAAACTCCTCTTGAAAAAAGCTGGCGCGATCGGGTTAAAGAGTCCAGATACTAAACCTCTAATTGGGCAGAGCGAACTGTTCTTGTTGCTTTCTCCCAAGTGGTTGCTCTGACAAGGACTTAACGATTTTTGTAACACGGGCGACTTATCCGAAAGTTTCTGGTAAGTTAGCCTGATAGCATTTCAAATTCATTCGGTACCACCATGACGACGGTCTGCGAGTACAAGCCAGGTTTAGAAGGCATTCCTGCGGCGCAATCAAGTATCAGCTATGTTGACGGACAAAGGGGCATATTAGAGTATCGTGGCATCCGCATCGAAGAACTCGCAGCAAAAAGCTCTTTTTTGGAAACCTCCTATCTCCTAATCTGGGGGGAGTTACCAACCAAGGACGAACTTGCCACGTTTGAAAATGAAATTAGCGACCATCGGCGCATCAAGTATCGAATTCGGGACATGATGAAGTGCTTTCCAGAAACGGGTCACCCGATGGATGCTCTACAAGCGTCTGCGGCAGCGCTGGGTCTGTTTTACTCCAAACGGGCTTTAGATAATCCTGCCTATATTCGAGAAGCTGTAGTGCGCCTATTGGCAAAAATCCCAACGATGGTAGCGGCGTTCCAACTGATGCGGAAAGGGAACGACCCGGTACAGCCTAATGATGACCTGGACTACTCTGCCAACTTTTTGTACATGCTCAACGAGCGGAAACCCGATCCCCTAGCCGCTCATATTTTTGATGTCTGCTTGACGCTTCATGCCGAGCATACGATCAATGCTTCTACGTTCTCGGCAATGGTGACAGCCTCGACGCTAACTGACCCCTATGCCGTAGTCGCTTCGGCAGTGGGTACTCTAGCTGGCCCGTTGCATGGGGGGGCGAATGAGGAAGTGATCGATATGTTGGAAGAAATTGGCTCTGTAGAAAATGTTCGCCCCTACTTAGAGGATTGCTTGCAGCGCAAGTCGAAAATTATGGGATTCGGTCACCGAGTTTACAAGGTGAAAGACCCGCGAGCGACAATTCTGCAAAACTTAGCCGAACAACTGTTCGAGAAGTTTGGTCACGATAAGTACTATGAAATTGCCATCGAGCTAGAACGAGCAGTTGAGGAAAAACTAGGTCATAAAGGAATTTACGCCAACGTAGATTTTTATTCCGGTCTGGTTTATCGGAAACTGGGTATTCCCACTGATTTGTTTACACCAATATTTGCGATCGCTCGCGTTGCGGGTTGGTTAGCTCACTGGAAAGAACAGCTCGAAGCCAACCGGATTTTCCGTCCTACCCAAATCTACACGGGTTTACACAACGAAGAATACGTTCCTATTGAAGAACGTTTTTAGGATCGTACAAAAATAATGTCGAGCTGTTTGATTTGGGTGCGCTGTCAGTGGTCAGTTGTTAGTGGTTAGTTACAACGGATAATTGACAAAAAATTTGACCAAGGCGATCGCTTCTCACGTATAGCAAGAGAGGCGATCGCTTTTTTTGTCGTGTAGTAAAAAAAAGAGAGCGTGATGCCTTATTGAGCAGCTGCATTGTTCTGAGCGTAGTCGAGATTGCGCTGATACTCCATTATCTTTTGCTGCGCTACAGTATATTTTGAATGAGAAGCTGGAACAGCTTTCATCAATGCGACTGCCTCCTGCCACTGACTCACGACTAAAAGCCAGTCATGGGGTTTGAGTAGCAATCGTGCAGAACCTTACGCTAAGGCTGAAACCCTTGCCAGATATAGCTTTTACTTGTCAATAATCTTCTTGATTCATACTTGTGGCAGAAGGAGGAAGATTAGCCGTTTCTTGCCTGTGCCGTTTAACAATGTCGCTAACTGTGGTTTTACTCAAGTGAAGTTCTCTGGCAATCTGGCGATACGAGTAGCCAAGCTTAACCATCCGTAAAACCTTTGGACCCAGACGGTCGGCTTTAATCCGTTGACCAGGTTGTCTCCCCAACTTCTGACCCCGTGCCTTCGCCGCCGCCAAGCCGGAACGTACTCGTTCTCTCACTAAGTCCCGCTCAAATTCAGCCAAACAAGCCATGATGTTGGCAATCAATTTTCCTTGGGGAGTATCCAGATCAAACTGGATTCCCGTAGTGGCAATCAGAGACACTCTCCAATGGGCTAAATCCTGCAATGTATGAATCAAATCTAGAGTGCTGCGACCCCAGCGAGTTAGCTCAGTAACCAGTACCGCATCAATCTCACGCGCTTGAGCTAACTTCATCACCCGCTCTCGTTCTTTTGGATGTAACTTGGTTCCTGAAGCAGTTTCTTTCCAAACGCCGACAACCGAATAACCCGCAATGTTTGCATACTCAAGTAAGTCGCGTTCTTGACGAGAACAGGACTGGTCAGTGGTCGAAACTCGACAGTAAATCGCCACTCTCATGTACCAATTGAACCCCTTTGGATTGTAAGGTTTCCAACTCTGATGGTGTCGTTACTTCTAAGTGTACCAATTAGTCTATAGTCTTACTGGTACAAACAGCCAGTCACAGGATGTCGATACG
>DATNPT010000360.1:0-10488 GCA_036703075.1 Chroococcales cyanobacterium
CATCCAAATGTTTCTACCGATTAGAACTTCTGCCCAACGTAAACCGAGCGAACTTCACCATTGCGGCGAACCACGGCTTCTTGATTAGCTACGGATACTAACGTCCAGCCACTAGCGCCAATCGCTTCGCCAATCTTGAAGCGTTGAGTAACTCCATCAACATCAAACAAAGCAGCAGAGTTCTCGCCTGATTCTAGTAATCCCACAAGAGTGTATCCAGCAATGGGGGCTGAGGCTTGTGTGGCGGGCGAATTCGGAACAACTGAGCGCGACGGTACAGATGGTAAATTCGGTATGGCGGCTGGAGCGACAGCTTGGGGAGAGGGAGGTGTTAAGCGTCTGACTGTTGGGGAGGGCGCTGATGCAGGGCGTTTAGCGGCAGTGGAAGGAGCAGGTGCCGAACGTCTGGCAGCGGGTGAAGGGGCAGGTGCCGAACGCTTAGCTGCCTGTGAGGAGGACGATGTCGAAGGTTTGGCAGTTCGGGAGATCGAGGGGAGAGGGAGTCTGATTGTTGGTAAGGGCGATGGGAGAGAGAATCTTGCTGCTGGTAAGGGGGCTGGTACTACAGGTCTTGCTGGCAGCGAGGAGACTGGGGGAGCTGAGGAGGCCTGGGGCATGGGAACCGGAATGTAGACTCGTTCGAGGACTGTCGGTGCCTGGTTGGGAACGGGAGGCCGATTGACTGCAACGGGTGGCAGGGTGGTGTTGCCAGGTAAACCAGATGGAGTGGCTGATTGCTTCGCTTTGGTTTTTTTATCGATTACGTCTAGCGATCGCAACGCGTAGGGTACAAACTGAGCATCCGACTCGGAAAGCTGACTGATTTCGGGAAATGGCGAAGCATCCTGATTTGGCAACCAAGGCCAAGTCGGCTTTTCTCTCAACGTCAGAGCTAGGATACCTGCGATGACAACAGACGCAACTCCAGCAACCAACAAATACTTTTCAAACCACCAGCCTCTTTGCTTGGGAGGTGCGCTAGTAGCATGAACGACTTCTGTCGCCGGTGTTTCTGACTGCTCGACCAGTGAAGCATTGCTTTGTTCAGAATTGGGCTGTTCTTGCAATTCCTCCAGTGGATTGGTTGCCACTGGAGCGGCCTGTGGCAGCAGAATCGACTGCAAGGAGATATATTCGGGCTTCACCGGCTCTGTTGGTAACTTATTACTACCCTCCAACATCTGGTCGATATCTGAAAACAATTCATCCATTAACTTATCGGCTTCAGACTCTGCCGACCAAGGTTGAATGGGAGGGGGAGCGGTCAACGGCTCTATTACCCTTTGATTAGTGCTGACGTCCTGGGACATGGATTGCTCACTCTCGTGGCTACAAAATAACTTCAGATGCTCTAAGACATTGCTATTCCGCTTAGATTAGCAGCGAAATTACTGATAATGAGACAAACGGCTCAAAATTAGTCAATTGATGCTGTGCCCTGACTGACCTGTTTTCTCCAAAACTCACGTTGAGAGTAGTGCCTTTACTCACACCTATGACACTGCAAATTTTATCGCTAAACGTTACTGAAAGCTGATGATTCATAAGGCTTAGCGGATAAAGTTAGATTTCAAACAGCATAATTGATCGTGAAGTTGGCTGTATACTGCATCCGAATAATTTAACAACCGTGGCAGGCCTTCTGCTTTCAACCCAGGATCGGCGGTCGCGTTTAGGCTACAACTCCAGATTCTACGGCTGTATCGGGCTGCCTGTCGCTAGTCGTGCGAGCGCGACTCCGCAATTCCAGATAAACCAGTAGAGCATTGATATCAGCGGGATTAACGCCACCAATGCGAGACGCCTGACCAATTGTTAGCGGTTTGACCTGCGTCAGCTTCTCGCGAGATTCTTTCGAGAGAGTCTCAATCGACGAGTAATCCAAATCGGATGGAAGCTGGCGGTGGGCTTGGCGAACAATCGTATCAATTTGATTTTGCTGGCGCTGGAGGTAACCGGAATACTTGATATCAATTTCAACCCCTTCTCGTTCTGCTTGGTTGAGGTTGAGATTACTCAGTCCATAGCGATTGAGATCGACGTAGTGGAAGCCGGGACGTCGCAGCAAGTCAGCTAGCGTAATAGAGCCTTTGATTTTCTGCTGAGTGTCAGACGCGATCGCTTTTCCGAGTTCATCATGTTCCTTGACTCGAGTTTCTTGTAGCCGTGCTTTCTCTGTGGCAATGTTGGCTTGCTTTTGCGTGTAAATCTCCCAACGCTGGCGATCGATCAGTCCTATCTCTCGACCTAATGGTGTGAGACGCCGATCCGCATTATCCGATCGCAGCAGCAGCCTATACTCAGAACGGCTCGTTAGCATCCGGTAAGGCTCTCGTAGGTCTTTTGTACACAAATCGTCGATCAACGTACCGATATAGCTCTCCTCGCGGGGAAACACGAGCATTTCCTGATGCCGAACATATCTCGTTGCATTAATTCCAGCAACCAGACCTTGAGCCGCAGCTTCTTCGTAGCCAGTAGTGCCATTAATTTGCCCCGCACAGAACAGCCCCTCGATCTTCTTCGTCATCAAGGTGGGGTAGCACTGCGTTGCTGGTAGGTAGTCGTACTCCACGGCATAAGCAGGACGCAGCATGACACAATTCTCTAATCCAGGAAGCGATCGCAGCATTTGCATCTGCAAATTTTCTGGCAGCCCCGTTGAGAATCCCTGAATATACAGTTCTGGAATATCCCGACCTTCCGGTTCAATAAAAATCTGGTGGCTTTCCTTATCGGCAAAGCGCACAATCTTGTCTTCAATGCTGGGACAATAACGCGGCCCCTTGGCATCAACCCAGCCGCCATACACGGGTGACAAGTGTAGGTTTTCCCGAATTAGTCGATGAGTCTCGGCTGTCGTGCGGGTGAGATAGCAATTCATCTGCTCGCGTTTTACCCACACTTGGGGGTCGAAACTGAACCAGCGAACCTCTTCATCGCCCGGTTGTGGTTCCAGCTTGGTATAGTCTACGGAGCGCTTATCCACCCGTGCTGGTGTCCCAGTCTTCAGCCGTCCCGTTTCAAAACCCAATCGATTCAGGGTTTCCGTCAGTCCTTCAGCTGCAAATTCTCCTGCGCGTCCCGCTGCCATGGACTTGTTCCCCACCCAAATCCGCCCGCCGAGAAACGTTCCCGTTGTGAGTACGACGGTGGGTGATTGGAAGGCAACGCCGAAATAAGTCTGGACGCCAATCACCTCATCATTCGCACCCAGCACTAAATTCGTGACCATGGCTTCGCGAATTGTCAAGTTTTCCTGATTCTCGACAATCCCCTTCATTACCGCCGAGTATTCCCGCTTATCCGTCTGCGCCCGCAACGCCCAAACCGCTGGACCTCTTGACATATTCAGCACTCGCTTTTGCAGGTAAGTGCGATCGGCCATTTTTCCAATTTCCCCACCGAGTGCGTCTACTTCGTGCGTCAGTTGGGATTTTGCAGGTGCGCCTACCGCTGGATTACAGGGTTGCCACGCAATTTTGTCAAGGTTGAGGGTCAACATCAGCGTGCGACAGCCCAGCCGTGCTGCAGCAAGGGCTGCCTCACAACCGGCATGTCCGGCACCTACGACGATGACATCAAAAGCGTCTTGGAATTCTACTGGCGAAAGCGTGGTCATGGTAAGCGTTTGAGCAGCAAGGACTCAAGCTTAATTTTAGCTTCGGTTGGAGTGATGGAGCGAGTAAGAGGCGAGAACTGCCTTTTTTTTTGAATTAAATCTGGTCGTCCAAAATTTTAGAAAGGACTAAGAAAATTTCCTCAAACGCCTGCTCTCTTAAAAAAACTTAATAAAACTACCGAACTACCGCTTAAAGAAGCCATAATGCCGAACAAATACTGTTGGACACTACAGGTTTGTGAAGTACTTTTTTCTCTCTGATGGATGGGTTGTCGGACGGGTTTGGGAGTTTGGTGGTCTGTGGGACATCAACGTTTGGCGACGCGAACCCGAAATTCAGTCAATGAACCTTTGTATCTTGGAGCAAGGGGAAAAACTGTGGCTCTATCGAGTTGAAGATGCTGTTCTCATGGTTGAAGTGAAACCTACGCCCAAGGCTTCACCTGAGTATGCCCAAACCATTGGTCAAGTCGTGTTAAAACGGTTGATCGACGCAGACCAAGCTTTAGAGCGATTAGCCAACGCACAGACTTTGTTTGATACTCCATCTGAGGCATAGTGGATAGCTATTGTTACAGAACTTAATGAAATTTGGTTAAGCGATCCTGGCTTTGGGATCAGAATTACCAAATTAGCTTGCAATCGTCCCTAACAATAGTTACACTTCTTTAAACAATCTTCAGTTTCATGGACATTTTGTCCGAAAATTTACGTTGTCTAGCTTAAAGTTCATTTGCGAATTTTAAGCCGGTAACGTCAAACTTCTAACATCTTCCGATTAAAGAAGCGTCGCAGTAGAAACTCTATTGAAGAGGAGGAGCGTAGTCGATGGGACTACCCTGGTACCGAGTACACACAGTCGTCCTGAACGATCCAGGTCGTCTGATTGCTGTACACCTAATGCATACTGCCCTCGTGGCAGGCTGGGCTGGTTCAATGGCCCTTTATGAATTGGCAATTTTCGATCCAAGCGATCCCGTGTTAAACCCCATGTGGCGTCAGGGCATGTTTGTCCTGCCGTTCATGGCACGTTTAGGCGTCACCCAGTCTTGGGGCGGATGGAGCATCACTGGCGAAACCGCAACCGATCCCGGCATCTGGTCATTTGAAGGGGTCGCGGCTGCTCACATCGTCCTGTCTGGTCTGTTGTTCCTAGCTGCCGTATGGCATTGGGTTTACTGGGATCTAGAGCTGTTTAGAGACCCTCGCACCGGCGAACCGGCTCTCGATTTGCCAAAAATGTTTGGCATTCACTTATTCCTGTCTGGTCTTCTCTGCTTTGGTTTTGGTGCGTTTCACCTAACTGGGTTATTTGGACCTGGGATGTGGGTTTCTGACCCCTATGGAATTACAGGTCACGTTCAACCTGTAGCTCCATCCTGGGGACCAGAAGGCTTTAACCCCTTCAACGCAGGTGGCATCGTTGCTCACCACATTGCGGCGGGTATTGTCGGCATTATTGCGGGTCTATTCCACTTAACGGTTCGACCTCCAGAACGGCTGTACAAGGCTCTGCGGATGGGGAACATTGAAACTGTTCTTTCCAGCAGTATTGCTGCTGTATTCTTCGCCGCTTTTGTTGTAGCCGGTACGATGTGGTACGGCAGTGCAGCAACACCGATTGAACTGTTCGGACCGACTCGCTATCAGTGGGATCAGGGCTATTTCAAACAGGAAATTGCTCGCCGCGTGCAAGCTGAGGTAGCTTCTGGAACAAGCTTATCAGAGGCTTATTCAACAATTCCAGAGAAGTTAGCGTTCTACGACTATGTCGGCAACTCTCCGGCTAAAGGTGGTTTATTCCGCACGGGACCGATGGACAAGGGCGATGGTATTGCTCAATCTTGGTTGGGTCACCCCGTGTTTAAGGACGCTGAAGGTCGGGAGCTAACGGTTCGTCGTCTCCCCAACTTCTTTGAAACCTTCCCTGTGGTTTTAACCGATGCTAATGGTGTAGTTCGTGCGGACATCCCGTTCCGGCGGGCTGAATCCAAATATAGCTTCGAGCAAGCTGGTGTAACAGCTAGCTTCTACGGCGGCGAGCTGGACGGTCAAACCATTAAAGACCCAGCACTGGTGAAAAAGTATGCTCGTAAGGCTCAACTCGGCGAACCCTTCGAGTTCGATACTGAAACCTTGAACTCTGACGGTGTGTTCCGAACCAGTCCACGGGGTTGGTTCACCTTCGGTCATGCCGTGTTCGCATTACTGTTCTTCTTCGGTCACATCTGGCATGGCTCTCGGACTCTGTTCCGCGATGTATTTGCTGGAGTTGAAGCAGACCTCGAAGAGCAAGTCGAGTGGGGACTCTTCCAGAAAGTGGGCGACAAGACAACCCGGAGAAGGGAAACTGTGTAAAAAGGCAATTTTGTAAACGGTAAAAGGCAAAAGTAAAAACTCTGTTTCTTTTGCCTTTTTACTTTTTACCGGGACTTGCCTTGGTAGACTGTTAGTTAAAGAGATAGTCAGGATTTATTGACATGGAAAGCGTTGCCTATATCTTTATTCTGATCTGTGCGATCGGTGTCCTATTCTTTGCGATCGCATTTCGAGAGCCACCCCGGATTGAAAAGAAATAGTTCATAGCTGTCAGCTCCGCGACAACGCGGAGCCTAGTGGCGTGTTTGCCATAACTTAGATAGCTCTATTGAATCTCCTGAGCCGCAAATGTCTATCCGATCCCGTAGCCCATGCAACTTGGATAGACAATAATCGGCTCAGTTTTTCGCATTTACTTATAATATCCCAGTCAGAGCTTTTTTGAAGAGAAAGCTGCCGTCGAGTCCCCCTAGTAGGAAAGGACTTTTCCTTATGCAATGCCCTTATTGTCAGCATACCGACAGCCGAGTTCTTGAATCCCGCTCAACAGAAGCTGGCCAAAGCGTTCGACGGCGTCGGGAGTGTTTGCAATGCAAACATCGCTTTACCACTTACGAACGCATCGAATTTGTGCCCGTCACCGTGATCAAACGGGATGGCAAGCGAGAATCCTTCGATCGCTCTAAATTATTACGTGGAATTGTGCGGGCCTGCGAAAAAACGGGTATTTCCCAAAGACGCCTGGAAGCCTTGGTAGATGAGATTGAAGCAGAATTTCAGCAGCGAACTGGACGAGAAGTTAATAGTAACGAAATTGGCGAATTAGTACTGCGATACCTGCGAGATGAGAGCGAAGTCGCCTACGTGCGATTTGCTTCTGTCTATCGCCAGTTTAAAGGCATCCGCGATTTTGTAGATACGTTAGATCGGCTCAAAGGTAACGCTGAGTTAATCGAGACATCCCAAGCTTCACCCACTATTGCCTCAGAAGCAGACGAATGTGAAACACCGGCATCTGTCATGACCCCTTCCTAAGAGCGGGCTTCACAATTCTCCTCAAGTTATGTTCTAATAAACCAGCTTGAGTGTTTTGAGGCATGAGGTGAATGCAACTGTTTTCCTAATACCTAACCCTTTTGTCAGACTTCTATCTTGCGATATTAGCCTCTGGTAGTAGCTAAGGATAGCCTTATAGGACTGAACGATAGTATGAGTAATAGATAGTTGGAGACGGAATAATTTTTTATACCGACGCTGCCGATCGCGCAGTCAGGTTTGCCACTCAAGCATGCAGCTTGGGTTATAATAACATGTCCGGACTTTATTAAATCTTTTAAAATAGGGTTGATAGGGTTTAGACAAAGCGATGTAGGTGTAGGAAGCACAATCCCGACGTGCGTGTACATCGACAGGAGGCATAGTCATTACGGAGATAAAAGTAGGAAACGCAACGCACATGCTCAGTCAGAAAACAACTGCTACAGAAATTGGATTCACTCACGACGATTTTGCCGCTCTTCTCGATCAATACGATTATCACTTTAGCCCTGGCGATGTCGTTGCTGGTACCGTATTCAGCCTGGAGCCTAGAGGAGCTCTGATTGACATTGGTGCTAAGACTGCTGCATACATTCCCATTCAGGAAATGTCAATTAACCGGGTTGACAGCCCGGATGAAGTACTACAGTCAAACGAAACGCGGGAATTTTTCATTCTGACTGACGAGAATGAAGACGGGCAATTAACTCTTTCCATCCGTCGCATTGAGTACATGCGAGCTTGGGAGCGGGTGCGGCAACTACAAGCGGAAGATGCAACTGTGCGCTCCCTCGTCTTTGCTACCAATCGTGGTGGTGCCTTGGTACGCATTGAGGGACTACGCGGCTTTATTCCCGGTTCTCACATCAGCACGCGCAAACCCAAGGAAGATTTGGTGGGAGAAGAACTGCCGCTGAAGTTCCTAGAGGTAGACGAAGACCGTAACCGTCTCGTTCTCTCGCATCGTCGCGCGCTAGTTGAGCGCAAGATGAACCGCTTGGAGGTTGGCGAGGTCGTCATCGGTTCTGTGCGTGGAATCAAGCCATACGGTGCTTTTATTGATATTGGTGGCGTCAGTGGTCTGCTGCACATTTCTGAGATTTCTCACGATCACATTGATACACCCCATAGTGTCTTCAATGTCAATGATGAAGTGAAAGTCATGATCATTGACTTGGATGCTGAACGAGGTCGGATTTCTCTGTCAACCAAACAGTTGGAACCAGAACCAGGGGATATGATCAATAATCGCGATCGCGTTTACGACATGGCGGAAGAAATGGCTCAGAAATATCGGGAGAAGATGCTTGCCCAGCAACAAGGTACTCCTGTTGAAGCTGAAGCTGAAGCTGAAGCTGAAGCTGAAGTATCCGTGCCAGAGGTTGAAGTAGAAGAAGAGTTCATCGCTGCGGCTGAAGAGTAATAACTGCATGAGTGGGGAGTGTGTCTGGCATGCTCTCCTGTTATTCTTCTGCAAGAGGGATTACCCCTCTTTTTTTATGGCTGCAAACTCGGCTTAAGCCAGTGCCATTTTTTCTAAAGTCACATTGCACCACCTAGTTTTCCTACAGGAGTACTCACCGTTGGTCACAATTCGCTGTCGGGAGGTTACATTCTCTAATATTCAGGCAATCCTCTTTGACAAAGATGGCACGCTAGAGGATTCACAAGCTTTTTTGAGAGAACTGGGGCAAAAGCGAGCCCGCCTCATCGACGCTCAAATTCCTGGAATCGGCGAACCCCTCCTCATGGCATTTGGCATCAATGGCGATACTCTTGACCCCACAGGTTTGATGGCGGTAGGTAGCCGCCGCGAAAATGAAATAGCAGCTGCTGCCTATATTGCAGAGACAGGTCGAGGTTGGTTAGAGTCATTAGCGATCGCACGGAATGCCTTTGCAGAAGCTGACCGTTATCTTCAAGACAGGGCAAATACTTCTCCTTTATTTGCCGGTTGCCTGGAAGTCCTAAAATTCCTCTCCGATGCGGGTCTTAAACTAGGAATTCTTTCCGCTGCAACCACGGCTAGGGTAGAAGCGTTTGTTCAGCGTCATCAACTCGAACCTTACATCCTGTTGCAGCAAGGTGTAGACGACGGTCCGAGTAAACCCGATCCGGTGTTATTGCTCCAAGCTTGCCAAACGTTGGGGGTCGAACCAGCGTTCACTTTAATGGTAGGTGATTCTGTAGGCGATATTGAAATGGCACGACGTGCCGGTGCGGCGGGTTGTATTGGTATTTGTTGGGGGACACCAGCCGCCGCACATCTAGAAGCCGCAGATGTCGTGATTTCTCAACTCGATGAAATCCAAATCCTTGATGCTTGAGTTAACGCTGAATCTCACTCATCTGCCACAGGCTAGTCACTGCTCTCTGCTCTTGAGAAGTTTGACAGTAGAGAACAAATTTATTTCGCACCATCTTAGGGAAGAATGCCATTAGGGAAGGCACACGTTCGTGAATTTTGCTCCAGAAGTTGTGGCATGCAACAACCACGGAAGTTAAGCCAGTTTTTTGAGGAGACTGACACCACACCAGTGTTATTTCTTGGCTTTCCTCGTCCGCCTCATCTTCGATATCATCATCAAAGACTATGCCTCCAAATAGCCATTTTTTACAGGTATCAAATCGATTCATTTTTTGCATACTGGGATGAGCGGTATCGTATTTCACCATCCACACGGGTTGACCGACTTCTGCCTCTAGTTCCCTGTCACGAATTGGTTTTTCTACAATCCACTCAATCTCAGCTAAGTTAGCTCTTGGAATTTGGTAGCAGTAAAAAACTCCCCTGGTCATACTTAATCGCCCTCTGGAAATAGATACCTGTGGAACTGAAATCAATCTCAATCAGTACAATTTTGTTTTTTTAACACCAACTCCGGATGTATATAGCTAGAATCGAGCGTACAAAACAGAAGTACCGTTTGCCGCAGATTGCCTTAGCAAAACTATCACTCTACATCCTCGGCTGTTATCTCCTTTAGGATAGAGATTTTGTCAAGACATATAGTATTACGAAATACAATAGTCGCCGAAATGGGGAAATAGCTCAAGCTAATATCTCTAGTATGTGAAGTAGTCTGTATCTTACTATAAGACGATTCTCGACCAATGCTGAGGTTGAGATTTGATACCTAATCTTGGCTCAAATCTTACAATATAGGTGATTGGAGGCAATCTCTTTTTCGTAAGAATATGCTCACACCAACCCAAGCTTTTTTGTGATGCTAAATTGTAGTTACCTAATCCTCCACTAAATCATAAAAGCTGTCAACTACGCCTTAGAGCCAGTATTGCAAAATGTAAATAAATTATATATAAGTCGAACATAAATTAAACGCAATCGCAAACATTAAGCTGAAATACTTAAAATAAGCTTTTTTGCAGATGCGGAAGATAAGGACAAAAGGAGGTAAAAAGTAATAATTGATACCAAGTATCACAAGTATCAGCGATTTAGGCTTTAACTCTCCCGCTCATGTTGCCCTCTTGCAGAAATTTTCAAA
>DATNPT010000369.1:0-10433 GCA_036703075.1 Chroococcales cyanobacterium
CTTCTTTTGGTGGCATCGATTCCTCCTTCACATCACTACACAGTGCGATCGCTTGGATACTTTGCTTTCAAACAAGCCTACCGATCTAGCAGTACGGTAACACTCCCTTGATTGCCGTCTCCTGAGAGTGTGAGCCTCCCCTCAGCCCGCTTGCAAAAGTACCACTCAAAATGATGACGTACACAATACCTCGAGTGTATACCTATATAGTTAGAGTCCAGCTTTCTAGAAAAGCTGGGCTTCCTTGCTAGCAACAGGAAACTTACCCGCCGGTTTGAGTCTCAACGAAGAGGCAGGGGGCAGGGGAGCTGGGAGCGAGAGAGCAATCCTATAAGGATAGGGGCTTGAAAAGGGGATGAGGGAATGGGGGAGCTTCCACGAATAAATTCGGGGGCTTCAGACAATCGAGTCTTTCCCCTTGCACCCTGCCCTCTCTCCCACTCTCTTTTGGTGAGAAGAGCACTAGTTTAGGTAGAATGGCACTGACTTAAGCATTAATCAACCCTTGCGCGGGGGGGAGAGGGGGAGACGCTTGTCCCCCAATGGGGGTTTGGGGGTTTCCCCCAAGTCCGGGTTTTCTCTACTGCCTACAACTTTCGCCTTAAGTCAGTGCCATTCAGCTTAGGTACCAAAATTTAGCTTATATTGAGCAAGCACAACGAGCCAATTGAAAAGGCGATCGCGCTCTTAGACTATGAAGAGCGATCGCCCGTATTCTATATGAAACCTACGAAGAAAGGTTTACCTTGGCACTTTCTAACTTAATGGCAAACGCGCTTGGTACGCGTCTACCCAGCGGTATATTTAGCCTAAATTAACATGTGATGACTTATACACCTGTTTCAATGGCAAATGTCACCTAAGCTGACTCATGCCTCATCTGTAGCAGCTGGATTAGTCGCATTGAATTGATTAATGATTTCCTGAACAATTACTTGTGGGTCATTGGTCTCAATTCCCAACTGTTGAGCGATCGCTTGGACTAAGTTAGGGTCTTGTTGCAACCTCTCAAACAACTCATCTATTGTGATCATTTCAGGCTGCACAGCTTCTTCTTGCTGAATTTGCTCTCCTTCGGGAAGAGGAGGAACTCCGGGAGGTATAGCACCTGAGGGTTCAGCGTCTGGCCCATCGTACTCCCAAATTACTCCCGTCGGTTCCCTGTTGAGCAACTCTCGACCAATCTCGTAGGTAACTGCTCCAATGTCTTGTAGAGAGGGGGCAGAGTACAACATGTCGCCCAGCAACGTTAAGCGCATACCTAACTCCTGATTCGGTGCGGGTGAGGTTAGCACTCTGATTCCAAAACGTTGCAACCAGCCTATCCATTGTTCAGGGGTGATACGTCCTTTGAGTTCCTCAAACCAACGTACAACTCGCTCTTGCTGCCAGCTATGGGCTACCCCTTCCAACAGTTGCAGGAAGAGAAATTCATAATCAGCATCCTCCAGCGGTTTTGCAGGAGATAGCGTTTCCTCCGTTCCACTCTGACTACGGGAGGAGAGGTTACTTTTGTTCGAGAAGCGATCGCGTCTGGGAGTTGCACCTCCAAACAAACTCTGAAACAACCCCTTGAGCCATTGCCAAATCCTCCTGAGCATCGCTCGCCCCTCTGCATCCCAACCTTCTAATTTTAGACCCGTACTCTGTCGAGACAAGATTCCTTTTGGATTGAAGTCGCGAATGTTTCAATCGAGTTCAATATCCTTCAATAGGTAACTACACTTGAAAAAGCACTGAGTGCGAATCCTTATACGCTTCGCTTACGCTCTCAAGAACTTCGTCATGCAAGCAAAAACCATCTGGCAACAAGGTAGCGACAACCCTGACAACGGTAATAACTTTGCCATCATCAAGCAATGGTGGGCCAACCTCAACGATAAAAAAGTCGCTTGGCGACAGCGCCTCATTCCTCACTCAGGCAACGTCAACGAACTCGACTGGGAACCCCAGCGATTTGATGAAGTATTCAATTTGCGATCGCCTCAAATTCGCGGTATCACCCTGTACTGGCAAAAACCCGATAGCGAACAAGAACGCAGCACTACACCCCGCAAACTGGAACTCGATCTCTCTAACCAGCATCTCTATATCTATCCCCAAACTCAAAAAGAACTAGTCATCCGCGTTGGTGTACCAGAAATCATTTATCAAAAAATTGAGATCGTCAATGCTCAGTGGCAAGGGACTAACGCTGGTGAAAATTACATCCTCACTCTGCGAGACAAGCAACAAAGACTAGAAATTAAACTCACCCTCAGCTCAGATAATCTCGCTCAGCTCAAAGAACAACTACCTGGATGAACTAAGATTCCTTGACACTTCCCTGCCGTCCATGCGAAGGGATTCTTCGTTCATCGACCCAACTTGCTGAGATAGGCTTGCGCCTAAAACAGTAGCGGTCGAATCTCCGTTTGCGTTCGCCCTTGGCGTTGCCGCAGGCTAGCACGGTGAGCGTCAGCGAGCCAACGCGTTCGGATGATTAATCCAAGTTCCCACATGCCCTGTGGTACTCAATGCTAATTTCAGGATATTAACAGCAGCGTTCCAGTCTCGGTCTAGTACGAATCCACACTTGCAAACATGGGTTCTCATAGACAAAGACTTTTTGACTTGAGCGCCACAGTTAGAGCATGCTCTAGAAGTATAGGCAGGATTAACGGCAACAGTTATCTCACCAAACTTGATACCAAAATACTCCAACCATAAAACCGTCCTTCTTATGACGGGGCTTTAGACCCATTTTTTCGGTAAAATTACTGTTTTTTCTCAAAGCCCCTCCTGGCAGGATTGGTGCGTGTAAGGGGAGTAGGGACATCTTCACCCTTGTCTGGTCTTGGAGAGGCTACTGTTTTGCAGCAGCCTCCTTTTACTAATTAGTAGTGCCAATCTACCAATCGTAGTGCTGGAATGAATAAATCTTTTACATCGCTAGAATGGATTATTCCGATCGCCATAATCTTAATCGGGTGGTTCGTTGGGGCAATCGTTGAACGAGTTCTTTTCCAAAGACTAAAACGCTTCGTTACCAAAACCCAATTTCCAGGGAATCAACTCATTTTTGAAGCTCTGCATAGAATGCCCAGTTTGTGGATTTTTCTGGGAGGACTTTATGCTGCTACTTTTACGCTACCGCTCAATCCTTCTGTTCTAGGAATTGCTCGAAAAATTCTAACCGCTGTTTTTCTGTATACGGTTACGCTCGTCTTAGCCAGAATTGCTGCTGGCTTAATGGCTATTTATGGTCGAAGAACAGAAGGTCTTTCTGCCTCTCTACTTTCCAACCTTGCCAGGATAATTGTTCTTACGCTTGGAGTTTTAACCATCCTCCAAGCAATGGGCATTTCCATTACGCCAATTCTCGCCACTCTGGGAATTGGTGGTCTTGCGGTTGCTCTGGCGTTTCAGGATACTCTCTCTAATTTATTTTCTGGTCTTTACCTGATTATTTCTGGGCAGGTCAGAACGGGTGATTATGTCAGGCTAGAATCGGGGGAAGAAGGCTACGTTAACGATATTACTTGGCGCAATACGACGATTAAAGAGCTACCAAATAATTTAATTGTTGTTCCTAATACTAAGCTAGGCTCTGCCATATTTAAAAACTATCATCTACCAGCACAAGAAATTATCATGCAAATTCCCGTTGGGGTCAGCTACGAGAGTAATTTAGAGGAAGTAGAACGGATTACCGTTGAGGTCGCCACAGAAGTAATGCAAAGCGTTTCAGGTGTACTTCCTCAGTTTGAAGCGTTTGTACGCTATCAAGATTTTGCTCAGTATAGAATTAACTTTCTCGTCTTTATTAGAGTCAAAGAATTTTCCGATCAACGCCTTGTCAAACATGAATTTATCAAAAAATTGCACAGACGTTATCAGGAGGAAGGCATAGAAATTCCAGCTCTAAAAGACTTGCAGATGAAAGAGAATGGGAAATCAGGACTAAGCCTATCGGACTCTTAAAAAAGATGAATGTTAGGTTGGTAAAACTCAACATGAAGTGCAGTTGTGAGTTGAATACTCCAGCCCTTATGGGGATAGAGTATGCTTGCAACACTTGAGATTGACTAAACTCAGGGGTAAGCAGAACAATAGCAAGCCAATGGAAAACTCTCTCGTGGACGCCCAAACTAATTCTCTACAGGCGTCAGCCGCGCCTTCTGTGGGTACACCCTTCGATCGCGCTATGATGCAGCGGTGCATTGAACTGGCCCGTCGTGCCCTCGGACGAACGACCCCAAACCCGTTGGTGGGTTCTGTAATTGTTCGGAATGGGGAGATTGTCGGGGAAGGGTTTCATCCAGCTGCGGGTCAACCTCATGCTGAAATTTTTGCTCTACGCGCAGCCGGTGAAAAGGCAAAGGGAGCGACTCTGTATGTCAGTTTGGAGCCGTGCAATCACTACGGACGGACGCCACCTTGTTCGGAAGCGGTAGTCGCAGCAGGTATCGCGAAGGTTGTGGTGGGTATGGTTGACCCCAATCCACTCGTTGCCGGTGGTGGAATTGCACGACTACGTGCAGCAGGAATTGAGGTGGTCGTCGGTGTCGAAGAATCTGCTTGCCGTCAGATGAATGAAGCCTTTATTTATCGCATTCTCCACAAGCGTCCTTTGGGAATTTACAAGTATGCTATGACCCTCGATGGCAAAATTGCCACGATTAGCGGACACAGCACTTGGGTCACGGGTCAGGAGGCACGCAGTCACGTCCATCAACTTCGAGCGGCTTGCGATGCCATAGTTGTTGGCGGCAATACGGTGCGATTGGATAACCCCTTTCTCACAAGCCATCATCCAGATGCTCATAATCCCCTGCGGATCGTAATGAGTCGAACGCTCGATCTGCCCTTAGATGCTCATCTCTGGCAAACCGCAGACGCCCCCACCTTGGTCTTGACAGAGGTCGGAGCTCGTCCGGATTTCCAACTACAGCTGGTGAAAAGGGGAGTGGAGGTGGTGGAGTTGACCCCCCTAACACCAGCAAAGGTAATGGCGTATTTATATGACCGGCAACTTTCTAGCGTGTTATGGGAATGTGGTGGGACTTTAGCCGCGAGCGCGATCGCGGATGGTGCAGTACAAAAAGTTCTAGCATTCATTGCCCCGAAAATCGTTGGTGGCAGAGTGGCTCCCTCACCTGTTGGGGATTTGGGCTTGGCAACAATGACAGAAGCTCTGACTTTAGAAAACGTCACGATGCGTCAACTGGGGTCAGATTATGTTGTGGAAGGCTATTTACCCTTGAAGAGTTGAAAACTATACCATTTTGGATGCCAGAAAGTTTTACCAATAGGTAGTTTCAGAAATTCAAATAGGGTAAGTCTAAACTCAAATGGTGTTAGAACGTTAAAGACCACAATCGGCTCACCTGCTGACCCACCGATCGACCAACCCCCTCACCTTCAACCCGAACGGTAGCGTAAACAATGCTTGAAGTAACGATCTGGAGCCTGCTGGTCGGTAATTTGGGTTGGCAGGCGGTAGTGGTGAGTGGGTGGTTACGCTGGCGGCAAATTGTGACCAACCAGCAGTATCAGGAGGAGGAAGACATTTTGACCGGTTTTGAATCAAAAGACTTTGTATCTCTAGAGCCGCCACATTACAACGGGAATGGGAAGGCAAATTCAACCGATCGCTCCGGTCAATCCTCTACAGACCCACAGTTGGTTGGTTGGGAATTCAAGATTGTGCGTGCCAACCGCGACTTGTTTCGCGACCCAAATGTACTGCAAAAGCTATGCCAGGAAGAGGCGATGTCAGGCTGGATTATGCTCGAAAAGCTGGATGACCGGCGGATACGCTTCAAACGATTGATTGCCTTACGTAATGTTCTCGATACGGAACACCTTTCCTTTGACCCTTACCGTTGTCATTATGGGTCGTCTTGGTCGCCGCTCACCTGGTTACTTGCGATCGCGGGTTTGCTAGCCATTGCTCTTCCTTCCTATTTTGGCTACACCTTAGTCTCGAAAATGATCGCAAAATCCCAACCCAATCAACCCACCGCGTCTCCTTCTTACGAGCAGATACCTCCTCAAGATTTCCCTCCCAAACAATGAGCTGCCCGAGCATTTAAACTGCACAATATAAACGTGGGTTGCATGTCAGTGGTCAGTAGAAACGGACAACTGACGACGGACAAAAAAAGGAGAGAGTCAAACTGTTAGATTAGACAAACAATTATTGCCATTCGGGGTGATGCGATGAACTTAAAAATCTTTGCCGCAGCCATTGGTTTGAGCCTATTGACTTGGGCAACTCCAACTCAAGCACAACAGCGATCGCAAATTGAGTCTATCCTGCAACAACTGCCATCCCGAATTGAGCAGCTAAAAGAGCCTTCACAACTCCAGCGATTTCAGAAACTGGCAGAGGAAGAGCCTCTTCTCTATTTGTTCTTACAGCTAGACCAAGCGGAACTACCCAACCTCCAAGAGGAAGCAGAAGACCAAATCCGAGAAATATTACGACGACCTCCCTCTCTACAACAGCAACTCTTCGAGCAACAAACACGAGGGACGTTGAAGCTCGATCAATTGTAAGTCTGTTTTCCTTACTGACTGCGGCGGAAATCCCACGGCATCATCGGTTGAGCTTGATTCCAAAAGCCTAATCGTTGCTGTTTTGCTCTTGCCTCGGCTTGCAAATATTGACCTTTAGTCGCAGCGCAGTTGCTTAAATGTTGTGGGTAGACCACGGCTTGACCTTCTTGCACCAGTTGAAGATTTATTGACTGATTTCCTCGGTAAACTTCCGCCACCGTTCGCCCAGATTTGTCGGTATTTATCACCCGTAGCTGCACCGCCTGACCTGTAGGTAGAAGCTGCTTGAGCCGATTAGCTGACTGCTGACCCCACGGATTCTGCTCCATTTCAGGGGCATCAATACAAGCCAGCCGAATTCTGAGCTGTTTGCTACCTCGGCTTACAGTCACATCATCACCATCTCTAGTACTGATTACTTGAAATAAAGTGTTTTGTGCTACGCTTTGGCCACTCAAAAAGGCTATACCAGAAAGTGAAACAGCAATAGTTAGAGTTTTTGTAACAGTTGATAGTTTCATGGCAGTTGTCCTGAATAAATTCTGAGGTGTCTTATTGCCTCAATTCCCGATATGCGATCGCTATTTTTTCTAGGCTGGCACTCATGCGAATGGTTTGACAAAAGGGATTGTCTCTAAAAGCGAACTAAGTACAGATCGAACAACTCTCCAGGCTTTCGCTTAACTATCTTAGCCCCCGTATCTTTAATTGTTTTTTCCCACTCAGCAATAGGTTCCAAAACTACCTCAGTCCCCAGATACATTTCCAAAACAGCCCAATCTTCCGCCAGAGGTTTCTCTGGATTGAGGATGTCAAAAACAAATTGACCACCTGGCTTCAGTACCCGCTTGGCTTCCGCCATTACCCTAGACCAATAATCGAGCGGGAAATAACAACTCCATCCAGTTGCGATCGCTAAATCAAACTGACCCGATTCATAGGTCAACTGCTGCGCCGAACCGAACGAAACTCCCTTAAATAGCTTTGAGTTGAGCTGAGAACCACGAGCATTGAGTGCATCCCGTGCAACTACACTGATTTCCTGACCGTAAAAAAATGCATCCCAATCCCGCCAAGGATAAATTAAAAAGCTCACCCCACAGCCGATATCCAAACAACGCTGATTCTTTTGCGGTCGAGCAATTTCCCAGAAATTAGAAGTAACTTTAGCGGCTAGCGTTCCCCCAACCCACTCCTGAAAAATTGGCATTGCCTCCACTTCTTCCGGCAGTTCAAAGGCTTCACCCTGGTATTGCCGGTTAAAGCGATACGCTACCGGTGCTTCTGTTTGGCTTAGCTGGTAGTTTGAAGTGCGATCGCCAACATCTTGAGGCCGGTTTGAAGATTTGCTAGCACTTTGAAATGACTCATTGCTTTTTTTAGACATTAGTTAAAAATACCGCTCCAAACGTTCCCAGAGTCTAGTTCTAGCCTACCTGTTTACAACTGTTGTTAGTTGTTAGTTGTTTGTCTTTCACAAATAACCAATAACCAACAACTAATAACCATGACTTTTCTCTGGCTAGTGACATTTAGCCTGTGAGCGACGAAGTGGCACAGTTGTGGCACGCATTAGCAATAGCCATGTGCCAAGATTAGTAGGGTGAACTCTACTCTTAGGCGCGTCAACCTCATGTTAGGCAAGTTACTGGACAGGCGTTATGAAGTGACCCAAGTCCTTGGCGCGGGTGGATTTGGTAGAACTTACCTGGCACGAGACACCCGGCGTCCTGGTCATCCAACCTGCGTCGTCAAACAACTCAAGCCTATGAGTAGCGATCCGCTCTTCTTAGAGACGGCGCGACGACTCTTCAACAGTGAAGCCGAAACTCTCGAAAAATTGGGAAATCACGACCAAATTCCCCGGCTACTGGCTTACTTCGAGGAAGAGACAGAGTTCTACTTGGTTCAAGAGTTTATTGAAGGACATACCCTCAGCCAAGAGTTACAACCGGGACAACGGTGGCCAGAAACTCGTGTTATCGAGCTATTGCAAGAAGTTTTAAAGATTTTGGACTTTGTCCATCAACACGGCGTTATTCACCGCGATGTCAAACCCGACAACCTCATTCGACGCAGTTCTGACAACAAATTAGTTTTGGTAGATTTCGGGGCGGTTAAGCAAATCCGCACTCAGTTTGCCATGACCGAAGGGCAAGCCCGCAGTACAGTTGCTGTTGGTACTCCTGGCTACATGTCCAGCGAACAAGCACTGGGTCAGCCACGGCCTAGCAGCGATATTTATGCTCTAGGGATTATTGGCATTCAAGCTCTCACGGGCGTCATGCCCATCAATTTCCAAGAAGACCTCAGCACTGGCGAAATTCACTGGCAGCACTTTGCACCAGTTAGTAACGGGTTAGCCGCAGTTCTCTCTCGCATGGTGCGCTACCACTTCAAAGACCGTTACCTGTCGGCGAGTGAAGCCTTACAGGCACTACAGCAGTTGAATAGTTACTATTCAACTCCACATCAAGAACTTCCTCGATATCCATCGGTCAATAGTGCCTCAGCCTCTAGGTCGTCGGTACCGCAACCTAGCTATTCTGACCCAAGACCAGAGCAAACCCTAGCCGCTAGTCCTGCCTCTACTCCCCGACAACCCACTTCTACCCCAAGCCGTAGGGCATCTACTTCCACCTCTGACCCGATGCCGTTTGTCGTTGGCACGAGTTTAGTATTCGTTGTTTGTGGAGTCGTATTTGGTATGGTCTACGCCCTGCGTCAGGGTTCAGTCACACCGGATGGTAGTAACGTTAGCAATACTGTAGAGTCGTCACAAGGCAGTTGCACGGTAGTTATTGATGCATTGCGTGTCCGTTCCGAACCTGTAGTGAATGGAAACAATGTTGTTAATACGGTTAAAAAAGGAACGACTCTCGCTCTCTCAGGTACTAGTCAAAATGGCTGGGTGGAGATTAACTCACCTGTGACGGGATGGGTTTTTAAGCGCGGCGACCTGATAAATTGTTCCTCAGCCAGTCAGATACCAGTTAAGACGGCAGCAAGTCCAACTCCGGTTAAGACTCCTTCCTCACCGCAACCCTCGATCGCTACGCCAAAACCTGTTGATACTGGTTCAGATGCTTTAGCAAAAGCTGCCGACCAATACCAGACGGGAGACCTAGATAAAGCGATCGCAATTGCCAAATCAATCCCTAGTGGCAGTGCTGCTTACAAAGACGCTCAGCAAAAAATTCAAAAATGGCAGCAGGATTGGTCAGCCGCTAAAGAGAAATACGATAAGCTGCAAAAAGCACTAGATGAGGGTCGTTGGGATGAGGTAATCGCTATCACAACAGACCCTAAATTCCTAGAGCAAAGTTACTGGCGAGAGCAGTTCGGAAAACTCATTGAGGAAGCGAAAAAGAAGAAGGCTGAAGCTGAAGCTAACCAAGCCCAACCCAGTCCATCTGAATCACCTAACAGTGAACAGCCGAACTCTCAACAAACAGATTCAGGAAAAGAACCGAGCCGGGAAGCACCTCCAGTCCCCTGAAATAAGCGATCGATCGTGAGGCAGGTGAGACGCCGACCCCACAATAAGGTTATGAAAGCCTACCCTACAAACTTTCTTGCCTTCTGTAGAACAGCCTCCTGCCTTCTTGCACTAAGCCGTGGTAAGTTCTTGGAAAATAGGCAAGAGTAGCTCGATATCCAGTAAGAAAATATTAAGCCCATCGCCCGACTGAAGTGCGGGGGATTTCCTGTTAATAGTTAGTAGTTAATAGTTAGTAGGGACTTTTTAGGCATCGAACCAAGAATGCACGCCAATCGCCCCCGATTAACCACTAACTATTAACCCCTAACGGCGGCGCGTCGCTTCCTCCCCCGCTTAAAAGACAGGGGCTTCCGCGCCGCCACTCCTGTGAGTGGCGAACCATTGATGA
>DATNPT010000376.1:0-4449 GCA_036703075.1 Chroococcales cyanobacterium
GTGGGTGAACATCACACCAACGCTGCACCTCACCCTCATCATCCAGGTAACGATATTCTAAAAGACAGCGATTAAACAACAAACTCCGATACTTATCATCGTTAACAACCCGCTTCGTGCGCGAGATTTCCGCCAACAATCCCCATTGGTCATGATTCACCGTTCGGCGATAGGTATCCCGTGCTTGAGTAATCGCTCGTTGCACTGCTCGCTTAGAAATCGGTAACTCTGCCGTGCGTCCGATCGCATCTTGCGTTAACAATAGCAGATTCCGCACATGACCCCCGCTCATCAGACAGAGCTGTTTCAATGTTTCTGGACTATCAAAGACTTCTGTATCGAACGATAATTCAGGCGCAACGTGTTTAACTCGTCTGCAAATCACTTCTTTAATTTTGTCGAGTCCTGGTTGGTAAACATCCCCAGTTTGAGTCCGCACCATCACCATTGGCAACACTTGCGTATCGCTATAGATATCCCTGAGATCTGCCGCTCGTTTAGAATGCACCATTGAGATGGGAACCGTATAGATCAGATGACAATCTAAAGCTTTAAGTTGTTCGCTGCGGTCAAGAAAAATCTCATCATGGTTAGTCTGTCCATTGTCCTGAATAATTGGCGTAATCCGGTCTAAGTTATCCGCAATTACCGCCAGTTGAGTACAACCATTCGGGAGTTTCTTTTTCGCCTCTGCCAGAAACTCATTCAAAACGGCAATCAGCGTAACCGTATGAGGATTCACCTTCTCGCGAATCTTATGGCGCAGCGTCGGTTCCGCCCTTAAATTCGCCGTCAGCTTAGCAAACTGAGAAATTTGCCCCTCTACACTTAAGCCCTCAAACGATATCTCAGTTAGCGCCAAATCCTTTAACTCTTGCCATCGACTTTTCAGCCAATTCCGCAAAGGCCCAGTATCAGCACTTTTTTGCAAATCTTCTAGTAAATGGCGGGTACAGGCGAGGAGAATATCCGTATATTGAGCATCCTCTGATTCAATATCCTCTTCATCAGCCGCAAAATAGACCACATAGAACTTTTGCTCTTCCAGAGATTTCTTCAACCTCAGCAATTCTGTTGATTTCCCTGCACCCCGATGGCCAGAGTACAGCTGGCAAGTCTTCTGATTAGAACGCTGAAGTCGAATACCCAAATCTTCCAAAATATCTCCATCCCCCCGCACTTCCCGACAATCGACATAGTTTGGGTCGCCTGCGGGTAAGGGCCGAAATGGGTCAAAGGCGTTGTAGAGATTTTTCAGTAAGTCGGGATTGGAAGCCATAAATCCAAAATATTGCAGCCGTCCGCTATCCTAGCCCACGTCTAGAAGTATGTAGAGGCGTATGGTTGTCCGCTCCTACAATATCTTGCATGAATCCTGAAGTGCCCCCTAAATCCCCGAATTCTGGGGGACTTTAAGAATTGGTTGCCCAAAATGGGGGGCGAGGGGACGAGAATTTGATTCGTGCAACAAGTTTAATGTTTCATAAATCAAGCGAGGGGGTGTTATTTGTTTGCCCCATTCTGACAAATAGGCGATCGCACTTTCAATGCTACCGTCTCAGAAATCTGGATTAAACAAATAAATTGCAAAACACCTCGACTTTAGGGCATGGCAATACTCTACCCCTACCCAAGAATTAAAGAAGAGAAATTGCCGACCTCATCACCGCATTAATGGGCTGCCATGATGATGAATCAAGTACCATTTTGACGCCATGCGTTCAAAAATATTCGTCGCCACTGACTGGGCTTGAACTCGTCTCCCACTACTCACTTGCAGTAACTTCTCGACCAGAACAACGTAAGCCGTGTTATCGCGAATTTCTGTGGTAAGAATATCCGTCTCAATCTCAAGATATTGCGTATTTCTAAAGATTAGCTCCCAAGACGAGCGAATTTCCTTCCAGCCGCGTAGCACATTACGTCCGGGGTGAATGCAAAGACTGCCAGTTCCCTGCGACCAAACGGCACTCATCGCTTCGATATCTTTTTTCTCAAACGCTCGATAAAATGCTTCGTTTGCTGATATAATCTGAGTCCGCTCGTCGGTCATCGATACACCTTACCTGCCAGTTCGGATTGCGCGGTAAAACAATCTTACCGAACAGGGGTACACAACTAATTACCCATAATGAAGTGCCACTGACCCGTATGATCGAAAAAGGGGTCAGCTGTAATAACCGTTTTGGCATGAGTATTGTTTGGGAATTAGATTTTTACTCGCGTCCAGTCTTGGACGAGAACCAGAAAAAGCTATGGGAAGTCTTGGTGTGCGAGAGTCCTTTGAGTGCCCGCCATTCAACTGACTCTCTATTTCAATACGCTAGTTGGTGTCCTAATCAACAGGTAAATTCCATTTGGTTACGGGAGACGTTGGAGGCAGCAATGCAAAAGAGCCAACAAACTCCCGACAAAATTCGCTTTTTTCGCCGCCAGATGAGCAATATGATTACTAAAGCCTGTGAGGAGCTGGGTATCCGCGTCCAAGCTAGCCGTCGTACCTACACTCTAGAGCGGTGGTTGCAACAACGAATTCACGATTATTATCCCGATCAACCTGGATATCAAGCATCAGCAGCGGCATCGTCTTTTGTCCAATATCAACCGCAAGAACCTTCCTCCTTACCAGAGGCTTTGCAATATGACAAATGGGCGTTTGTCTCGCTTGAAGCATCGGCATTTGAGGAAATGGACGAGTGGGAGATTGATTTCAGTGAAGCGTTTCCCCTCTCGATGTTAGGACTTGCCCCTGATACTCGAATACCCGGAATTATTGTATTCTCGTCTAGAGCGACACCTGTGGCAGGTTGGATGTCAGGCTTAGAACTGGCTTTTGCCAGGGTTGAGAGTGGTTCCACCACAGGCAAATTATTACTGGAAACGGGTGCGAATGATAGCTGGATTCTAGCGACTATCAGAGACCCGCAAACCTTGGCAGAAGCTAAAGGGTTTGAGGCTCTCAAGAAAGCAGCCAGTGGGGTGCATTTTCTTGCCGTGCAGTCTAGCCCATCAGCAGAAGCCTTTGCAGGATTTTGGCTCCTGCAAGAGTTAAAGTAGCCTAGGGTGTTGGCGATCGCGATTTAGACGCATTGAACGTTGGTAAGAAGGACGGTTGGAACGTGGGAAGGTTGAACGTCATCACCGGATAACCGACTCACTCGCCAGCCTCCAACCTGCACGCCCTACAACACGGCAAAAGCAACCGACGACTGAAAACAGAAAACTGACAACTAGATATTGGTTATAAGTTCTATGGATTTGCCTTCATCGCTGCATGCCGAGCAGCTATTAGAGCTGGCCTTGCAATCAGGAGCGCAGTATGCAGAAGTCTATCAGTCGCGATCGCTGTCTCGACCTGTGTTTTTTGAAGCCAATCGGCTCAAACAGCTAGAAAGCAGCCAATCCGAAGGCGTAGCGTTGCGGGTGTGGCAAGATGGCTGTCCGGGACTAGCCGTTGCTTATGGCCCTGTTTCTGCCCAAGTTTTGGTAGACCGAGCGATCTCGATGACGCAGTTGAGCGAACCGGAACCTGTAGAACTGGCCGAGGCCCGCACCGATAACTATCCGGATCTGGGAGAGAAGGTAACAGTCGATGAACTGATTGCCATGGGGAGAAATGCGATCGCGATGATTCGCGACGCCTACCCGGAAGTTCTATGTACCGCTGAGTTGGAATGCGAGGAAGAAACGACGCGATTGGTGAATTCTCTCGGGTTAGATTGCTCGTACACCGACACCACGCTCAGTTGCTTCTTGTCCGCCGAATGGGTGCGAGGAGATGACTTTTTGAGCATCGCGGACGGCCAGAGTCAGCGAGGGGCGCTCAATCCCGAAACTGTCGTGCAAAGCATTGTACAGCGCTTGGATTGGGCGCAAGACAATATCTCCCACCCAGGAGGGCGCATACCCGTTTTACTCACTGCTAAAGCGGCCGATCTACTGTGGGATACTGTACAATCTGCCTTGAATGGCAAACAAATCCTGGAGAAAGCCTCGCCTTGGAGCGATAGGCTCGGTGAACTCGTCATGTCACCACTCCTCAACCTCTCTCAGCAACCCGAAGTTGGCCCTTACAGTTGCCCCTTTGATGATGAAGGTACCCCAACCACGCCCCTAATCCTCATTCGAGAGGGTCGATTGCAGAACTTTTATTGCGATCGCAGCACGGGTAGATTGCTCAGAACTGGCACAACTGGCAATGGCTTTCGACCGAGTATGGGCAGCTATCCGACGCCCGGTTTAGTCAACTTGCTGATCGAACCCGGAAAAGGGTCGCTACCTGACCTCATTCGGCAACTCGATGAGGGACTAGTTGTCGATCAGTTGCTGGGAGGCGGTGCTGAACTCAGTGGTGACTTTTCTGTCAACGTCGAACTGGGATATCGGGTACAAAAAGGACAGATTACGGGTCGAGTTAAAGACACCATGATTGCGGGTAATGTCTATACC
>DATNPT010000392.1:0-18410 GCA_036703075.1 Chroococcales cyanobacterium
CAAAATAATAAATTGGTCGGCTTGTGAAAATCCACGATCGCAAATGTGCCTCCGGGTTTGAGTACCCGATAAACTTCTTTAATAATTTGCTGTAGCTGAGAAGGGGACATTTCATGCATGGCAACACTGCTGTGTACCAAATCGGCTTGAGCATCTGGCAACGGCATCTCTTCAGCTAACCCTTCCACATACTGTGCTTGAGGAACATTTCGCTCGGCTCGTTGCAGCGAGAATAGGGAGGCATCCAAACCTGTAACATCTTGGGAGTATTTCACCAAATATTGCGTTGCCTGACCGCTGCCGCAACACAGGTCTAACACCTTAGTTTCTGAATGGATTGTTAAGCCTTGCAACGGTAAATGGTGAAATTGCATTTCCCCGCCTACACTAATGGCGGCTAGTCGAGAAATCGTGTCATACAGCCACTGGTATTGATAACTCCAAGTCCTTAAAATAGTTGCCACGACTCAATTCCCGATCAAAATGTATGTTTCTTAACTGCGAATTTAAGCCATTAGAAGGATATATTGTTAAAATCAGTAACAAATATGAAAGTTTTGGGAAGCTGTAAGCGCTATGGGTCGTGTTGGGGTTTTGTTACTAAATTTAGGCGGACCTGATGAATTAAGGGATGTCCGGCCCTTTCTTTATAATTTATTTTCCGATCCTGAAATTATTCGTCTACCCTTTTCCTGGCTGCAAAGTCCCCTTGCCTGGTTGATTTCGACTCTTCGTGCGAAGAAGTCGCAAGAAAACTATCGCCAAATTGGCGGGGGATCGCCATTACGCCGCATTACAGAAGCGCAAGCGCAAGCCCTCCAAGAATGTTTGCAGCACAAAGGACAGGATGTCAATGTTTACATAGGGATGCGTTACTGGCATCCATTTACAGAAGAAGCGATCGCTCGAATCAAACGCGACGCGATCGAACGGTTAGTGATTCTTCCCCTATACCCCCAATTTTCCATCAGTACTAGTGGTTCGAGCTTCCGGCTTTTGGAACAACTCTGGGGAGAAGACCCAAGTTTACAGCGGATCGAACATACAGTCATTCCCTCGTGGTATCAACAACCTGGCTATCTGCAAGCGATGGCGCAGTTAATTGCCCAGGAACTAGACCAGTTTTCCAACCCAGACTCGGTTCACATCTTCTTCAGCGCTCACGGAGTTCCTGTAAGTTACGTTACAGAAGCGGGTGACCCCTACCAGCAAGAAATCGAGGATTGCACGAAGTTAATTGTACAAACCCTCAATCGTCCCAACCCCCATACCCTGGCTTATCAGAGTCGCGTGGGCCCAGTCGAGTGGCTCAAACCCTACACGGAAGATGCCCTTCAAGAATTGGGTGCTCAAGGTGTAGAAGATTTACTCGTGGTGCCGATTAGCTTCGTGTCGGAACACATCGAAACGCTTGAGGAAATTGATATTGAATATCGGAATCTGGCTGAAGAATCAGGCATCCAAAACTTTCAACGCGTACCGGCACTGAATAGCCATCCGGTTTTCATCGATTCTTTGGCAACTTTAGTCGTTGAAGCTCTTGACGCTCCCAGCCGTCAACTTTCAGAAGTGATGCATCCGAAAAAGAACGTCAAGATGTATCCACAAGAGCGATGGGAGTGGGGAATGACAACAGCAGCAGAAGTTTGGAATGGTCGTCTTGCGATGATTGGTTTTATTGCTTTGCTGTTGGAACTAATTAGCGGTCAAGGTCCATTGCACTTTGTCGGTTTACTCTAATCGGTTATTCAACAGTGTTGACTGACCAGCGATAGGGGAAAGGTGTGGGGGCTTGAATTCTACCACGCCAAACCTTCTACTAAACGCGTTGAGTGAACAGTTGTCAGCTAGCAGTTGACGCTTTTTAGTGGGAACTGTGCTACTCAGGAATATTGTTTTATTAACTAGTTACTGGTCAATACAAAGGTAGAAGCGATCGCTTACAGCTTTGCTAGTATTTACGATCCCCAAAATCAATGTAGAGGCGTCAACTGCGCCTCTACAGGAAAAATCTATTGCAATAAAAGATGTTGTGAGTCTTAACTCATTCGGCGCTTACGCCTTCTAGCGATCGCTTTGCGCTTTTTCTTTTCAATGGGAGTCTCAAAGTGGCGCAGACGCTTCATATCCGCAAAAATGCCAGCCTTTGAGACTTGCCGCTTAAATCGGCGCAGCGCTGACTCAATTCCTTCATTTTCACCTACAACCACTTGGGTCATTCTATCTCCTCCTAATCTGGAACAACAAATTGGATAATTTGGGCAATCCCTTTGAATCTTTTAGTAATTGGCGATCGCAAAGGTTTAGGAGCATTCAGTTCTCTGTTTTTTAGACTAAAAGTGGTGCTGTTGAATGGATGCTCACCGCACGTTTATCGCCTCAGGCTACTCAGTGAATCGAGAGCAGCTTTGGCGGCGAGGCTTCACTCACCAGACCAAAAAGCTGAATGCTCCTAACTAGAATTGCGCTGTTGTTGACTTAAAAAATTGATGCGTAAACATCAATGCAGAGTAACTACGAGAGCAGCCAGTCTTTCTTTATCTTGACAAGGCTTAGCTTTACTAACGTTGAGGCTACAATCCATTCCTTCAGCACCATCGTAGCTACTATTTCCAGTTTATCTGTTAAGGATTATTTAGCAAAACGTTCTGAGATTGACTACCGTCGAAAAGAATACAAGTTTAATACCGATAAACCCTAGCAAATTTCAACACGAAACCATAAAATCGCTCGCCTAACTCACTCTCTTGACACAAGAACGCGATTGCTCTATCTCAAGCCTTGACCAATAGAGCATCAATCTGTTCTTTTTCCGGTATACCAGTCTTAAGTATGGCGATCGCGTTGTCAATCAACTCAACCCCCTGCTCAACCGCCTCAATCACAGCCAGTTGTCCGCGCAACTGAGCTGACCCAGGAAAACCTTTAGCGTACCATGTCATGTGCTTGCGGGCCTGACGAATTCCGCGATCGCCTTTATACTCCCATAAGGCTTGCAGATGTTCTCGCGCACATTCTAATTGTTCTACAGGTGTTGGCGGCGTCAACGGTTGCCCTGTTTTCAGGAAGTAGTCAATTTCTCCGACCAAAAAAGGGTAGCCTAGCGTTCCCCGCGAACACATCACGCCATCCGCGCCCGTCTGTTCCAGACAGTTCACGGCGGCCTCAACCGAGAAGATGTCGCCATTAGCGATTACTGGGATTGAGAGAATCTCCTTGACTCGGCCAATCCACTCCCACTTAGCAGAGCCATTATAGCCCTGAGCGCGAGTACGAGCATGCAGCGTCAGCATTTGGGCTCCCGCATCCTCCAGCCGCTTGGCAAATTCCAGGATATTGATTTCCTCATCTGTCCAACCGATACGAGTTTTCACCGTCACTGGCACGTTTACTGCCTTGACAACTGCCGTGACAATTGCCTGGGCCGTTTCTGGTTGTCGCAGGAGGGAAGAACCACCCCCATTTTTCGTGATTTTATTCACGGGGCAACCCATATTGATATCAATCGTATCTGCCCCTTCCTCCACCGCCATCTGCGCCGCTTCTGCCAGAAAATCTGGACGGCAATCAAACAACTGGATGCTGATGGGGCGTTCGTTCGGGTCTACCTCCATAATTTTGGGTAGTGCTTTGGCATAGCGTAATCCTGATGCATGCACCATCTCCGTGTACATCATCGATTCAGGAGCATAGCGTCGCACCAGACGGCGAAACACCAAATCTGTCACACCAGAGAGGGGTGATTGCAAAACCCGACTTTTCACCTCCAAAGAGCCAATCTTGAGCGGTGTAGAAAGTCGGGTTTTTAGGCTGGGAGATAGAGAAACCATAGAAAAGTTCAAACTTTTAAGTTTTGAGTTATTAATGTTTAAATTCAAAATTCATAATTCATAACTCATAATTCATAACTGGAACGTAGCGGTAAGCCCGCTCAGCATTTAAGTTTCTTGCTTCACATCCAAATTTTTTGTCAGTGGTCAGTTGTCCGTTGCCATTGACCACTGACGACCGACAGAAAACCTAGGTTTACCGACGTGCAAGCTAGATGCACATTAGCTCATTGCCGCAACCTGACTTTTTTAAGTTTACAAAACGCCTTTTGAACTGGGGATCGCGCTAGCGCGACGGGGATCGATTTCCACGGCCATCCGAATTGCTCGCGCAAACGCTTTGAACGTCGCTTCAATAATGTGGTGGGAATTAATACCGTCCAACTGACGGATATGCAGCGTCATCTGGCTATGATTCACTACCGCGACAAAGAACTCTCGCACCAGTTGAGTGTCGTAAGTTCCGACACGCTGCGTAGGAATCTCTAGACCGTAACTTAAGTGAGGACGCCCGGAAAAGTCAAGAGTCACCTGCACCAGCGCCTCATCCAGGGGGGCCAGAAAATGACCGAACCGGACAATGCCTTTGCGATCGCCAAGTGCTTTCCCCAACGCCATTCCCAGCGTAATGCCTACATCTTCGTTGGTATGGTGGTCGTCAATTTCCAAATCTCCCTTTGCCCGCACGTCCAAATCGATCAGCCCATGCGAAGCGATCTGATGCAGCATGTGGTCGAGAAAGGGGATACCTGTGGCAGCCGTGCAAGCGCCTGTACCATCTAAATTCAAGCTCACTTGTACGTCGGTTTCGCCAGTTTTGCGGCTGACACTCGCCGTCCGTGCGGGGAAGGGAGTCTCTTGCTTGTGCGAAGTTGGAATAGTGCGTTCTGAAGGAATCCCGTTCAGGTTATCGCTTATCTGCATAGATGCTGCTCGATTGAATAAAGCGAATAAATATCTAGAAATCTTAGCTTAATGTGAACGAGAGACGAGAGTCTCTCGCCTGCTTTACTTACATCCCCATGATTTCGTAACCGGCATCGACGTATAAAACTTGACCTGTGATACCGCTTGCTAAATCGCTACATAAGAAAGCTGCCGTATTACCCACTTCTAACTGAGTCACAGTACGACGCAAGGGCGCGACTTGCTCCACATGATGAATCATATCCAGAATGCCTCCAACTGCTGACGAGGCTAAGGTTCGGATGGGACCGGCGGAGATGGCATTGACTCGAATATTGTGGGGACCCAGTTCTCCGGCTAGGTAACGCACGCTCATGTCTAACGCTGCTTTGGCGACTCCCATTACGTTGTAGTTGGGAATTACCTTAACACCGCCCAAGTAAGTGAGGGTGACAATACTACCGCCTTCGGTCATCAATGGTTTAGCGGCGGCGGCCAGTTGAGTCAGCGAGTAAGCGCTAATTTCCAGTGCTTGAATAAATCCAGCTCTTGAGATGTTACTAAAGTCTCCCGATAGATCGTCCTTATTGGCAAAGGCTAGACAATGAATTAAGATGTCGAGTTTACCCCATGCGTTTGCGATCGCTTCAAACGTCTCCTTGACTTGAGCATCATCCTGAACGTTACAGGGCAAAAATATACTCGGTTGCAGCGGCTCTACCAACTCTTTAACTTTCTTCTCAAAACGACCCTTTTCATCGGGTAGATAAGTTACACCCAAATTCGCTCCCGCTTTGTGTAGTTGCTGAGCTATTCCCCAAGCGATGGAGCGGTTGTTGGCAATGCCTGTTACGAGTGCGTTTTTTCCTGTCAAATCGAGCATAGTATTCTATGTTAAATGTATTGAGATGATCGCATGAATAGTAGTTGCCAATTGCAATCGCAAAGTGGATCGCCGTGTGTGATGACCCCCAAGGTCGCTCTCTACTTGACGCGTCAGTTACATCTTCAAGCCTCAACAATTATGTAGCAATTTGTACAAAAAACGATCGAGGAGTCAGATTAAGTATTCTTGGATACATTCAGGAGTTTGCATCACCGGTTTGTAAGATTTAAGCTTCACCGGCAATTGATTCACAGTATGTCGCCATGGCGTTGGCAAGAGAGCAATGGATATGGTCGTGACGCAAAATAGACCGTTAGCAGCAGTATTTCGTCAGATGGGTGGTGGAGCGTTTCCACCAGTGGTCGAAACCTTCGATCGCGGCAAAACGATTTTTTTCCCAGGAGACCCCGCCGAACGGGTTTACTTTCTCATTAAGGGTGCAGTCAAGCTCTCTAGAGTTTACGAGGCAGGCGAAGAAATTACTGTGGCGCTGTTGCGCGAAAACAGTGTTTTCGGTGTGCTGTCGCTGATTACAGGCCACCGCTCCGATCGCTTTTATCATGCGGTTGCCTTTACTCCCGTAGAGTTGCTGTCCGCCCCGATTGACCAGGTCGAGCAATCGCTAAAGGATAACCCAGAGCTATCCATGCTGATGCTTAGGGGTCTATCGTCTCGAATTTTACAAACGGAAATGATGATCGAGACGTTAGCTCACCGGGATATGGGTTCTCGCTTGGTCAGTTTCTTGTTGATTTTATGTCGTGACTTTGGGGCACCCACGGCGGATGGAATTACCATTGACCTCAAGCTTTCGCATCAAGCGATCGCGGAAGCGATTGGCTCGACTCGTGTCACCGTCACCCGTTTACTGGGAGACTTACGAGCAGAGAAAATGATTTCAATTCACAAGAAAAAAATTACTGTCCATAACCCAGTGGTGTTAAGTCAGCAGTTCACTTAGAAAAATTAGGAACCCAAGTGACTAGAGGTAATAGGGAAAAAACTTTTTTTGTGTATAGCTCGGGTGAGAGTATGAGAACCTGATTCTAAGGTCTTAGGATTGTTATTTTGAAAAAAAAGCACATAATGCCCTACAGCCATAAGATAGGCTGTATCTGAACCGACTGAGCACGGGTGATGACTAGCACTTACATCCTGATTGTGGCAATAGTCTTGTTAGGGGGCGTGCTTGCAACCTTAGGCGATCGCATTGGCACGAAAGTGGGCAAGGCGCGGCTGAGCTTGTTTAAACTGCGTCCTCGCAATACTGCCACATTAGTCACAATCATCACGGGTAGCCTCATTGCCACCTCAACTTTAGGAATTTTGTTGGCAACCAGTGGCTCGCTACGCAAAGGGCTGTTTGAACTTGAAAGTATTCAAAAAAAGCTGAGAAGCGCTCGCGATGATGTCGAGGTACTCAATACTCAAAAACGCCAAGTAGAGAACGAACTGGCTAAAACTAAAGCCCAACAAGCTGAGGTTCAGAAGCGCTTAAAGATTACCAATCAAAATTTTCAGCAAGCTCAAATCCAACTGAAAAAAGTATCTCAGCAGGCAATTGTTCTTCGAGACGAAATTAAGGCTCTACTGGGCGAACGTCAGGCATTGCTCCAGCAGCGCAGTCAACTGAGCGAGCAAATTACCCAATTGAAGGGTCAAATCAGTCAATTGAAAGGGCAAATTACTCAACTTGGTAGTCAAGTTACTCAATTAAAAGAATTAGTAGCTCAACGAGATCGAGAACTGAGCGAACAAGATAAGGTCATCGCTCTGCGCGAAGCCAGCCTCCAAGAAGTCGAACAACAGCTCAAAAATGCGATCGCTCAAATCGAGCAACGAAAGCAACTTGAAGCACAACTCAAAAATGCGATCGCTCAGCGCGAAACTCGCCTGCAAGGTCTTGAACAAGATCTCACTCAACGAGAAATCCAACTCGTAGAAAAAAACAAAGTTCTTTCAGAAAAAGACAAACAACTCGAAGAAGGAGAGAAACAACTCGCGTTTTTACAACGGCAAGTAGAAAGCTTAGAACAGTACTATCAAAACTATCGAGTGTTACGTCAGGGGAATGTCGCTCTGGTTCGGGGTCAAATTCTCGCGTTTCAAGTGGTCAAGGTAACGGGAACCTCTGCGGCGACGCAGGCAGCTTACGAACTCTTGTCACAAGCCAATCAAACGGCTATGGAAATCACTCGTTCTAGCAAGCGTAGTCCCAACGATCCGTTAGTACAGATTACTCAGACACAGCTCGATCAGTTAATCAACCAGATTAGGGATGGAAAAGACTACGTCATCCGAATTCTTTCAGCCGGTAACTATGTTGAGGGCGAAAAGCAAATCCGAGTCTTTGCCGATGTAGCGCTCAATCAAATCGTATTCCAGGCTGGTGATGTGCTGGCTGCCGTCTCCGCTGATTCTTCCAGCATGACCAATGAACAAATTCGCCAACGCCTCGACCAATTACTCGCGGCGTCTCAGTTCCGTGCTCGTCGTGCTGGCGTTCTCGGTGATATTCAAGTGGCAGATGGTCGCCTCACGACAATCATTCGCTTTATCGAGCAGTTGGAGCAGTCTGAGCAACCCTTAGATGTAAAAGCCATAGCACAAGATGCGACCTACACGGCTGGCCCATTGAAAATGCGGCTAGTAGCGACGAAAGACGGACAAATTGTTTTTAGTACGTAAATTGTTGTTAGTTTTTAGTTGTTAGTTGTTGACCAGACTGATAACTAATAACTGGATGAGTAACCAATGAATTGAGATGATCTTAGGCTTCGATCCTGGACGTGATAAGTGTGGTTTAGCGGTGATGGGCAAGGAGAGGCAGTTAGTCTACCATCAGGTTGTGGTGTCACAAGAAGCGATCGCGACGATTCAACAACTGTGTCAAAACTATGCCATTGAAACCATCGTGATGGGCAATCAAACAACCGCCAAAAGCTGGAAACAGAGACTCAGTCGCGATTTATCAGTATCCGTGCCAATTATCCTCGTAGACGAACGTTATAGCACTTTAGAAGCACGCGATCGCTACTGGCAAATGTACCCTCCTCAGGGACTGAAACGCCTTATCCCCCAAGGAATGCGACAACCGCCTCGACCCATTGACGATATAGTCGCCATTTTGTTGATCGAGCGCTATCTAGCATTAGGAAATAGAAGCTAGAGATGGTTCAACACAATTGGCAAGAATTTCCGACTGTCGGTCATTATCCGCCCACTTCGCTAACAGCGCAAGCAAGTCGGGGTAGCTTCCATCCCACTAACCCCTCAACCAATCCGCCATCTCATAGAGCGACCAAGTCTCAAAGTTCTGCCCGGATTTTAAATGCGTAGTCTCCTCCGGGTTCCAGCTGATAATCGCACTGCTCTAAAAATCGACTCAGTGGCTCCTGAATAAGAGCGCGTCCCAGAGATGGTGTAACCGATAACTGGCCCCCCCGGAAACACCACTGAAATTGCCACTCATATTCTGCTGCTTGGACTTCCCCTTCAATTTTGCCCTGTTGCCAAGAGTGCTGTGTAATCCTGACGTAGGCGGTAGTTTCCGGCAGAGCCATAGAACTCACAAGAAAAACACTTCTTATCTGCTATTAAAAATTAAGGTTAGCAAATTCATTAGCATTTAAGTCAAGATAACGCTCGACCTCAAGCAGACACTACACCACGAGCAATGGAGTTACGAAGGCAAAAAATCTGGTGAGTAGGAGGCTGGCAGTTATCAGTGTCAGAGAAAAATTCTCCTCATAGACGTAGAAATCCCTCCCACGAATGATATTTAATCAGTTTGTAAAGTTACCGACGTGAGGTTGAAAAATTAACTGGCGCTCGTTAAGTTATGTGCCAACCAACCAACCAATCGTGTTTTTCCTGACTAGCGGCTACATGCCGGGAAGCAACTTCTTCCGATATCGGGAAAAACGACGAATTAATTTGTTTTTGTAGACATTCAGGACACTATAATAATCTTCCAATGTTAGCCAAAAGTCAGCTAACACTCCCGTAAATCCTCGCTCCTTTTTGAGAAACTGTCGCCGACAGAAACTCATTGGCTCTGAGTGGGCTTGAGTCGCTGACAACAGAGGCTTGACTTTACACCAATGAATGACTATTGCCTCTTTGTCCGGCATGATTGGTCCCGTTTTCTCAACAGGAAAGCGTTTTTTTAGTTCCTCCTGCTCGAAATCTGGAACAATCAGTTGCATATGAGCTTGTCCTAGACGAATTCTCCCTTCGTCAGACGCTCGGAAGAGCATGAAATTCAAGAATCCCATCTCCCCGTACTTAAATAGTCCTGGATGATTTTCCGTAAAATCTAAGATATCAATGTACTCATCCAAGCTAAAAATACCTTTTGTCCCAAAAAATGTACCTGTGCAGAAATAATCACTTTGATGCGCTCGCCAATTAAAGTTGGGGAAATGCTGCTCGATCCCTGAAGTCTCAAAAAAGAACTCGCAAACAAAGCGCTCGGGGTGTTTATAGAGGGGTTTATCGATAACTACATCAAAGTTATCAAAATCAGCATACTTAAGGATGTTTCCCCATACATTGGTATCGGCATCTAAAACTAAAAAATGCTGCCAAGGACTTTCCCAGAAGGCAATCATCTTTGTCTTTCCCCACCCAAAGCTGCGCTGGCGAAGAACATCATTCGTAATACTATGATGATTAATTACGCGCACATTATACGCTTGCTCTAGGGTGCGAACTGAAAAAGTACCATCAACAATCAGGCAAATTGGGACATCACCTAAGAAATGCCTGATACTCGCGCAGCAGCCCTTAGCAAATAAGTAATCTTGGTAACAGCAGGCAACGATAATGCCAAAATCTTCCATAAGTGCTTATCCTAGTTTCAACGCTGATGTCTTGGGATTGGGGAGGATTTAGTCAGGTTGTTTGACGAGTTGCGATAAGATTTTATCGGGGCTATTAGGTACGATTGTCCGTTTGTGTAGCGCTCAACACGAACTGTTTAGTCAGAAAAGTCGGAGAGTGCTGTTAAGCTAGGCAGTTTCTCAATCATCCAAATGCAGCTTAAGGAGATGTTTGCTCCATTACGTGCAGTTATAGCCTACTGTCTCTGATGAATACTTTAACGTTTTGCGACCAGAGCTAACCATTTTGAACTCATGAATCGCTCGCGCTTAGCAGGACTGCTCACTTGCCATAACCGCTGTACGAAAACCTTAGCAAGTCTATCGGCTTTGTTTGCTCAGGAACACCAAAGCGAAATTGCGATCGACGTTTATCTGGTGGATGACGGCAGCACTGACGGTACGGCAGAGACCGTGAAGCAATCCTATCCCCAAGTTAAGATTCTTCAGGGTAATGGCAATCTATTTTGGAATGGAGGCATGCGGCAAGCCTTTGCTGAAGCCCTTCAGTCCGATTACGACTACTATCTTTGGGTCAACGATGACACCGTACTGTACCCGGATGCCCTTGGCAAGCTTCTGGCAACGTACCAAAGTTTGAAGCAACAGGGAGAGCATCGAGCAATTATTTCAGGGTCTACTTGCGATCCCAATACAGGAGCTTTAACTTACGGAGGGGTAGTACGTAGGAGTCGCTGGCGACCTCTCAAATTTGACCTTGTAGAACCGAGCGAACGAGTTCAACGCTGCGACACGATTAACGGTAATTGCGTTCTCATTCCTAGAGAAGTCGCTCAAGTTGTAGGTAACCTCGACTCAGCTTTCTCTCACTATATCGGAGACTGGGACTATGGTTTGCGAGCTAGGCAAGAAGGATGTACAGTTTGGGTAGCTCCAGGATATGTAGGAACTTGCTCTTCAAACGACCAGCCAGGTAAAGAGGCTAATCGGTCTGTCTCTCCAAGCAAGCAACTGCAACAAATGTCTCAACCCAAGGGTTTATCCGTCCAAAAAGAAATCCTCTACTCTCTGGGCGAGTGGAAGGTTTTTGCCCAAAGACATGGCGGTCTATTGTGGCCGATTTACTGGTTAATTCCTTATCGCAGATTGCTGTGGAGTTCGCTGATGGGTAGTTTTCACAAAATATCTAGTCGTTAGCGTTCATCAGTGAATGAATAGCCACCATGAACTGCGTACACCAAAACGCCTGAAAATTCTTATTCCTTCTGCCTTCTGCCCTCTGCCTTATTTTCTAGATAGAAGAGCTGGGATGCACTGCTTACATAAAAACCACTGTTGAAACTGGTGTAACAACTCAGGAAAAATTCTTCCAATAGCTAGATGTACTCAATTAAGCGAATAGGGTACTCATAGAATCTGCGTGTTGGTGCTTACGCACCTTGCTCGCTTGCGACAAGTGAGCAGAGGTCTAATATCGCTATCGTTTTACTAAGGCTATTGTGGCGAGGGTTACAGAATTAGGGTGTACTAGTTAACAATTCCATGCCATTGATACGATAAGATTTTTGGTTTAAAGCTCGCCGTTCAGTTCACCGTCTTTAGAAAGACCGGGACTTGAAAGGTTTCTATAACTCAGGGTCAACCACATGGATGATAATCGTGAACTGCGTATTGCTTGGTTAGTTCCTCATGTCGAACTTGGAGCTTACTGGCAGCCAGTTTTGAAAGAGTTTATCAAGGTATTTAAAAACACCATTTTCTACACAGGTCGAGTTTGGCCGGGATTCGAGTCCCAAGCTCCTGGCGCAAATGTCATCCAATTAGTTGGGGAGATGAAATCGATTGAAGTCAGTAAAATGGCGACAGGCTGCAATCGCCGCATCATGATTTTATCTCCAGCTATTATCGGTCACCTGCTGGCATTCAAACCTCAGATCGTATTTGCTCAAGCCTACTCCCTATGGACTCTATTCGCGGTAATTTTGAAACCGTTGGGTAAGTGGCGGTTGATTATCATTTATGACGGCAGTTCTCCGAATTCAGACTTTAAAGATTCAAAAATTCGCTCATTGTTGCGACGATGGATGTCTCGCGCTGCAGATGCTTTTATTGCCAATAGTTTTGGTGCTAGAGATTACCTAATTGACGGACTTGGTGCAAATAAAAAAGTCGTATTCACCAGAACGTATCTCGTTCCCGATGCGGCAACTTTACAGCATAGTCTTGCAACAGTTGACAAAGTTAAGTTAAAGCAGAAACATCCAATTTTTCTGTATGTCGGACGAATTATTTACAGAAAAGGACTTAAGCCACTTTTAGAGGCATGCTCTATTCTGCAATCTCAGGGATACCATAATTACACATTGGTCTTAATTGGTACAGGAGAGCAACGCGAGGAGCTAGAAGTTTTCATTAAAGACCACAACTTAGAAGATCGGGTCGTATGGGCGGGCTGGGTAGATTATGGATGTTTAGGCTCTTACTTCCTGCAGTCAGATGTTTTTGTGTTTCCAACTCTTGAAGATATTTGGGGAATGGTAGTCTTAGAAGCCATGGTATTTGGCAAAGCTATCTTATGTTCCAAGTGGGCAGGAGCAGCTGAAGTAGTGGTAGACGGTCAAAATGGCTATATTTTTGACCCTTATCATCCAGAAGAATTAGCGATCGCTATGCGACAATTTCTCGATCGCCCGGAACTCATTGACTCAATGGGCAAGCGATCGTTGCAACTTGTTACCGAAAAAAATCCGTTGTCCGCAGCAAGGTCTTTTGTGGAAGTGATATCTTTTGTGTTCAATCAGGAGCGGTAAGATGCGGTCTTAAGCATCCATCTAAGGTTAATATATTCTGTAGGTTGATTATTTGATTGCACGATCAAGTATAGTGAGATACAATTGGTAGCCTTGTCTAAGTTGCATGGCAGAGTGGCTAACAAATCGAGCCAAATCCTACTCTATAATTCAGGCATTGGGGAGGCTTAGAGCAAGCAGCCAAAGGCTACATAGCGCTGTTTTGATAGGAGTCTTCTAGGAGTTGAGAGAAGCGGCACGGGTAGGAACAGTTGAACAGGTGGGTAGCCATCGTTACAGATGCTGGGTTTGATGTAACAGCGATCGCTCTAATCGATGCCATTCCACGTATCCCAAAAGATAGTTGCTCGTGAATTTAGATGGAATTAATCTGGAAGCAGCCGCATTGGTAATCCCTCTAGAAAATCAACACTAATTGCAAGTTGACTAGACCTTACCCGAACTGGAAAAAGCCGTACAACATCCCGCCGCTTTTGCAGGGCGTTGTACATTCAACCTAAAGAACGCTGGCAAAAAGGGGCACTCTAATGATTGATGTAGGCCGACCAAAGATTCTGACTATTCCAGAACAGGTCGCTAGGTATATAGATGCAGGCAAGCAAAATGTTCTCGGTGTTCGGGTAGATGCGGTCGATAAAGCAGCCGCTGTCTACAAAATCATTGCAGCTGCTCGTCAGCGCAAAGCCCTCTCTGTTTCAGCCTTAGCCGTCCACGGCGTGATGACAGGAGTTCTTGACGAAACCCACCGCTATCGTCTCAATCACATCAAGCTCGTATGCCCGGATGGACAGCCAGTACGCTGGGTCTTAAACTTGCTCTACAAAACGGGACTCACCGAACCTGTCACAGGCACTAGCTTAATGTTGAGTGTTTGCGAACGGGCGGCTCAAGAGGAACTGCCAATTTATTTGTATGGTAGTCGCCCTGAGATACTAGTTGCTCTCTCAAAAAATCTTCTCGCTCGTTTTCCAAAACTGATCATTGCAGGAACTCAACCCTCTCGCTTCCGGAAAGTCTCGGCTGAAGAAAAACAAGAAATTATCGAAGAAATTCGTAAAAGTGGGGCGGCGATAACCTTTGTCGGTTTGGGGTGTCCCAGGCAAGAGGTATGGGTGTATGAATACAGCGAGCAGTTATCCATGCCTACCATGGCAATTGGTGCGGCGTTTGACTTTCTATCTGGCAACGTGCCACGAGCTCCACAAATTCTACAGAAGTGGGGTTTGGAATGGTTTTATCGGCTGATGCAAGAGCCAACTCGTCTGTGGCGGCGATACGTTTTCTTAAATCCTCTGTATATTTTGCTCTTCACCCTACAGTTTTTCAAAATTGTCTACTTCGATCCCTCAAGAGCCAAAGCACCACAAGAGGAAATTCGGTATGGATAGTTTGGGGGACTCCGAGAGTGCTTAGCGATGAGTTAGGCAACTTCCTACTTGCTCGATCGCTCAATCTCAATCTCCTGAAATGTGAACGACAACCTCCCGGTAGTGACCGCGTTGCCGATGCTCCCATAGATAAATTCCCTGCCAAGTACCTAGGAGCAATTTCCCGCGAGCCACAGGAATTTGTTCTGATGTCTTCGTTAGAGCCGTGCGGATGTGAGCAGGCATATCATCTGGCCCTTCAGCATCATGAATGTAGCTCTTGCCATCCTCTGGTACCAATTTGGCAAAGAAATTTGATAAGTCTCTTAGCACATCAGGGTCAGCATTTTCTTGAATCACCAAACTTGCTGAGGTATGGCGTAAGAAAATGGTACAAAGCCCAGTATCGATGCCAGAGTCCGTAACCACTGACTGGACTTTTGAGGTGATTTTGGCAAAAGATTTGCCAGTAGTCTGAATTGTGAGTAGTTGCTGGTAATGAGTCATGAGTAGATTAAGATTGAACCCAACGTCACCACTTACTGGGATTTAAAGCTATCTAGCCGGTAAGTTCATCTGTTGGTGTTTCCTCTACTGGTTCAGCTAAGCTGGTTAAGCGATCGCTAGACGACTCATTAACACCCTCAGTAGTTTCGGATTCGTCTGTAGTTTCTACTGCTTCTTGCTCTGCCGCCGTTACCGCTTGTGGGTCAGACGATTCATTGATATCATCAGTGTTTTGGGATTCGTCTTCGTTTTCTGCCAATCCCTCGCGCCAAGGAGAATCGTAATGCATCCAAGGCAGGATCGGTTTATTCGGCAGGTTACGAGTCAAAACCGTAATGTTGTCGGGGTCTGGCTCCGGCAGAGTTAAGTGTCCTCCGGAAGGGGTAGTGTTAGCTTGTTGAGTGTTCATAGTCTGAGTCTAGCCCAAAGTCTTCGCATCAAGTCATCGGAACTAAAGAAGCCGCTACTACATGCATTAGCAGAATCAATGCAATACCCCAAGTAACGAAGGCAGAATACTTTAATGATAGAGACACATCCTCCAAACGTTGCCTGTTTGCATTATAGGTTTCTACAAGATTAACAATCATTTGCAATTGGTACTCTTCGGGTGGCAAAACTAGGTAGCGTTCGAGAAATTTCTTATCATCTAAATTGGGACTGACTGCTACCTGACGAGGTAAAAACGCATTAATCAGTAAAGTGAAATTTACCAGAAATCCCAAGAGTTCGGCAATGCTAAAGGGGCTAGGGATAAACAATAACCGGGAGATAATTAAGCTCGTCAACAAAGCACCATTCGTGACAAACAAGATATTTAACTTGGTTGTTAACGTTTGATTTCGCTCTTTTTGTTGGTCGAGCACTAAGCGAACATCTCTGGCCGCGAGTTCTACAGTTGTCAGAGAAGGACCCTGTTGTGCTTCTGGTGCTATAGTTATCTCCTCCGGCAGTTCTATCAGCTCTAAACGAGCTTTTTCTGGTGTTTTCAGCGTCTCTAGTGGGGGTTCTATTTTGAGGAAGGAATCGATGGCAGCAGTCATTGGTAAGCGTTAATCTGAGTGCATCTGGAAATAGCTGACGACGGCTTGAGCGATCGCTTCTGTGCCGTCTTTTGCCACGGATTGAGATTGTCTCGGTGGCTGTAGGGGATGGTGTAAAAATTCCCAGTTACCCTGGAAAAATTCTGCAGGGGTTAGAATTTGGTGATAAGCGTGATTCCGGATGCCTTCGAGCAAAAGCAACGACTCAACAAAATCCTCACGGGTAAGTGACACAATCGGAGTACCGACGCGTAAGGCTTCCGAAAAAGTACTGAAGCCCGGTTTAGAAACCACTCGCCCACACAACGGCATGAGATCGATCGGCCGGTAGTCTTGACCTGAAAGTTTCATCAAGTTCGGCAAACTAGGCGCGTTGCCATCAAAGGTGATGAATTGCCACTCAGGAAAGTCTGATAAACCGTCGTAGGGAATTTGCTGAAGACCCAGCCCTCCAAAAGTCAGTAAGACTGTTTTGTCAGGAGGCGCTGTTAGACCTAATTTTTCCCGCAGTCGATCTAAATTGTAGCGAGGTATGCCGCCAGTTAGTCCAACATCCGTAATATTTGGGAACGCGCTCATGGGTTCGTGTAAGGGGAGACGAAATAAGCGATCGCATAATCCATAACTCTCGCCAATCCAATCCGCTATCTCCACAAACTCCCCACCCCAGTCTCGATAGATATAGTCCCAGCCGAAGTTACTCATCATCCAACACGGAATTCCTGCTGTACGGGCGATATTCGCTGCCAAAGGAGGGATATCGGCCAGAACTAATCCCACTCGGTTCGTGCGAATAAAGTTAACTTCGCTAGCGATAATTGAATTCTGGCTAGAGCGAATTTGTTGTAATTTTTCCAATGTCGCTGCTTTATCCATGTTCAAGCTATCTGCTTGAATGACGCCGACATCATAGGCACGCGGCCGCTGAATAAAATCTCCTGAAATATAGGACTCTAATAACCAGCGCGGCGCTGTTGTTACCAGAATCAGCAAGATATCCGGACACAGGTGTTGAATCGCTGCTGCTACAGAAGCAGCGCGTACAGCATGACCAAAACCGTGGCTAGTAATTGCGATGTATAAAGCGGGTCGAGACATTATCTAGGCGTTGGTAAAGATTAGGTCGAGCAATGATTTGTGCCGCGTCAATAATAACCCCTTGTCACTGATGACAGAGGAGTTGCTGTGAGAGCGGACAAAACTGGAAAGCAAATGTGGCGGGGAACGCTCGCGTCTCAAGTCATCCTGCCTGTCGGTATACTAGCCCCATGATTGACCATGACCGCCTGTTTAAAGAACTTCTCTCTAACTTCTTCCCCGAATTTTTGGAGTTGTTTTTCCCCGATGTCATCACCTACCTAGAGCCTGACTCCCTAACTTTCCTACCCCAGGAAGTATTTACTGATGTCACTGAGGGCGAGCGAAAAATCGCCGATTTAGTCGTGCAAGCTCAATTTAGCAATCAGCCGTCCCTGTTCATCATTCATTTAGAACACCAATCTTATTCGGCAGCCGACTTCAACAGGCGGATGTTCCACTACTTCGCTCGACTGCACGAGAAATACGCCCTTCCCATCTATCCGATTGCCCTATTTTCCTTCGATACTCCTCAACGTCCAGAACCCGATTTTTATCAAGTCCAGTTTTCCGGTTGGACGGTGTTGGAATTCAACTACCGAGTCATTCAGTTAAATCGTTTGCAGTGGCAAGATTTTGTTAGCCAGCTAAATCCAGTGGCAAGTGCCTTGATTTCCAAAATGAGGATGGAGACTCAAGAGCGTCCTACAGTAAAGTTGGTAGCACTGCAATTGCTAGCCAGTTTAGGACTGAACCCAGCACAAGTCCAGCTGATTTCTGGGTTTATTGACACTTACCTCAAGTTGAGTGCCGAGGAGGAAGCCAGATTCCAAGAACAGCTTGCTAGGATCGAACCAGCTAGAGCAGAGGGAGTTATGGAAATTGTCACGAGTTGGATGGAAGAGGGAATTCAACGGGGACTGCAACAAGGACTCCAGCAGGGACTACAACCTCCAGCAGGGACTACAACAAGGAAGGCAAGAGGGAGAATTGGCATTAGTCATGCGCTTACTCACTCGCCGTCTCGGTGAGGTAACTCCCCAGGTGCAGGAGCGCATTCAGAATTTGTCGATCGCTCAGTTGGAAAATTTGGGCGAGGCGCTGTTGGATTTTACCAATGTTACCGATTTAGAAGCTTGG
>DATNPT010000399.1:0-9756 GCA_036703075.1 Chroococcales cyanobacterium
CTCAACCCAAGACCTCAAGCAAAAAATTATTGACTTTATTGTTTACTACAATCGCACGTTTGCTAAACCATTTCAATGGAAGTTTGAGGGTTTCCCAGATGCGGGCTAGGTTGGTGGGTTATTTCTGCCGAGCTGGTCTAGGGGAAAGAGATTTTCATCCTCATTTGATGTCCCCAGGTGATAAGCCTCTGGCAAGAGCATTCTAGAAATACACACCTATAGTACGAATCACCCTGTTTTTCCAAATTTATCCAAGAAGACTGTTGAGGTGTCAACTACCTGCATCTGACACTTCGCGTACAAGTGGGGTCTCCAGTTGCGAATCTAAAGCTCCAAAAGGATAAAAATCTCTCTGGCTCTCTCCCGATCGCTGCATCTATTTTCATTCACAAACACAGCCCAATGCCATCGTGCTTATCTGTCAAGCCGGAGATTCGCGATCGGGCACAATCAAAGACTACTTTATGATAATTTTACAAAAAACTCGCTAGAGGTTCATGAAACTTTTACAGAAGAAAATAAGGCTATTAGAAGAAAAGTTCATTAAAACTTTATATCCAAAGAATGATTGCTTATCTAGCATTAAACATGAAGGAACTGTAAGTAAATTCAAACTAACTATTTAAAAACTTTACGATGCCTAAAAACTTGATTGTATTAAATCAGTGAAGATCGGGAGTTTTCCTGGTAACCGTTTTGGTAATTGTGCCAGGATTTACTTAGCGCCAAAGATTTAAAAATTATCAAAACTTGCAACCAGGGGTGTCCATAGAGACTTGCAGCTTCTACTCGGAGAAAGCATCTCACCTTCGTTATTCAGAGTTTTCTAACTGCCCATCTCCAGTTCTAAGCAAGAAATAATTCTATGTTTTCCTCCACACTCTGTAAGCAATTTTCTTTAAAAGCTAGTATTGTTAGCCTAATCAGTATTGTAAGTCTTGTCAATGCTAACCCTTCTGCTGCTGCTGTTATCAATGGGGGGTTTGAGCAGGGATTTAATAATTGGGAAACCTTCGGTAGCACCTCAATTGAAACTGCTAACTACGGAATTAAACCTACACAAGGAACCCAACAAGCCAAGCTAGATACGTTCTGTCCGCCTATAGCGATCGGTAACTGTAAAGAAAATGGAAATTACATAGAGCTGGCAGAATTCCTAGAATTAGGAATGAATGACTTGGATGGCTTGGGCAATGGAGAAGTTTATGAAGGCTCTGCTATTAAAACAAGTTTGATGGTAGAAGCAGGAGATGTTCTGACTTTTGATTGGAATTTCCTCACAGAGGATGGAAATGCACAAGGCTTTAATGACTTCGCATTTGTTTCGCTCTCTCAGACGGTTCAAGAACTAGCTGACACCTTCTCTACGGTTCCTGTATCCTTTGTATCGCTCACCGAGTTTGAGAATCAAACAGGGTATAAAACCTTTACTTATACCTTCCAGACAGCAGGAACTTACAGTTTAGGAATTGGAGTCACAGATGTGACCGATGGCTCTGCCGATTCAGCATTACTCGTGGATAATGTTTCTATCTCCCGCCCCGGAGATTCGACAACAGTTCCTGAACCCACTTCTTTACTAGGAATCCTAGCGGTTGGGGCACTGGGATTTGGTTCGCGGTTCTTACGCCAAAATTAAGATAAGGCGTACAACTGTTCGCTATTGAGTCATTTCTTCACAAAAGTGTGAAATAACAGCTTGCGTGTAGGCAATAAAATAGGTGGTACTTCCTGGCTTTGACCAGCGATACTTCTTGACGCAAGTATAGTTTTTCTGGAATGACAACAGTTTTACGAGTTGGCGATCGCGAAATCGCAGCAGAAGAAATTGTCCCCCTGTTAGCTGGCTACCAACTGCTGCCCCAGTTGCTACGCGAAATCATTATCGATCGGGCGATCGCTCCCTTTAGCTGCACGCCAGAGGAAAAAGCGATCGCCCGTCAACAGTTTTTTGAGCAAAACCAGCTTACTGACGAAACGGCGCAACAAGCGTGGGCAAATCAGCGCGGAATGACTGTAGCGCAACTAGAAGCGTTAGCCATCCGGGGATTATTGATTGAAAAATTTAAACAAGAAACGTGGGAGAACAAGCTAGACTCCTATTACCTGAGTCGAAAACAACAGCTAGACCGAGTCATCTACTCACTGATTCGCCATCAAGATCCAGGCATAATTCAAGAACTGTATTTCCGTATTCAGGAAGGAGAACAGTCGTTTGCCGACCTAGCACGGGAGTATACCCAAGGCCCAGAGGTACAGACAGGCGGGTTGATTGGCCCAGTCGAACTCAGTACTCCTCACCCGATACTGGCGCAACTTCTACGCTTAAGCCAGCCTGGGCAAGTGTGTCCGCCCACACGTTTGGGAGACTGGTTTGTAATTGTACGCCTAGAAAAATTTATTCCCGCGCAGCTCGATGACGCTATGCGTCATCGATTGCTCAATGAGTCTTTTAATACCTGGCTGTCTGAGCAAGTGAATCAGCATCTTAGCTCAACAGTGAACAGCGATGCTCAAGAGCCGCGATCGGTTAGTCAGGATATCACTCCTGGTGGAAACTCTTAATCCCCCAACTGGAGAAAGGTGGTAGCTAACACCTTAGGAATTTAACCCCCACACTGAACCCAGTCACTGGTAACTGCTCATCGGTCACTGATTGAAGGAGTTTAACCCTGAGTTCTTCTGGTCTACGCTCTCAACTGGCTAGGAGTTCTCTCTAGCATCAGTTCTGTAGACATCTTGCATAAGTGGTGCGGCTCTAAGAGATAAGTCGTACTGCTACATTACAACAATTGCGTGGGAGCAAGAGGTCTTGTGAATAGTTGTTACAAACACCTTACATAAAGCATAAAAAATAAACCTTAACCTGGAGTAATATTTAGCAGCTCGAAACTGTAATTTTTGCTGTTGGCAAACCAATATTATTTAGGTAATGATTATGCTGAACAAACGCTGTACTTAAAGTTACAAAAATCAACTCGATACTTTTCCTTAACTTATCCTCATTACTACAAGCTAAGCGAATTATCACTTGGTGCCTAAATGACTTATACGACGACAATACAAGAATTTTTATCGGGTCTCTATCCATTCGATCGGTTGTCATCGGCAGCACTGACCAAACTTGCACAAACATGCCAGCTACTGCGCTATCGCATGGGTCAGGCAATTGTTGTCCGGGAGAAAATGCCTGCCCAAGTCGCTATACTCTTTCAGGGGCAAGCACGTCTTTTGGGTTACGACCCCCGACGCCCTACACCCGTAACGCTAAAGCTGCTGCAACCTGGAGAAATTATCGGCTGGATGGGTTTAGTCAGGGGAGTACCTTGTGAAACTGCCATCGCATCTACAGAAGCCGTTTGTCTGACCCTCAATGCACCTGACTTCCTGACTCTGTTGGACTCAGACGCCGCTATTGCAGATGCCTTTCGCTCGCGCTGTGGCTTGATCGAAGTTTTCGACCTTCTCGGTGCAGAACTAGAGCGACGAGCTGATGGAGAAAGCACTCTCAAAGATCTGGCGTTGGAAGCTTGGTCAAACGCCGTTATCTATAATTTGCCTCGCGGCAGGCGCATGTCCAGCGAACTTGACCCTAGCCGAGTTTGGTTGGTCAGTGGGGGAGCATTAGCTAATGCTCCCGTAGGAACCTGTCTCAACTCAGAAGCCATTGCCAATTTAGAGGTCAAAGGTTCGGGATTCACTCGCTTGGTGGGAATTCCATCATCCATTCTCCAACCTGCTACCTCAAGCCTGTCGCTAGTCTCCTCTGATACCCCGTCAGATTTAGCAGAAATCGACATTCCTTACGCTTTAGATCGACCGAGCGACAGTTCGGATAGCTACGCTTACACCGAACAACCTCGACCCAAATATCCATTTGTTCGCGGCAAAGGTCAAGTTGAAGCTCCCTTAGCCTGTTTCCAAATGCTAGGGCTATATTTTGGCTTGCCCTTCCGTCGGGATATGCTACGCCGCGTACTGACGAATCAGCAATCGCGCGGTGGAAATATCTCTCTGTTGCACTGCGGTGCTGTTGCCGAAATGATGGGACTTTCTGCCCAACTGGTTAACGTACCGGGTGTGGCTATGACCCGCTTACCCACGCCAGCTATACTCTATTGGCAGGAAAGCTTTGCTCTCCTCTACGAAAGCAGCGAGCGAGCGATTGTGCTAGCTGTTCCAGAACGGGGGGTTAAACGCCTCAAACCCTCAAATTTCCTCCAAGATTGGGGAGAAGATGGGCAAGTCCTCCTGCTCAAAACGACCAAAGAAACTCCCAAAGAACGGTTTGGACTACGCTGGTTTATCCCGTCTCTGATTCGCTACCGCCGAGTCTTAACGGAAGTTTTAATTGCATCCTTCTTCGTGCAACTGTTTGGTCTGGTCAATCCCTTAATGATCCAAGTGATCATCGATAAAGTAATCGTCCAAAACAGTATTGATACACTACACGTCTTGGGAGTTTTACTCGTAGGAGTCGCGATTTTTGAGGCGGTTTTAACTAGTCTGCGGACGTACTTATTTGTCGATACGACGAATCGCATTGACATGGCGTTGGGTTCGGAGATTATCGACCACTTATTACGCCTGCCTTTGCGCTATTTTGAACGGCGACCCGTTGGCGAATTGTCTACCCGCATCAATGAACTCGAAAATATTCGCCAGTTTCTTACGGGAACAGCATTGACCGTTGTCTTAGACGCGGTCTTTTCTGTGGTCTATATCGTCGTCATGTTTATCTACAGCTGGCTGTTGACGCTAGTGACGCTGGCAGTAATTCCTCTGTTTGTGTTGCTCACCATTGTTGTTTCCCCGATTGTGCGGCAACAGCTACGCACCAAGGCGGAACGTCAAGCCCAAACCCAATCCTATCTCGTGGAAGTTCTGTCAGGAATTTCCACAGTCAAGGCTCAAAATATAGAATTGCGATCGCGTTGGAAGTGGCAAGAACACTATGCCCGTTATGTCAGTGACGGATTTCAAACCGTTCTCACCTCCACCGCCGCGAGTTCGGCGAGCAATTTTTTAAACAAACTCTCTGCTCTCTTGGTGCTTTGGGTGGGAGCTTACTTAGTATTGGATCAAAAATTAACGCTGGGTCAGTTAATTGCCTTCCGCATCATTTCTGGCTATGTTACCGGCCCTTTACTCCGACTCGCTCAAATTTGGCAGAACTTCCAGCAAACGGCCCTCTCCTTGGAACGCTTGAGCGATATCGTAGATACGCCACAAGAAGCAGACGAAGCAGATCGTCATAATATTACGCTGCCTCCAGTTCAGGGAACGGTGAAGTATGAAAATGTCTCATTTCGCTTCGCGGCAAGCGGGCCTTTGCAACTGAGCAATGTTAATTTAGAAATCCCAGCCGGTGCTTTTGTTGGGATTGTCGGTCAGAGTGGTTCTGGTAAGAGTACCCTGACGAAGCTTCTGCCTCGACTGTACGATCCAGAAGCCGGTCGAATTATTGTAGATGGCTACGATATTAGTAAGGTCGAACTTTATTCCTTGCGGCGTCAGATTGGAATTGTCCCTCAGGAAACCCTGCTATTTGATGGCACAGTACAAGAAAATATTGCTCTAACGAATCCAGATGCCAGCTCGGAGGAAATTATTGAAGCCGCTAGAATTGCTGTAGCTCATGACTTTATCATGGGTTTGCCCAGCGGTTACAACACGCGAGTAGGAGAGCGGGGTTCGTCCTTATCGGGCGGACAGCGTCAGCGAATTGCGATCGCGCGGACGATTTTACAGTCTCCTGAAATGCTGATTTTAGATGAAGCGACGAGTGCTCTGGATTATGACACGGAACGGCAGGTGTGTTTAAATCTCGCCCAAGCCTTTCAAGGACGCACAGTTTTGTTTATCACCCATCGACTCAGCACTATTCGCAACTCTGACATCATTGTGATGATGGATAAAGGTGCGATCGTAGAACAGGGAACTCATGAAGAATTGATGAGCCAAAAAGGTCGATACTATTGCCTCTATCGACAACAGGAAGCCCAACTGTAATGCTGAGAGTTCGCGGCTAGCCGGAACAACAGTCTAAAAAGTACTTTAACAACCTACGCGCACGAGCCTGCCATGAACCAGCAAAATGGATCGCATTCAAACAACCGATTGATTCTCAACTCACCCCCAACGTCGATCCAAACTGATAGTCAAGAGCCGATAAATCGCGCTTCTACAAACGGTAAAGTCGCTCAACCAAATGGTAAATTCGACCAACCCGTCATTCTGCGCCAATCCTCCAATTGGTCGCGAGCCATCCTCTGGACGATTATGGGGGTAACGACTTTTGGACTGGTTTGGGCAAGCGTCGCGAAAATTGAGCAAGCCGTTCCTGCTCAAGGCAAACTAGAACCCCAAGGCGCAGTCAAAGAAGTTCAGGCTCCTGTAGGTGGGGTGGTTAAAGAAATTCGGGTTCAGGATGGGCAGCATGTCAAAAAAGGTGATTTGCTGGTTCGACTCGATCCAACCGTTGCTCGGGCGCAACTCGATTCCTATAATAAAATTCGCGCCACGTTAGCCAAAGAAAACGAGTTTTATCGCTCTATCATCAGCAATTCTAATCCCCGGTACCTCGCTCAGCGATCGGACGCACAATTGAAAATCCCGATCGAAATCGCTTCTCTGGCAGAAAGCCGAAAAGCGCTCGTTGCTGAAAACCAACTGTATCGCACTCAGCTTACTGGAGACGAAACAGGTGCGAATCTCAATCCCGAACAACGGGTGCGCTTACAATTCTCCGCCGCGGAACTCAACTCTCGCGTTGCTGCCAACAAGTTGGAAGTCGAACAACTCGAAAAACAACTTCAGCAGAACAAAATTCAATTGGCCAATTCCCAAAGTAGATTTACCGTGGAGGAGGGAATTCTTAGTCAGATGACTCCCTTAGCCGAACAAGGTGGGGTTCCCCGCATTCAGTACTTGCAGCAGCAACAAGAAGTCAAAACTCGCAAAGCAGAAGTGCTGCAACTGATGGAGGAACGAGGACGGCTGCAATTAAAGATGGATCAGGCGAAGCAACAGATGAAAAATACGGTAGCGCTGTCTCAAAAAGATTTGACAACTCAGATGGCGACTAACGAAAAGCAAATTGCGGAAATTGACACTCAGTTCAATAAACTGATTGTCGAAAATGAGAAAAAGATTGCGGAGATTGAAGGTCAACTCAGTCAGACTCAGCTTAATTTAAGCTATCAGGAGTTACGAGCGCCAGTTAGTGGCACTGTATTCGATCTCAAACCAGCTGGGCCTGGATTTGTCACAAACTCAACTGAGCCAATTCTGAAAATTGTCCCTGAAGATTCTCTCGTGGCTAAGGTTTATCTCACGAATAAAGATATTGGTTTTGTCAGAGAAGGGATGCCCGTTGATGTCAGAATTGACTCATTTCCCTTTAGCGAATTTGGTGATATCAAAGGGAAGTTGAGCTGGATTGGTTCTGATGCGCTTCCCCCCGAACAAATCCGACCGTTCTATAGTTTTCCAGCTAAAGTTCAATTAAATAGCCAGTCACTGATTGTTAACGAGCGCAAGATTCCTCTCCAGTCGGGAATGTCCGTCAGCGTCAATATTAAGGTACGCGATCGCACGGTACTGAGTATTTTCACTGACTTATTCACAGAAAAAACTGACAGCTTGAAAACCGTTCGATAATAGAATTGAAAAAATCGCTATTTTGAAGTATATTAGTCGGAGCAAAGTGCCAATAATATAGTTTGGTGCTTCCTGACGTTCAGGATAATTGCAAGCTAAAAGTTAGAGCTATCCGAGTAAGGCTTGTCAAGTTTATCCTTCAACAGTATTCATAGCTGGATTGAATCTTAAAGGGTGTACCCATAGGGTAATCCACAAATTGAGGTGTATCTTATATCCTTTCAGTCAGCTTAGAGCAGGTCTGATTGATTCCTTGTTTACTAGGAAAGAATATTCTCATAATGCAAAAATCCACAATTTTGGTAACAGGTGGCGCAGGTTATATCGGTTCTCATGCCGTTCTAGCGCTGCGAGATGCGGGCTATGAAGTAGTCATTCTAGACAATTTGATTTACGGTCATCGCGATTTAGTAAAAACGGCACTAAAAGTGGAACTAGTTGAAGGAGACATTGGAGACCGAACCCTCCTAAATCAGCTCTTTAAGACACGAGAATTTGCAGCCGTTATGCATTTTGCCGCCTATGCTTATGTGGGCGAGTCAGTGAGCCAGCCAGCTAAGTACTATCGCAATAATGTAGCAGGCACGCTGACACTGCTGGAGGCAATGTGCGATGCTGGAATCCAAAACTTTGTTTTTTCTTCCACCTGTGCTACGTATGGGGTACCTCAACAGGTTCCGATTCAGGAAAATCAGCCCCAACAGCCAATCAATCCCTACGGCATGAGTAAGCTGATGGTGGAGCAGATACTCGATGATTTTGACCGCGCCTATGGTTTGCGCTCGGTGCGCTTTCGGTATTTCAACGCCGCAGGTGCCGATCCCCAAGGGCGTTTGGGAGAAGATCATGCTCCCGAAACTCACCTAATCCCCCTAGTATTGTTGACCGCACTGGGCAAGCGGGAGAGTATTTCAATTTATGGAACTGACTACGATACCCCGGATGGCACCTGCATTCGAGACTATATTCATGTCACTGACTTAGCACAAGCCCACGTTCTGGGGCTGGAGTATTTGCTCAAAGGAGGAAGTACAGAAGTGTTTAACTTAGGCAACGCACGGGGATTTTCCATTCAGGAGGTGATTGAAGCCGCTCGTGCTGTCACGGGTCGTCCCATTCCAGTTACTCTGGCTGACCGTCGCCCAGGAGATCCACCTGTTTTAGTCGGTAGTGCAGAGAAGGCGAAGCGCATCCTGGGTTGGCAACCTGAATATGCAGATTTAGAGAGCATCTTGACACATGCTTGGCAGTGGCACCAGAAGCGCCATGAGGCTGCAACTTAATCCCACTGGCTCATGAGGCTAAGCTCGGCTTTTTTCATGCAACTGACCATAAATGAATCCATTACCAGTTTTTCCAATGAAAACCCGACCAAATATATTCATGTCTCCGGCTAAGACACGGGGTTCCCCATAATAACCCTCCGGATATTGAGCAACTTTAATCCAAGTTTTACCCAGGTCGGTAGAACGGAAAACTCCGACTTCAGCATTTACCTTACCCTGAATAAAGACTGTCGGATGGTTTACCCCCACTGCTGCTTTGCCAAAGCCCAGTGATTGAGCTTCATTAACCTGTGCTACTTTCACAAAATCCTTGCCAAAGTTGCTCGATCGATACAAACCCTTTTCTTTGAGACTCACCCAAACTTCGCCTGCAATACTGGGTGCGGTTTTGACATTAGCTCCATCCCATACTCCTGCGGGCAGCGATCTATTGACAATTTGCCAAGTTTCGCCTCCGTTGTCGGAGCGTAGCAACAGACCCTTTTCATGGTGGTAGATGTAAAATATTCCTCCTTGAATAGAATCGGCTGCTAAAGCTTGCTGTCGATTCCATAAGTGTGTATGGATATTTGAGCTAATTCCGTTCTGTTCAAAGAAGGTAATTCGTTGCCAGGTGATTCCACCATCTTTTGTGAAATAGGGCGGTTTACCATTACTTGGTTGCCAGACAATATAGCGGTTCTCAGTTGAGTACAATACAGCTCAAGGAAGATAAGCAGGAGCAATCTAGATAGAAAGATTATGAAAGCTTACTCGATAGACCTACGACAAAAAATCGTCGAGGCGTATAACAATCAAGAGGGTTCTC
>DATNPT010000431.1:0-4051 GCA_036703075.1 Chroococcales cyanobacterium
CGCAAGAAACAGCAGACACGCCGGAATCAATGCTAGATAGCTTGCGTCAGCTTCCCGACTCACCCATTTTGGATGACCCACAGCCTGGACATGTACGCTTAGATGTACGGCGAGTGAATGCGATACAGCTCGAACAACTGGGAATTCAACCGGAACAAGTTGCGATCGCGCCTTACTGCACTTACCAACGACCTGAACATTTCTTCTCTTATCGTCGCGATCGGCTGAAAAAAGTTCAGTGGTCGGGGATTGTTAGTAAAGTAACTCGTTAAATTATGAATTGTGAATTATGAAATGAGTTAATACGGTTCTAGGGGAGTTGGCACGGTTTAAGAGGGGAAAAAGAAACTACATTCTTCTCTCATGAGTGTTCCGACTTAAACAAGTGGCTGTTAATTCTAAGTTTCATCATTCATAATTCATCATTCATAATTTATTTCGGTTCTTGAATGGAACCCATAAATAAAACCGTTCCACTTTGATTATCTCGAATCGCGCAGAAGAATGGGCGATCGACTATCATTTCAAACGGTTCTTCTGGCATGCGAGCAGAGGTTAAAGCAATGCCAACAGAAGTTGCTGCTGCGGCTTCAGTCCCTTCTTCGTTTACTTCCACGAACGTTTTATGCTTGACTTCATTGATGGCAACTGAAGCCGAAGTCATATTAGAAAAATTAGCTCCATCATTAAACGCTGGCTCCATTCCCAAGGCTTTTAACGCACTGTTGAGCTGAATATCATACTCTGATTTGAAGCGAGGTAACTGAATTGAACCTTCTCGCATGCGAAATTGGTTCATCCATTGTTGCCAATTGTTGGCAGAGAGTTGCTGTTGAAAGGAATCGAGACCCGAATTTTTTTTCGGTAGGAAAACATAAAAGCTGAGGCGTCCTTTTCCATAAGGGAGACTCACTGCCTGAAATGCATCAGTTTCGTAGTACCGATATTTACCCGACTGCGACATCATGGGATGTTGTTTCGGGTTGCCATTAGCGAGGTAGAATGGACGGTCAGTTGTTTGACTTTTATCAAAAGGTTTCGTCCAGTTCCCTTTGAAATAAATGGCATTGATTAAATAGAGAACATCATCCGGTTTAATTTGATTAATAATCTTGTCAATTTTGCCACGAGTATTTTGCTTAACCCAACTGTTGATAATACTGGTAGCGTTGGGGTTAGCAAAGTTGAGTTCTGTCACTTTTGCGCCGTAAAACTGCTGATTGCTTTGCATGAATTCAGGCTTGAAGGAGATGCCCTGCTTTGCCCAGAGGGAGTTAGCAATGGATAGCTGAACTTCAGGGTCAGCCTTTTCCAAGGTCTCTTTTAAGGTCTCATTCGCCTGGTTAAGGTCTTCTAAGCTCATCCCTTGAAGTTCTAGGGCTTTTGCCATTGACTGTTGAGTTTCACCGCCAGCACCGTTATAGGTCATAGCCAGCGCGATGGCGACACTGGTTGGGGAAACAAAAACGTTCCGGTTGCTGCCCTGCTTGAGAATCTCTTTAAACAGTTTGAAACCAAATGTCGTGTTGGCATCAACCAGTTTAGTATCCACGGAGGGATTGGGTGAGTGTACCATTAAGCTTGAGTCTCCTGGCATTTGTGGTTTAGGCAAGGGGTTAAGAGCATCAATCCTCTGAACCATTAATCCTCCCATCAAACCCGCGAGAACAATCCCTACTCCCAGGACAGCACCTACTCGATTGAGCGTTTGCCGGTTCATGTCACTACCTCACTTGCTGATGCGATTTTTCTTCTAAGATGACCTGCTTCAGCTAGGGGTGTTCCTTTGGTTACAGTTTTGGCAACTATAACTAGTTAGCTTAATCCTATTTTTCTCTATTCTCCTCAACCCTAAGAGCTAAAGATAGCTAGAGTCAGTGAGGACAGATTTTTCATCTGGAGGGGACGAGCATGCTTTATTTGCTCTAGCGATAATTCGTAAATTGAAGTGCTACGGGAAAATCTTCCTGCTTCAGGCGCTGAATGATTTCTTGCAAGTCGTCTTTAGACTTGCTGGTAATTCTGACTGCATCTCCTTGAATCGAAGCTTGGGCTTTCTTGAACTCATCTCGAATCAGCTTGGTAATTTTTTTACCAATATCTTGACTGATTCCTTTTTTAAGTTTTATTTCTTGACGCACGCGATTACCACTGGCGGATTCGACTTTGCCGTATTCAAAGATTTTCTGCGAGAGGTTACGCTTAGCCGCTTTGGTTCGGAGAATCGTATGAACGGCATCTAGGGTGAATTCGCTATCGGTATTCACGGTAATAACCTCTTCCCCCAACTCTACCGTCGTTTTAGTATCTTTGAGGTCGTAACGGCTGATTATTTCGCGAGTGGTTTGGTCTACAGTGTTGACCAACTCCTGTCGGTCAAAGTCGCTAACAACATCAAATGAAAATGTAGAAGCCATAATCTTAAAGGAGTTAAGGATAGGTTTTCGTTCCTAATGATTAACAGCCAATAGCTTAAAGTTCAAGATCTACGCAATCGTCTCTCTATAAAACTTAGAGTCATTGGAGTGGGGGAGTGATACTCAATAAGCTTAAGACGAAGAGGATTGCGCTACAAGCCGAACCCAAACCGAACATTAGCGATCGCGCCGTGGGAATATTGAAGATATAAAAAAGTGAGTATAGCAATCTGGCTACGGTGAATGAGATCGCAGCACCTATCGCTAAATCTGAATTTTGTCCTGTCACATAAGCCGTTAGCGCAGCAGCAGTGAAGATCGAAAACACTTCAAACGAGTTTTGGTGCGCCCAAGTCGCTCGCTGAGCATAGGGAGGTAACTTATCAAACATGGCTCGCGGTGCGCTGCGATCGTATCCTAACTGCATCCGAGCGTAGGCTACGACCAAAAATGGCACGTAAATCAGGACTGCTGCTGCAACAATACAGTAAAGGAAAATCGCAGAACCCTGTGGATTCATAACTTAATCAAAATAAAACAATGTGACAACCTTGCGTTGCTCCTCTGCCTCCTCACAAGTTTTTAGCAACGTTTTGCTGTCATGGAACGCGAAGCAAATTAACTGCTGACAACGGGAGACAATTTCCTGATTGCACAAGGAACTGGCTTCGGCTAGAGATAGATGATCGTTTTCTGGATTTTCTACTAAATGCATCACCTGTTGCAGTTGTTCCCGCGATTCTCTAGGCTGGCGCTCTAGACTTTGAGGCAAAATCACTGTAAGAAGGCTGGCATCAGCACGCATTGCACCTCGAATGGCAGCGGCATTTGTGCCGGTAGCACCAGAAGTCATGAGACGATTACCGCTCAGAACAAGAGCGTAACTCATCATCTCGATCAAGTTTTGGTGGGTGATGGGAACATGACGCGACCCTAGAAGCGCAATCCGCTTGGAACTGGTTTGCTGGATTGTTGCCAGCTCTTGCGCCAATGTATCGACACCAATGATGTCTACTGACTGAGTCAAAGATGTAGTGGTTTAGCTCAACGACCCAGATATTCTAGCAGAAGCGGCTGCGATTAGATTGCCTAAATCGTGTTTTGGCTCTCGATCTGCAATTAAGAACAATCCGGTTTTAATTGTTGCATCTCGACTAAAATCTGTGCTACTATCTCCTATTGTGCGGACGCATAGCTCAGTTGGTTAGAGCACTACGTTGACATCGTAGGGGTCACTGGTTCGAGTCCAGTTGTGTCCATAGTTACAAAAAGCGGCAGGAAGCCCACCTATTTCAAGGGGTAGGAAGAATAGTCGTCCACCGCTTGGTTGATACTTCATAGCTCATAGTGCCATGAACCATGAACGTGAAATCCCACGTATGAGAAAGCGTGGGCTCAGCTTAAGCTTCGGCTTTACTGGGGCATTGCTTCAACTGCTCGTAGAATTGCGTCATTAAGCTGAGGTCGTTGGCGTACCACAAACTGCCTAAAAAAGAAGGGCGAAGCATTCATGTATTTACTTCTCAATCGCTGGCTCGAATTTCTTGGCATGAATGCTTCGCCCCTACAGATGTACCGCATCCAATCGAGAAAGGCTATCGTTATGCCGCAGCTAGTTCGGGAATACTCGCAGG
>DATNPT010000434.1:0-6735 GCA_036703075.1 Chroococcales cyanobacterium
AACGAGTTGAGCAGCAACAGCATCAAGATGCGATCGTAATAACAGCACATGAGCAGTCTAGCGAATCAGTATTAGAGCCTGTTCTAGCCGAGGTGAGTGCTGATAAAGCTGAAACTGAGGAGGAAATTGATGCAACGTCACAAGAACAAGGCCTCAGAGCCTTCACTGCTCAAGAATTCAAAGCAGAGAGAATGATGTGGCTGGTGAACAGAATCTATGCAGCCGAACAAGAGAGTCAGGAAACGCCCATCAGTGCTGAAGAATTTTTGCGGCAGTTTAAAGAAGGGCAAAAAGATTTTACAGAAGTTAACCTAGCTGGAGCCAATCTTAGTGGAGAGTCCTTGATCTATAACATCAACTTGAGTAGAGCCAATTTGAAAAGAGCTAAACTCTTTGAGGTCAAATTAGCTAGTGCTAACTTGAGTGAAGCAAATCTATGCAGTGCTGAACTTTATAAGGCAAACCTCAATTCAGCAAAGCTAGAGAAAGCACAGCTTATAAAAGCAAACATCAGCAGCGCTAATCTGACATATGCCGACTTGGGTGGAGCTAATTTGAATGGAGCTGACTTGAGTCAAGCAATTCTTTTGCAAGTTAACCTAAGTCAGGCAAATCTCAGTGGAGCTAACCTAAGCTGGGCTAACTTCTCACAGCTATCCAACTTCAGTCAAGCAAATCTCAGTGGAGCTAACCTCAGTAGAGCAAATCTCAGGACAGCAAAATTGACAAAGGCAGACTTAAGCAATGCCAATCTGAGCAATGCCAACCTATTGGAAGCAAATCTCGAAGGAGCCAACCTTCAGGGAGCTAATTTTCAGCAAGCGCTTTACAACTCAGCGACTATCTTCCCTACAGGGTTTGACCCAGTTAAGGCGGGCGCTTATCTGATTGCTCCTGGCGTGTCACTCATAAAGGCTGATTTAGTTGGTGCTGATTTGAGTGGGTCGAATCTGACTGGAGCAAGCTTGCATGGTGCCAACTTGACTAAAGCAAATTTGAGTGGCGCGAAATTGGTTCAGGTGAATCTGAGTGGAGCCAACTTGTGTGAAGCCAACTTGTGTGGAAACTTAACAGCAGCAACTCTGAGCAGTGCAAATTTAATGCAGGCAACCTTAGGGGGAAATTTTACTGCGGCAGATCTGAGCCATACAAATCTGCAAAACGCAAACTTTGCTCAGCCAGATTTTAGTGGTGCCAATCTGAGTGGAGTTAATCTAGTTGGGGTAAGCCTTCACAGCATTAACCTAAGTGGAGCTAACTTGAGTGGAGCAAAACTCTGTGGAGCTGAACTTTACGGAGCTAACCTGACTGGGGCGAACCTTTCTTCTGCCGATCTTCGTGGTGCAAACCTAGGAAGGACGAACTTGGAGAAGGCAAACTTGAAAGGAGCGAACATCGGTGGAGCTGACTTTGGGAAAGAAGACTATCAAAAGGCAAATCTTAATGGAGCAATCATGCCGGATGGAACAACTTACGAGTAGACCCTGGCATCGCTGAAAAAATGTCCCAATGAAGGCCTTGCGCCCCTTCAGGTATGTGCCAAAAAGTCTTACCTTGGGTAGGCTTTGCCAACCATTGAGCAAATCTATCGTTAATATAAATTTATATAATTTCACAAGTTGCAAGGTTCTAACCATGGCTGACTCAGAAGAACGCAAGCGGAGAATAATGGATCACGTTGGCAGGACAACGAAACTGCCCCAGCAACTGTCTTCGACAAGTACGAATTCAGAGGCTAGGAAACAGCAAATCATGGATCACATTAAGAGAACTCGCGGCTAAAAGCGATCGCCCTCGAAGCTGCTATATACAGTTAGAGGGCAATCTCATTTTCAACCCAACAACGAAACATGAGCGCTAACGATGCGCCAACCCTCATCTGTTAACATCCAAGTCTGGCTTTGGCGTCCCGTGCGATTTGTACCTGGGCGCTGAAATTCAGTATTCGCCGTAGCGAAACTTCGTCCGTAAGTGGTAATGACAGTGTTCATGAGCAATCGCTCCAGATTGACAGGCGATCGCTTTTTGCGAAAGGTTGCGATCGCATCATACCCATACAAATTTTCCGTTACGCCATAACGAATCGTATGTGGACTCTGCCAAAACAGTTCGTCCAGTACCGCCACATCGTTACTCATCAACGCTTTTTCATAGCGCTCAAAAGCAGCCGTCACCTCAGCCACAACTTCCGGGATATTAATCTCCATCACGAATAACTCTGTTGGAATTTCTCAGATAATCCCATCACGCTGCGATAATGGGCTTCGATTTGCTCGATCGTGGGAGACTTGCGGTTGGTACTCCACTCACTGCGATCGAATAATTCTTTCCTAAGAGCATCAACGTCAATCGTTGTTACCTTACTATCAGCCACGACTCGCTTACCATTCACCCAAACACTATCAACCGCATTGGTTGGACGCCCTAAAACGAGTAAGCCAATGGGATCGGTACGGGGTAAAAGTGACAAATTTGTGAGATCGTAAAGGACTAAATCTGCTTTTTTCCCAACCGTCAACGAACCCAGTTCATCGGCTACATTCAATCCCATAGCACCACCTAAGGATGCCATCTCGACAGCCTGCCGTGGTGTAATCCAGTGGTGATAGTCCAAATCAGTAATATTGTGCAGAATCGAACCCATCTTAATAGCTTCTAGCAAATCTTGAGAATCATTACTAGCAGCACCATCACAACCAAACGCAACATTCACGCCTGCTTGACGATATTTCAAAATTGGTGCAATACCACTACCTAAGCGCAGATTGCTCAATGGGTTGTGTACCACAGTCGATCGCGTTTGGGCCAAAATTGCAATATCGTCAGCGCTCAACCAGACACAATGCGCTAACGATGTGCGAGGTGAGAGATAACCAATTTTCTGCAAATGTTCGACAGCACTATAGCCGTATTTTTCCTGTGCTAGTTGCTTTTGCGCTGCGGTTTCCAGCAGGTGCGCGTGACGACAGAGATTATAGCGATCGCTTAATTCAATACATCCTGCAAACAAAGCATCAGAACAGAGCTGAATTCCTGTTGGTGCCACCAGGATATTCACCCCAGCTTCCGGGTTATGAAACTTGTCCACTGCTTCTTGCATCAGTGCCAGCGTTGCTTCCGTCGAACGGATGTAAGTTTCATGATTCCGTTTCGCGTTGCCATTGGGGATGCCTGCGGTGAGGGATTCATCCTGGATTAGCGGGCCAATAAACGCCCGGATACCAATCTCTTGGTAGGCACGAATAGCCGCCGCAATGGTTTCAATTTCTTGGCCTGGAATCAAAACGAGGTGATCGACAACACTGGTGCCACCAGACAGCATGGTTTCTACCGCAGTTCCTAGCGCAGTGAGATAAACTTGCTCGGTATCAAGAGGTACAAAGTCGTAGAGTTCTGCAAGCCACAATTCTAACGGAACTGGAGGAATGATTCCCCGTTGCCACATTTCTGAGGAGTGAGTATGGGCGTTGACAAATCCCGGCAACAGAAGTTTGTGTTGCCCATCCACTACAGTTCCTTCACCCCCCCTAATCCCCCCTTGGTAAGAGGGTGAACTAGAGGAGAGGTTTGTAGCGGAAATTGCCGCAATGCGATCGCCTTCTATTTGTACATCTACAGTTGCATAGCCCTGGTCAACTGGAATCAAGACGTTTTGAATTGTAAAGCTCACTGATTCACCTTGTCTTATTCGCGCCGTTACTAATATATCTGTTCAACAATTTTTTGATAAAAATTCTTGTATTTGTATAAGTTTATACACCAAAGATTTAACTTTAGATAGATGACCAAGCAAGGAAAGCAGCCAACAGGAGCCATGAATTTTGAAGTTCTTTTCTTGCCATATAGATGGAATCAAGTTGCGATCGCTACTCGATCGACTCTTGCCAGTTTGTTTAATGTCAAGTCTCTACGGAGCTATAAATCTAAAGTAATACTAGCTTTGATAGGCTGAGGTAGATGGGAAACCAATGTCAACAATTTTAAATACTCTGATTTAGCAAAGCTTCCCATTAGGAAAAGTCTTTTCCAATACTTAAATAACATTTAAATTTGAGCTATAAAGCGTTATTGACCTCAAAATTGGTGTGGAATCTGAATAGATTTCTTTTATAAAGAAATATGAATCGAACTCTCCGTACCTTGGGCGTGCCGCCTAATGCTTGGACTGTTGATGCAGAATTTGCCGATATCACCCGTCCGCCTCTGACTCCCCAGCCAATTCTCCTACCGACAGAAACGAAAAAACTACGTGTTGATTTAGCAAAAGCGGCAATTCTAGTCATTGATATGCAGAATGATTTCTGTCATCCCGATGGCTGGCTTGCCCATATTGGTGTAGACGTAACCCCAGCCAGGACACCGATCGATCCCCTAAAAACCCTGCTCCCAGAATTACGAAATGTCAACGTTCCAGTGATTTGGGTGAACTGGGGAAACCGTCCCGATCTGATGAATATTAGTGCCGGACTGCGCCATGTTTACAACCCGACGGGTGAAGGTGTCGGACTAGGCGATCCCCTACCTAAAAGCGGCGCACCTGTACTAATGCTTGGGAGTTGGGCGGCTGCTGTAGTGGATGAACTCGAACAAAAACCCGAAGATATCCGCCTCGATAAATACCGGATGAGTGGTTTTTGGGATACTCCCCTCGATAGCATTTTACGCAATCTGGGCAAAACCACCCTCTTCTTTACAGGAGTTAATATTGACCAGTGCGTGATGGCTACCCTACAAGATGCCAACTTCCTGGGGTACGATTGCATCCTGATTCAGGATTGCGCGGCAACAACATCCCCTGACTATTGCTTGCATGCAACGCTTTACAACGTTAAGCAGTGCTTTGGTTTTGTTACCGATTCACGGGCAATTATCGAAGCGATTCAAGTGGTGAATAAGGAGTAAAGTTATCTCAAGTTCGCTCTTTATTAGGAGGAACATCCTATGAACTCTCACTGTATGATTCCTGTAGTTAAATCTACCCAAGACTATCAGGCTTATCGCATTAGTCCTCACGATACTAATCGTTTAGCGATTGTTTTCGAGCCAGCAACGGCTAATGTATCTCTAACCATTTGTGTAGAAATTTTTGACGAAGGTGGCAAAACTCCACCGAATCGTCATCAATTTGCGGTAGAAATGTTCTTTGTTCTCAAAGGAGAAGGAGTAGCTAGCTGTGATGGAAAAGTAGTTCCGATTCGTGCCGGAGATAGTTTATTAGTTCCGCCGACAGGCATCCATGAAATTTGCAATACGGGTAGTGGTCGCCTGTATGCGTTGTGCATCATGGTACCCAATGAGGACTTTGCTGAATTAATTCGTAGCGGCATACCCGTTGAATTGGATGAGGAGGATTTGAGAGTGTTGAAGAGAACAGATGCGTTGGTGGCGTGTTAAGGAACGTGGATTAAATCAATTACAAAATTTGCAATCTGTAGGGGCATGGCAATGCCATGCCCTTACTGTGGGGTAGCTGATACGAGTAGCCCCTTGTATGGTGCGGGCAGGATGCCCACCGCACAAGAATTTGAAGAACTAGAAACAATGCTAAATGTCCGACCTAAAGAAACTGCCTCAATGCTCACGCGGGATGGAGTGCGACTAGATGCAGATATTTACCGTCCCGATGCTGAAGGTGAGTTTCCTGTGCTGCTGATGCGGCAACCGTATGGCAGAGCGATCGCATCCACTGTCGTGTATGCTCATCCTACCTGGTACGCTGCCCACGGCTATATTGTCGTGATTCAAGATGTGCGGGGACGCGGCACATCCCAAGGTGAATTCAAACTCTTCGTTAACGAAATCGAAGATGGCGAAGATACTGTCAACTGGGCAGCCGCTTTACCAGGTAGCACCGGACAAGTGGGAATGTATGGGTTTTCTTATCAAGGAATGACTCAACTGTATGCAGCAGCAGCAAAGCCCCCTGCCCTCAAAACCATCTGCCCTGCGATGATTGGCTATGACTTATATGCGGATTGGGTGTATGAAGGCGGAGCTTTCTGTTTGCAAACTAATCTCGGTTGGGCAATTCAGCTAGCAGCAGAAACAGCACGTCTCCAGGATAATGCGGCGTCTTATTCAACTCTCTATGCGGCGGCACGGAATACCCCCTTTTTCAATACCGTTCCGGCTCTAGATGAGTCCTTGCGAAAATATGCGCCGAATGTTTTCTATCACGAGTGGCAGGAACATTCACAACCGGATGAGTACTGGGAGCAACTCTCCCCGAAGCGTCACCTCCAAGACGTTGACTTACCCATGTTCCACATTGGTGGATGGTTCGATACTTACCTGCGCGGTACGCTCCACTGTTACAAAGATTTTGCTGCCCGGAGCGTGTATCGGCAACAGCTATTAATTGGGCCATGGGTTCACTTGCCTTGGAGTCGCAAAGTCGGCGACGTGGATTTTGGTCCAAAAGCAGGAAACCCGATAGATGGGCTGCAATTGCAGTGGTTCGAGCAATTTCTCAAGGGTAGAGATACGAGGCTGCTAGGTGAACCGCCGATTTGCTTATTTGAGATGGGTTCTAATCGATGGCGCAACTTCAACCGATGGCCGAGTAGCAATCGTCAGAAGTCCTATTTCTTGTCAAGTACTGGACTTGCCAGTATTCGGGAAGATGCAGGCACGCTAATCCCAGAAGAGACAATATTAATCCAAAATTCCTTTGATATAGTAGTTCATGACCCCTGGCGACCTGTCCCCGCGCTAGGAGGTCATGCCGCAATACCA
>DATNPT010000445.1:0-14925 GCA_036703075.1 Chroococcales cyanobacterium
ACTGCGAAAACAAGGTCAAGGATTCAAGGTCACGACCTTGTACTCTCACGAGGTACCCGAAGGCATTTTCCAAGGGGGGCAGATTGCCGACTCACCCGCTTTGGCAGAATTGATTAGGACTGCACTAGCGGAAAGTAAGCTCAAAGTTGAGCGTGTCGCTACCGCCGTTCCCATGCGGGAAGCGATTATCCGGATCATCCCAATTCCTGCCGAGCTAGACGATCAAGAGCTGCGCGATATGGTACTGAACCATGAAGCGGGTCTATATTTACCGTATCCACGCGATGAGGTCGATTTAGATTACCAGAAGCTGGGCTTTTTTACAGATGAAGATGGCATCGAAAAAGTACAGGTACTCCTAGTCGCGACCCGCCGAGAAGTCACAGACATGTATATCGATACATTTCAACAAGCGGGTTTGACCTTGGATGTACTAGAAATCAATAGCTTTGCTTTGATTCGGACGATCAGAGAACAACTCCGGCAATTTGCCCCACAAGAAGCTGCCGTGTTGGTAGATATTGAATTTGACAGTACTGAAATTGCCATCATCGTCGATGGTGTTCCTCAGTTCTCCCGTACTGTTCCCATCGGCACCTATCAACTTCAAAGCGCTCTATCGAGAGCGATGAATTTACCAACTTCAAGAAATACGGATCTGCTGCAAGGCATGACCATTCCTCATACACCACCGGATGGAATGCGTAGCGGGCAGACCGGGATTAATCCTGGTATGGCCGCTCTGTTGAGAGTTTTAGGCGAACTAGCTGATGAACTACGCCGCTCGATCGATTTTTATCTGAATCAGAGCGACAATCTAGAAGTGGCACAGCTACTTCTAGCAGGACCCGGTGGTGGAATTGGACAGCTGGATGAATTTTTCACGCAACGGTTGAGCTTGCCAACTACTCAGGTAGATCCAGTGACAGCGCTTTCCCTAGATGTGGATCGGGAAGTTCCTCCAGTGCAGCGACCAGGATTAGGAACTGTATTGGGATTAGGATTGCGGGAGGTTTAAACCAATGTATAGTCTAGATGTCAATTTTTTAAAAGACCGAGGTATACAACCAGAGCCTACTGCTAGCTCTAAACCAATACCGAGGGGGTCGATGACACCTTTGGTAATTGGGGTAGTCATTGGACTTTTACTACCAGGGATAGTGGGAGGATTGTGGCTATTCTTGCAACAGCAGAACGCCCAGTTAAGGGAGCGAGACGCCCAATTGCAAGCGCAACTGGATCAACTGAAAATTGGACAGAAAAAAGTTGACCAGCTCAACAAGCAAATTGCTGATGTGAAGGCTGAAACAGAGGCGCTGGCCAGTGTATTTAATGAGATTAAGCCCTGGTCAGCCATGTTAGTGGATTTGCGCGATCGCATTCCTCCCGGCGTCCAAATTAGCTCCATTCAAGAATCACAAGAAGCGGCAGCGGCTCCTGCTAGTTCTAGTGATGCCAGTGCTAACAATAAAGCGGCTGCCAGCGCTCCACGCCCAACAAGGAAGCTGGAAATATCTGGTACAGCTCGTTCTTTTGATGATGTGAATTACTTCTTACTTACGCTTCAGCGCTCTGCTTTTCTCAAACCCGATGAAACTCAACTCGTCAATGCCGAGTTAGTAAGCAATCCTAACAAGTTGGAAGTGAATATTCCCAATCAGCAAAACCAATCAGCAGGTCGAGTGACCTACGAACTGCCAAAATTAGTGCAATACAAGATTCAAACTAACCTGAGTGATGTCCCTGCCTCTGAGTTACTGCGAGAGTTAGATCGCAAGGGGGCTGTGGGACTCGTAACTCGGATTAAAAGCCTTCAGGAGCAAGGAGTGATTCAACCATGACATACGCCGATCAAGAATTTATTCCTGCTGAAGGTCAAGAGGAAACACCGAATTATCCTACAGCCTTTGGCATTACCTTTACTCCCCGAGTTGGAGGGATAGTCATTGCAGTTCTAGGTCTTTTGGGAGCCACTTACCTACTCATGAATGTGGTGCAGCCGACTTGGGAGGAATATCAAAGTTTGCAGAGTTCAGTTCAAGATAAGGAGAATCAAATTCAAGGGCAGAAACAACTCCAGCAGCAGATTAAGGCAAAGCAAGCAGAACTGGTAAAAGCTAAACAGCAAAATAAGCAGGTACTAGGCTTATTTACCAATGAGAAAGCGCTCGATACTTTGTTGCTAGATATTAACAGTCCTGTAAAGTCAAGAAACGGCACGTTAGTCAGTTTTAAGCCCGAAGCGAATAATGCACAACAACCGGATGGTAGCGATATAGTTAATGATGGTTCTTTGGGTCCGTTGGTGAATGGGAAGCTAAAGCGTGAGAGGATTAATGTAGAACTCAAGGGAAACTTTGACCAAGTTCAATCAATCTTGCGTAGTTTTGAGAGACTACAGACCCTATTACTGATTAGGGACTTTAAAGCCGAGCTAGATGACGATCAGGGGCTGTTGATTAATGTTGCCAACGGTAAATCGGTTCCGGCCATCTTTAAAAAGGAAGACAACAAAGTCATTCCAGGTGGAAAACCGACTCTCAGAACAACGTTTACTCTAGAGGCTCTGTCGCCAGTGACTAATGAGGAGGCTCAGGAGGCAACAGCGGCGACCCAGAAAACCAAAAAGTAACAAGTATCGCGAGGTGCTATTAGCTGTTAGCTTTGAGAAAAAGTCAGAAGGGTATTACTCTCAACCTCTGGAAGCTAACAGCTACAAGCTATTCGCTAGATAGCTCTAAATAGGTGAGGAGTGAACTGTGAGACAGGCTCAAATAATAGGTGGAATGCTAATCGGAGGGGCAGTGGTGCTATTGGCGACACAACCTTCTCTAGCCACCGTGACGCAAGTGACCGCTGTAAAACTTAGCCAAAGTGAGGGTGAGCTGCAACTCACGCTAGAGACTCCCTCTGGGGATGAGCGCCCGCAGGTTGACACGGTCAGTCGGGGTAACGATTTAGTAGCAGATATTGCTAACACTCAGCTGGCATTGAACGAGGGCGAAAGCTTCCGTCAGGAAAAGCCCATGCCAGGTATAGCTGAAGTTTCGGTCAGCCAGCTTGCTCCTAACAAGGTGCGGGTCATCGTGAGTGGCGAAACTCAAGCTCCCACAGGGCAGGTGCTTCAGCAAGACACGCAGGAGATTAGCCTTAACTTTAGTATGACAGATGGCGATCTCTCAGCACTCTCAGCGCCTGGAACGCCAGTAGCAACGTCCATTCCGTCAACCCCCTTAGCTGCCACGCCATCAGTTCAAAAGCCAAATTCAGCCGAAGCGACACCGGCAGAGCAGACACCAAAACTCGTAGCTCAAGTCCCAAGTTTACCAGCCACATCCACGGCCCAGACGCCAACCATTCCTCAAACAGTACCGCCACCCGCACCAGATGCTCAAACTCCTCCACCTGCGCCGAGCGTAGCACCGCCAAGACCAGATGTTTTAGTTCCTAACCCCAAAATTACGATTGAAGGAGTACCAGCTCAACCCGCCGGTGCTGTGCAACCCGTTGCACCCGCTCCTCCATTCTTACCCAGAGCAATTGCACCACCAGTTGGTGACATTGCGATTTCCAATATTAACGCGGCTCCTACCATTATCGATATGGGTACAGCAGTGCGCGTTCCTCGCCTCGTTTTGCGAGAGGCTCCCGTGCGGGAAGTACTGGCTTTGCTGGCTCGCTCTGCTGGACTCAACGTTGCCTTTGTTGGAGGAGAAGGAGGCGCAGCAGCAGGAGCTGCACCAGGAGCTGCGCCCGCTGCTGGAGGCGCGCAACAGACTATTTCTCTAGATCTAGAGAACGAATCAGTTCAAGATGTATTTAACTACGTCCTCCAAATCACTGGACTGCAAGCCAACCGAGTCGGGCGCACAATTCTTGTCGGTGCTCAATTACCTGACGTTGCTCGCAATATCATCTCTCGCACCCTACGTCTCAACCAAGTTAACGCTTCTGATGCAGCAGCTTTCCTAGTTGCTCAGGGAGCAGAGCAACAACAGATTCAGACTCAGAGAACACTAACAGTAGTAGGCGAGGGAGCAGCAGCTCAAAGAATTGAAAACACCACTACACAGGTGCAAAGACTCAGTGCACAGACGGAGGGGCAAGCGCAAGGAGCACAAGGAGCAATAGCTCCCCTTCTACTGCGAGGATTATCGGTGTCTGCCGATCAGCGTCTTAATGCCGTGACCTTGATTGGCGAACCACGCAGAATTGAAATCGCCTCAGCTTTATTAACTCAGTTAGATCTACGGCGGCGTCAAGTGGCGGTGAATGTCAAGATTGTTGATGTTAACCTCTTAGGAACGGATGCCGTCAACTCCAGCTTCTCTTTCGGCATTGGAGATGGCTTTTTTACAGTCGATAATGGGGCAGCCGTCTTTAATTACGGTGGGATTAGACCACCTAGTCAAACAACTGTCAACGGAAGTACCATCTCTCCACCCGTCATTAGTAATCCCTTTGCTAATGCAACAGTTTTCCAAGACCCAAATACTCCCCTGACTCTTCCAGGTTTGGGGTCTCGCATCGTAACTGTTAATAGACCAGGTGGACCAGGGGTTGAAATTCAGCAGGCAGGAGCTGCTACTGTGATTGGAGGAGCACCTCTTGTAACCTTAGACAACCCGCTAAGCCCAGGAATAGTAGGTGTTACAGCAGGTACAGACACAATCATTACCTATAACACAGATGGCACTGTTACGGCAACGGCAGGTCAGCCAGGTACGGTTCAGTTTGGTCTTCCTTCCCTGTTTCAGTATCCTAAAAAGTTACTAGCAGCTTTGCAGGCTCAGATTACTAGTGGTAATGCCAAGATTTTGACTGACCCGACGCTCGTTGTACAAGAGGGGCAGGTAGCTACAGTTAACTTGACGCAAGAAGTTTTTGGAGGATTCCGGTCATCAGTACAAACCGATCCCACAACGAACCTAACCACTCAGGTCAGTGAACCCATCATTAAAAATGCTGGCTTAATCTTGCAGATTAATGTGCAGAGGATTGATGACAATGGCTTTGTCACGCTGACCGTTAATCCTACTGTTTCTGCAATTGGGGGTTCCCAAAGCACTCCCCAAGGCACAATCACCTTGATTCAACAGCGGCAACTAGAATCTGGACAAATTCGCCTTCGGGATGGTCAAACGCTGATTCTATCCGGTATTATTCAGGAGTCTGACCGATCAACGGTAAGCAAGGTACCTGTTTTAGGGGATATTCCATTAATTGGTGCCTTATTTAGAAGCACGAGCCGAGAGAATACGCGGCAAGAAGTCATTGTGCTACTGACACCTCAGATTATTGAAGATGGGATGGGTTCTTCCTTCGGCTATAACTACACGCCGGGACGAGATGCACGTCAAATCTTAGAACGGCAAGGTTTTCCCACTCAAGGCCGTAATTAGTAGAGAAAGCCACCCCTATATGAGGTGGCTTTCTCTTTGTTTATGGTATCGCGAGAGGGTAAGGATAAAACGAAACTATCCTTACCCTAAAACTGGCTACTATGTTCGCGATGCAAAATATACAGTAGCTTCAGGCGGTCACTGGCAAAAAGCTACTTATCGCTCTTGTGTGACTACAGGGAAAGAAGAATAAAACCTAAACAATGAAATCCATCTTCCATCTGCTGTTTAGCGATCGCAAATAAATTTGGTTTTTCAGTACTTAGTAGGCTCTAATTCAATATTAGTTCTGTTTTCCAATAGTTCTTCTGCTTCATCTTTTAACATCCTTTCTATTTCTTCTGTTGTCACTACTCTTTTTTGGGCAACGCTCTGGATATCGTTTTTTAGAACTTCTTGTATGATTTGGGTAGCTAGTCGTTTCGTATAAGTCCTTCTTCTTCGGATAAAATTTAAGTCTTCACTAAACGGTTTGCGACATTTTTCACACTTGAATTGTCGCCTGTTAATTTCTAAAAATACTGACTTTTCTCCCCAAGGTAAATCTTTAACTATATATCGATGATTTTGATGGATTCTATGACTTTTTGTTCCACAACGAGGACAAACACTTTCTTTCCTGATTGGCTCAATCTGTAAAATTATCCCAATCCCTTCATGCTGACGCTGCGAAATTACCTTTATTTCCTCTATATTTAGAAGCTCTGTTAGAATTTTGATTTCCTTTTTTGCGGTCATGATGGTAAAGGCATCTCAATCGCTTTTTTCTACTTACAGTCAATAATAATTGCACGTCAAATGTCAATATAAATCGGCTTTTGCTCGCTATTAGACCACTTTTTTTACTTCTTGTTTTGGCTCTGCTGTGTATTTTGCATACTAAGTACTGAGAAACCATAATCATCATGAATCTTGAAGTCGGTGTAACTTTTCACCTCAAGTGTGTATAGTCTGTATCAATTTTTATGGTGATAAAGCTAAAAAAGAGTGCGATCGCATCTTATTGAGTTCAGTGTTCAATCGCGAGCGCAATTATGCCGTCACCCAGGATCTGAAAATTTTCTACCAGAAGTTTGAACCAGAAAGCTCAAGGGATCGGTAATTTAGGGAGGGAACACCAGGGAATAGGGAATTACCGATGCAGATTCAAGCCCGAGAAGAAAACACTAGCGAATCCTCCATGCAGATTCAGACGCCAGATTGGGTCAAGCACGCTGTTTTCTACCAGATTTTTCCAGACCGCTTTGCCAGAAGCCAGCAGCCACGCAAGCGACTTTTGAAGAATGCCCGTTGGGAAGATTGGAATGCAATGCCGACGCTTCAAGGATACAAGGGCGGAGACTTGTGGGGCGTCATGGAGCAACTGGACTACTTGAAAGATTTGGGGATAAATGCCATTTACTTTACCCCAATCTTCCAATCCGCTAGCAATCACCGCTATCACACTCATGATTATTACCAAGTCGATCCGATGCTGGGTGGAAATCCAGCATTTAAGGAACTGCTAGACGCTTGCCATCAACGAGATATGAAGGTGGTTTTGGATGGCGTATTTAATCATTCCAGTCGCGGCTTTTTCTTTTTCCACGATGTTCTAGAAAATGGACCTCATTCCCCATGGGTAAATTGGTTCAAAATTCACGATTGGCCTGTATCTCCCTATAATGGTGAGTTCCCTGCTAACTATGAAGGTTGGGCTGACAATCGGGCATTGCCAGTATTCAACCATGACAACCCAGAGGTGCGGGAATACATTATGGAGATTGCCGAATATTGGATTAAGTTCGGCATTGATGGTTGGCGATTGGATGTACCGTTCGAGATTAAAACTCCGGGTTTTTGGCAGGAATTTCGCGATCGCGTTAAAGCCATCAACCCCGAAGCCTATATTGTGGGGGAAGTTTGGGGAGACTCTCGCGAGTGGCTAGATGGTACCCAGTTTGATGGGGTAATGAACTATCTATTTGCCGCACCAACGATCGCATTTACCGCAGGCGATCGTGTAGATATGGAGCAAGTACAAGACCGTTCCTACCAGCCTTACCCACCCCTGTTTGCCACAGAATACGGTCAAAAAATCCAGGAACTGCTGAAACTTTACCCCTGGGAAATCCAACTCACTCAGCTCAATTTACTCGCTAGTCACGATACAGCTCGTCTGCTTTCCATTGCCGGAGGCGACAAACCCAGTGTTGAGTTAGCAACCTTGCTCCTGCTGACCTTCCCTGGCGCGCCTAGTATCTACTACGGTGATGAAGTCGGTTTACCCGGCCGTCTCGATCCCGACTCTCGCCGTGGCTTTCCGATGGAAGCTCACTGGGAACATGATGTGCTAGATTACCATCGTAAACTGATTGCCATACGCCACACTCACCCCGCCCTCCGCACAGGTGACTACAAAGTTCTGTTCGCTGAGGGAACGGTTTACGTTTTCGCACGGACATTGGATGCAGAGGAAGCAATCGTTGCCATCAACATCGGGACTGAACCCGTTAATGTCAGCTTCCAGGTAGCTGGTTTGCACTCCCAACCTAACCAGATACTGTATGGTGACGTGTCAGCAGATTGGCAAATAGAAGGAGAATCCAACTATTTAGCCTTGAGTCTGCCAGGACGCAGTGGTTGCATCCTCGGTTGAGCGAGCGAAGGAATCTGGATTCAACAAATTGCAAATTCCTCCTTTGTAGGGCATGGCAATGCCATGCCCTTATCTAAACTTTGAGGAATTCGTAGGATGGATTAGGCGCAGCTGTAACCTACCAAATCCTCCAAAAGGTATGATACGCTACCCTTAGAGCCTACCTTATAGAAATCAATTGGGTAGTAGCTGTGCCTTAATACTCCATAATCGCTGGCATCAGGATTGAGTCAATGACGTGGATGACACCGTTGTCAGTTAGGATATCGGGTTGCAGAACAATTGCCTGATTCACCTTGTAGCCCTTGGTTGTATCAATAACGAGTACCGACCCCTCAACTGTCTCTGCTTCCTCTATTTCCAGAAGGTCTTCCGCCCTGACATCCCCGAAGACAACATGATAGGCCACAATTTTTTTGAGCTTTGAAACATCCTCCAATAATTGGTCTAAGACTCCCTCTGGGAGTCTGTTAAATGCTTCATCAACAGGGGCAAAAACCGTATAAGGGCCGGGACTCTTCAATGTATCTACTAAACCCGCTGCCTCAACTGCCTTGACTAGCGTGTTGAACATACCAGCATTACTGGCAGTTTCTAAGATGTCAGCCATAAGTTTTTGACTTTGTAAATGTCTATCCTGTTAAGAAGTACAACGAGTTAGCCTTAACAAGCATCTTTCATTAGGCTGGAGTTGCACACGGAGAGAGTCACAACCCCAGAGGGTTAAAACAGTTCAACGGTCTACTGGCTGGATGTTATGCCCCGTTGCTGTAACTGCTGCACGAAGAATTCCTCTAAAGAAGCGCGAGCAAGGTTCATGGTAATCAGTTGCCCACCCATGAGGCGGACGCTAGCGAGAAATTCTTGGGGTTCGCCTTGCAATTGACCAGACCAGCAGTCATTCTCCCATAACAGTTGGTTTACCCAGCGTTTGAGAATTTCTAAGTTACCGCCTTTACCTTTAACGTAGTAAGTTTCAGTGGTGCCGATTAGTTCATTGAGGGAGCCAATACAGATTAATTCTCCATTGGCGAGGATAGCAATCCGATCGCAAATTTTCTCGACATCCGAAAGGATGTGGCTGTTGAAGAAAATTGTCTTGCCTTGCGCTTTGAGAGAGAGAATAATCTCTCGAATTTGGTAGCGTCCCATCGGGTCAAGACCTGACATCGGTTCATCGAGAAAGACAACGTCTGGGTCGTTAATCAGTGCTTGCGCCATACCAACGCGCTGAAGCATCCCTTTGGAATATTGTCGCAGTTGCTTCTTTTGGGCAGCTAACTTGGATAGTCCAACTAAATCCAAGAGTAAGGGGATACGTTGCTGTTGGATATCCTCTGGAATTTGAAATAGTTCGGCTGTGAACTGCAAAAACTCCCAACCCGTGAGATAGTCATAGAAAAACGCGTTTTCTGGCAGATAACCGACTCGCTGCTTCACTTTCGTGTCGCCGATGGGGCGTCCTAGCAACCACGCCCGCCCCGATGTTGGACGTACAATCCCTAGTAATATCTTCAGTATCGTGGTTTTTCCTGCCCCATTCGGTCCTAGCAAACCAAAGGTTTCTCCCTGATCAACGGTCAGAGAACAATTCTTGAGAGATGCAATTTTTTGATTGAGCCAGAAGCCAGTGCGATAGACCTTGGTCAGTTCGGATGTCTGTACAACTGGTATGCGGTCAATCGCAGTAGGTGCAACTGGCAAATCGGCAGTAGAATCCATTGGGAGTAAACGCGATCGCTAATGTCTGCTGAGTTCCATGATTCCCTATTTTGCCGACTTTCTTGTCAATCCAGTTGTAGGGGTCGCTGTTTGATATGACCCTCCAACGAGCGGCGTACCGCTCGTTACGCATGAAAGAAACACGTTTCTCTTACCTTCTGCCCTGGAGCGTTCTGCCTTGCGTTTCTTGAAAGTGCGCGATCGCTTTATGCCTATTTTACGGGCGCATAGCTGTTGACTGGCCAGCCGAGTGCTTGTCTAACAGTGCTTGTACTTGCGGATCGTACAGTCGCGAGTAATTCCAGTAGTTACTAAAAACTTGCTTGACGTAGTTTTTTGTTTCAAGAAAAGGAATAGCTTCAACAAATTCATCGAAGTCCATCTTCTCATGGGTTTGCAGCCATCTCGCCATGTTGCCTTGACCGGCATTATAACTAGCGACAGCTAGTAAAGAGTTATTGTTATAGGCTCTATGGGTCTGATCGAGGAACCAAGTACCCAATTTGATATTGTCCTCAGGATTATCCAGAGAATAGTCTTTCAAATTGACGTGTTTGGCTGCCCAAGCCGCCGTATTGGGCATCATTTGCATTAAGCCCACAGCACCGACCTTAGAACGAATCTTGGGTTCAAATCGGGATTCCTGTCGAATGAGTGCGGTCACGAGTAAAGGATTCAAATCGTTGTGCTGGGACTGAGATTCGATCGCATCTTCAAAAGGCAATGGGTAGAGGGCTTGCCAGTAGGTTAGTTGTTGCTGAAGAGCCTGGTACTCGGCTTGCTCTTCAGGAGTATCTCGATCTTCCAAACTCGAAATCCGAGAAATTCCCTCTAGGTAATCCCCTATACCCAGTCGCAATACCCCGTCCGTGAATTGTTCTGCTACGGTTGGCTGTATTCGATTTTTGAATTCTGCTTGCCAGAGCGTCCAAGCCTCTCGATCCTGCCCCAGTTGATAAAGTTCTTTCAACGCGGGGGAACCGGCAGGCAGTGCAGGTCGCGTTCTAGGCACAACGACTTGAGGGTCTAGAGTTCGCACGGTAGTAAAGTCTCCAACATTCCAGCCTAGCTGCACTGCCGAGCGCCAAGCATAGTACGACTGAGGATGGCGATCGATTACCTGCACAAAAGCCGCTCTCGCCTCCTGCGGATATCCCAGCTTACTCGCCCATTTCCCGATCCAAAAACCGGCTTGACGAGCCAGGTGAGTGTTGGGGTTAGAAACAAGAATTGGCTTAGCCCATTGCAACGCAGCCTGCAAATCTCCGGCGGCTGCCTTATTTTGAGCCACCTGCCACCGATACTCTGCTGCTGCATCAGAATTCCCATACTTGCTAAGCAACAGTTGACGAGTCTCTTGGGCAGCGTTGGAACTTCCGAGTTTTTCGAGAGTTTCCGCTTTTGCCAACAGTGCCTCTCCTGCTCGGTTGGGAAATTGGCTGATGACTCGGTCGAGGTATGGCACGGCCTCAATGTCGGGTTCAATTTGTGCAAACTGAATTAAGGCAGTCGCGGTTTCGTTGGCATGGGGAAAGTCATGTAACATTTGTTGATAGGCACGTTTCGCCTGTTGCGGCTTCTCGGCGTACTGTAGAGCAAGAGCCGCTAGGTAAGCATTGCGAGGGGTGCGAGACGCTTGACTGTAGGCAGCACTAGCCTGACCATATTTCTTTGCTTTCCAATAGCCAAGAGCGATCGCTTCCCAATCGTCTGGCTCAATGATCGCTTGGTCTTTCTTCTTCGCTTGACGGTAATTACTTACCAGCTTATCTAGCATTAAGGTAATATCCGGTTGGTCAACCGCATATTTTGCTAGTACCAACATCAGTTGCGGCTGCTTAGGATTTTGCTGAAGCTGCTGCTGTACCAGTTCCAGGATGCGGGGATGAGAAGGGTATTCCCGCAGCGCTTGCTCCCAGTATTGAGGATCGTAGACCGAGAAGCTATACCAGTGCCGTGCGATTTCCAGTAGGCGATTACTATCAGAAGAGTTGGCAAGTTCTTTTTCCCAAGATTTCGGATCGTTGGACGAGAAGGCGTACAGCGCCTCAGCAGCCACGGGTTTATCGGGGTAGCGCTTGAGTAAATCCTGCCAAGCGGACAAGGCTTTGGCTTTGTTGCCAATCAGTTCGTAGGCTTGTGCTCGTTTGAGAGCAATGTGCGGCGCTAAGAGTGGGTAGTCCCACTCTAATTCGTTTAACCAACGCAGTGCTGTTTCTCCTTGTTTGAGTTCGATCGCATCTGCGGCTAAGAGGTAGCGGGCGCGAACTCGATCCAGGGATTGCGATCCAAGCGCGATCGCTTCCAGTTTTGCCGTCCGCTTAGTCGGTGGTAGCGAGACGAGTTTTAGAACCGGTGTATTGACCGTTTTTCCTTGAATTAAAGAGCCTTGCTCTTGAAACGGCAGTTCGAGTACCCATTGATGCACTTGGTTGCGATGGGTTATCCCGAATAGGGTTGTTCCAATCAGCAGCACACCCACTCCTACTTTAGAAGCGAGTGCGATGTTTTTTCTCCGTCGCCTCTGCTTTGATGGGTTGTAGCGAGAGAAAATTAAGCGTGACTTTTTCATAGAACCTCTTCGTGATGCACACCCATCTCGGTTTTGGGTAAGGTAGGACAAGCCTTTAACTCTGCAATTTTTTCGACAAGAAAATCAAACTGACCGAGATTCGCTAAACCAGTTCAGTCGGCTTAGAGGATTGCCACTCGACATAGATGGCTACACTCGATTCCCTTCGACTGAGCATGATTATTCGTAAGCTATCCCGCCTACAGGCGGGATTATAAATGTTACTAAAAGCTTCGGTTTCGCTAGATTTTGTCATTTTGAATTTAAATTTAGAGCTGTTTACCTCAGTCTCAACATTGGCGCGTTGAGACTATTTCCTATTAGCACAGTCCTACCCAGGACTTCTAGGGAACTGAAGAATTGCTTCACGCTCGTTGTTAATCCAAAAGCAATTTTCCTTGTTTTGACAATTGCTCATCGAATCATTATCCAGTTTTTAGGGCTAATTTATAAACCAAATATTAAGAATTTTTGAGTTGGAGTTGGTAACATAGCCCTAAACTTTGGATAGTGCAAGAATTGGTCAGGTTGCAACATCTATCTAATGGCTTACTTTTAACTAAGTCAGTTAGCTGTTTGGCGGCAAAGAACAATTAATTAGTTTACAGTCTAAATATTCAAGCCCTAAGAAATAGTAAGAGTTGTGTTGGGAGGTAGAGGTCTGTGGCACAGTTTGATATAGGTACGCCTAAACACTCTACTTTCGAGGCACTCGATGAATCGTTCTAAAATTGTTGCCATTATCACAGGTGCGATTTCCATCCTATTAGCGATCGCGTATCTGCTGATTGTTCAACTTTTGGACTTCCGAGGCGAGATGATACCAGCCCCAGTGAGTCAATTTCCGTTAAGCTTAGAAGTCGCTCGCTTAACTCCCGATGGGGTAGGAGCAATAATTGCACCGCAACTACCGTCTACGAATCAGCCCGATTTGGGATAAGTACTAATGTCTCATCGCAGTTGCGTCATCTTGGGTACGGGCGCTCTAGGTGGGTACTACGATGCTAGTTTGCAACGAGCGGGCTTAGAGGTTCACTCCCTGCTGCATAGCGATTACGAACAGGTAATCGGAAGCTTGTGCTTTCTTGGTTCTAATAAGGTGGAACCAGGACATATCCGCCACCTCGACTACAAACAAATTACGCATTGCCTGGAGGGGTGAATCGATGTTTTGCTTCTAGTGAAAGCAGGCTCTCCCACAACCCTCCTGTGTGGGGAGTCAGGGTAGTTCTGGTAGCGGTTGTCAGATAGAGCTTCGCTGCCATCACGAGTTACAAAGACTTACTCAATCAAATTTTTCAAGCCTATACAGGTCATTTAAGCAACTGTATTCGGTTTGTCAAGCCGATCGCTGTGAAAATCCAGTGACAATTGAGTTCTACAATAAATGGGCGCAATCTTTAGTCTAAATTTAACCGCTCGATGTCAGATTCCCTAAAACTTCCCAAAAAACTGATGCTTCTCGGCTCAGGAGAGCTGGGTAAAGAATTTGTAATTGCTGCTCAACGATTGGGCAATAATGTGGTTGCTGTCGATCGCTATGAGAATGCACCAGCCATGCAAGTTGCCGATTGCTCTGAAGTGATTTCTATGCTAAGTGCAGAGGATTTGGAGCGAGTGGTGGCGAAGCATCAACCCGATTTTATTATTCCAGAAATCGAAGCGATTAGAACGGAGAAGTTATTGGAATTCGAGCAGCGAGGAATCACTGTTATTCCCACGGCTAAAGCAACTAACTACACGATGAATCGCGATCGCATTCGAGAACTCGCATATCAGGAGTTAGGTATTAGAACCGCTAACTATGCTTATGCAACAAGCTTGGATGAGCTGATTGAAGTTTCTAACAAAATCGGGTTTCCCAATGTTGTCAAACCTGTTATGTCGTCTTCGGGAAAAGGTCAATCCGTTGTTGATTCACCAGAAGACGTAGAACGGGCTTGGAATTATGCGATCGAAGGAGCTAGAGGAGATACCCAAAAGATTATCGTTGAAGAGTTCATTCAGTTTGAACTAGAAATTACCTTATTGACAATTAAGCAGTGGAATGCACCCACAATTTTTTGTCCGGCGATTGGGCATCGTCAGGAAAGAGGAGACTATCAAGAATCCTGGCAACCCGTTCCTATGTCTGAGGAAATGATAACCGAGGCGGAAGCGATCGCCAAAAAAGTCACCGATGCTTTAGGGGGAGCCGGAATTTTTGGGGTAGAGTTCTTCGTTACCCAAGATGAAGTGATTTTTTCAGAACTTTCTCCCCGACCTCACGATACTGGATTGGTCACTTTAATTTCTCAAAACTTAAATGAATTTGAACTCCATCTGAGAGCTGTGTTAGGTTTACCCATCCCGAAGATAGAGCAGTTAGGCCCATCAGCTAGTGCGGTAATTTTAGCCAAGGACTATTCAGATACAATCCGGTTTCAAGGTGTCGCTGATGCCTTATCGGAACCTGATGTAGATTTAAGATTATTTGGTAAGCCGGATTCGCGTCCTTACCGAAGAATGGGAGTTGCTTTAGCTAAGGGAAAAGATATTCAAAACGCTAGAGAAAAAGCGGTAAGAGCCGCTGGAAAAATCGAGATTACTAA
>DATNPT010000337.1:0-4119 GCA_036703075.1 Chroococcales cyanobacterium
TATGAATTGTGAATGATGAATTGGGTGAGAAGCTTTCCCCTTCTCTAATTGCTCCCCGTTTAACAAGGCTACGGTGTACACACAAGTCTTGCTCGCCCCCTAAATCCCCAAATTCTGGGGGACTTTGAGACTCCGGTTCCCCCCAAAGTTGGGGGGTTAGGGGGGCTAAATGCAGCATTTGTGAGTTAGAAGCGAGATGTGTGTACACAGTAGCCTTCAAGGCGGCTAGGGGGTCAATGTATAGCGAAACCGATCGGGACTTACGCACAATTAAGAAAAAACGAACCACTCCAGAACACAGAGGACACGGAGAAATCAGAGGCAAGAGAGAGTTTGTGCGTAAGTCCTGAGCTAATATCCCTACAGTTGGATTGCTGAAGGTATCCAACTGTAGGGATAGTTGTTGTCTTCCAAGGCCAAAGCATTCTGAGTCAGCCTCAACGGACGAAAGGTATCAATCATCACGGCGAGTTCCTCAGTCCGTTCCTTACCAATCGAACCCTCATAAGTGCCGGGATGGGGGCCGTGGGGAATGCCGCTAGGATGATGGGTAATCGAGCTACGCTCAATCCCTTTGCGCGACATAAAGTTCCCCTTAACGTAGTAGATGACTTCATCCGAATCGACGTTGGAATGGTTGTAAGGTGCGGGAATTGCTAAGGGGTGGTAGTCGAACAGGCGCGGCACGAAGGAACAGATGACAAATCCAGGCCCATCGAAGGTTTGATGGACTGGAGGGGGCTGGTGAATTCGACCCGTGATCGGTTCAAAGTCTTCGATATTGAAGGCAAACGGCCAGAGATGCCCATCCCAGCCAACCACGTCTAAGGGATGGTGGCGATAGAGATAGCTGATAATGCGACCTGCGCTTCGCTCTTTACTCGCAACGCTCTCGCGGACTTTAACTCTAACCTCAAAGTCTCCCTCTTCGTCATAGGTAATTAGCTCGTCCGGCGGGCGAATATCGCGTTCGTTGTAGGGAGAGTGTTCGAGGAATTGACCGTAACGATTGATATAGCGGGCTGGCGGCTCGATATGCCCGTTCGCCTCAATAACGAGCATTCGCTGTTCGATACCTTCGTCGGGGAGAATCCGCCAAAGCACCCCAGTTGGAATCACCAAATAATCGCCCGAACCGTAGCGGAGTCTTCCATACTGACTCTCCAATACACCGCTTCCCTCGTGGATGAAAATCACCTCATCGCCATGAGCAAAGCGATACCAATAGTGCATGGCTTCTGTAGGTCGAGCTACCGAGATGCAGACATCTGCATTTGCCATCATGGGGACGCGGGATGCGACGGCATCACCTCCCGCCGCTACAGTTGCCGTCCGCAGGTGGCGGTGATGCAAAGAACATTGTTCTGCATAGGCGATATCTACCGTTTTCTCTGCCCCAATTTTCTGGATTTGGGTGGGTGGATGCAGGTGGTAGAGCAGAGATTGAATGCCCGAAAAGCCGCGAGTTCCCATTAACTCTTCGTGATACAAAGAGCCATCGGGTTTGCGAAATTGGGTATGTCGCTTGTGTGGGATGCTTCCCAGCTTGTAGTAGTAGCTCATGGTTTTACCCTGTTTCTAGACGCTCACGAGATTTCCCCGCATCGCCTGTTCCCGCTCGATCGCAACAAATAACGATTTGAAATTCCCCTCACCAAAGCCTCTCGCCCCATGCCGCTCGATTACCTCGAAAAACAGCGTTGGACGGTCTTGTACGGGTTGGGTGAAAATCTGGAGTAAATAGCCATCGTCCTCTCGATCCACCAGAATTCCCAGTTCGGCTAGCTTGTCGATGGGTTCGTGAATTTTCCCCACCCGCTCCTCCAAGTCCTCGTAATAGGTTTCCGGTACCGATAGAAACTCAACACCTGCCGCCTTAAGCTCGCTTACCGCTTTGATGATGTTATCGGTGGCAAGGGCGACGTGTTGCACGCCTGGGCCGTAGTTGTATTCCAAGTACTCTTCGATTTGGGACTTTCGCTTACCTGATGCAGGCTCGTTAATTGGCAGTTTGATCGCACCCGTGTTGTTTTGAATCACCTTGGACATTAAGGCGGAGTATTCGGTAGAAATGGTTTTATCGTCAAATGCAACCAACAAGCTAAAGCCCATCGTGTCGGCGAAATACTTCACCCATTGCTCCATCGCGCCCAACTCCACGTTGCCAACGACGTGATCGATCGCCTTAAGTCCCGCCCCGTTGCTATTGGAGTGAGCTTGATGCTTCCGAACAAAGCCAGGAGCAAATGCGCCGAAGTATTGGCTGCGATCGACGAACTTGATTAACGTATCACCGTAGGCGTGGATGGCAGAGTAGCGAAAGATACCGCGATCGTCTTGTGCTTCCGTTGGAGCAATAGCTCCCAGCGCACCTCGTCTGGTTGCTTCTTGGTAAGCGGTGACCGCATCTGGCACTTCCAACGCAATAATCGCAACTCCATCGCCATGCTGGAGTACGCTTTTAGAAATGGGATGCTCTGGGTTCAGCCCTGTACTTAAAACAAATCGGATATTCCCTTGCTGCATGACGTAGGAAGCCGTGTCGCGGCTGCCTGTTTCCAAGCCCCGGTATGCTGTATTGGTGAATCCGAAACACTTTGAATAAAAAAGTGCTGCCTGTCTAGCGTTCCCAACATAGAATTCGAGGTGATCGAATCCCTGAATGGGGCAAAAGTCGCTCATTTAAATTCCTCCTTGTTGAAGCAACCCCTCTTGTTACCAAGCAAGCACTTTCGGAAGAAACGCTACGTCTTCCGTTACTGCCTCTTGTTACAAATTAACCAAGTCCACCTTAAGAGGGCGATCGACCTGTAAAAACATCCCCCTTTTGGACGGCTTTTTGATGCCTTTCAGGACGTACTAAGAGTAAGTGGGGTGAGTATATCGATTCTGTGAGTTGAACTCTAGTCGTCAACCCAATTCGCTCTGCCGAACTCGATCGCAGTTTTTTAGAAAACCGACTGCTGCCGAGAACTCACTCTTTAGCTGGCTGGAGCCTCAAATCTACCGTTTGCTCGCCTAGCCGAATCTATTTTTTATTACACAGCCTTTAGTTTCGATTATTAACTAATGACTCCTAATAAGATTATAAAAACTATTCTTACTGACTTACAAGGAGTAATTATTAATAAATTTATCTAATTTAGGATGTATAATTAACTAGGCTATTCGGAAAATTCCCCTAACGAATCTAGCTGGAGAAATAGGTTGCCAAGGCACAACGCTAAAGTAAAGGCAGCGCTTAGGAACTCAGAGCCGCTCCAACTGTTGGATGATATAGACCGACAGCTGTTGTGTCTCTTGCAAGAAAACAGCCGCACGAGCAGTGCTGAATTAGCGCGTCGGGTTAATCTCTCAGCGCCGGGGCTGCAAAAAAGACTGAAAAAGCTAGAAGAGAACGGCGTCATCGGACGCTACGTGACATTGGTCAATCGGGAGGCGCTGGGTTTGGATCTGCTTTGTTTCGCGCAGGTTACCCTAGCCCACCATCAGCCTGAATGTGTGGGGCAATTTTGCGATCGCGTGAAGGGATTGCCAGAAGTTTTAGAATGTCACCATCTCAGTGGTGAATTTGACTACTTGTTAAAGGTAGTCGTCGCTAACCACCAGCACTTGGAAAAGTTTTTGTCTGAGAAAATCACCCGTATTCCAGGCGTAGATAGAATTCGGACTAGTATTGTTCTTAATGAAATTAAAGCTTCAACTTCACTGCCCTTGGATTAGGGTGAATGGTACTAATTGAAAAGCGATCGTTCCTTGGAAAAACCCGGACTTGGGGGACGTTGCCCCCCAAACCCCCCAGTGGGGGACGAGTGCCTCCCCCACGCCCCCTGCACAAGGGTTGGTTGGTGTGATGGCTTTTCTTAAGTCAGCGATATTCAGGTTAGGGTAGTCCTCAAGCGATCGCATTCCCTTGAGTTCATTAGCCGCAGTATCGTTTGTCACCTAGTTGGACTAGTCATCGACTTTACTTCTAGACAAATATCAACCGGTTATATTCAATGCTCGCATCGGTAAAGGCAATTTTTTCATCAGTAGTAGATTACGCCGGACTTTTCCCTCCAGCGAAACTTGGGATGAGGGAAGCTATGGCGAACTACGCTCAATATCAGATGGCTT
>DATNPT010000448.1:0-5882 GCA_036703075.1 Chroococcales cyanobacterium
AAGAAAACCTTAGAAGCAGAGTTAGCATCAATTGGCGACTCAGAAACTAAAAAGCTCTTAAAAGAGCAGGGAAAATTGGAACAGGAGACTATCCTGCTGTCCAATCGCCAACAGGAAATAGATCGCGAATTAGAACACCAAGACGAGATAAAACGAACAGTCGGCAATCGCCTCTTAGAACTCAGTGGTGCAGAAGAACTCCAACGCTTGCGCGATGAACTCGAAGCCAAAGAAAAGTTAATTCGCGAACAGCTCAAGCAAGCTCAAGATGCCTTAAAACGAGCAATATCGACGCGAGGATATATTGCCTTACTCTCCCAAACAACGGCAGAGTTTCGGACGATTGTGGATGACTTACGCTTTAGAGGTGAGTTGCCGGTTGGCATTAAGCGGCAATTTGTCGGAGATTTGCTCGATAAAAAACGCTGCATTTGCGGTGCAGAATTGATGGAGGGAACTCATGCTCATCAGCAAGTATCTGCTTGGATGGATAGAGCGGGGATGGCTGATGTGGAGGAAACCGCAATTCGCATGGGGGCGCAGGTAGATGAAATTGACAAGCAAGTACCCGAATTTTGGGAAGAAGTCGATCGGCAGCAAGCCAATATTAATCAGGGGAGAGCGGAACTTTCTCAGATTGAAACTCAGTTGGATGATATTAACAAAAAACTGCGAAGTTATCCCAGCGAAGATATTCAACATTTACAGAAGCGCTTGGATGATACGGAAGATAAGATTCTCGCTCTAACCCTGGAAAAGGGAGCAAATCAGCAGAAAATCGAGAGTTTGAAAGCCGAGATTGAGATAAAGACGAAGCAAATTGCCAAGCACAAGATGAATGAGGCTAAGCAAGCTTTGGCTCAGCGACGAATTAGTGCAACGCAAGATGCGATCGATCGCTTAATAGAAGTGCGATCGCGTTTGGAAAACCAGTTTCGTGCTTCTTTAGAAAAGCGCGTCCAGGAAATCTTTACCTCGATTTCCTTTACTCCTTATGTTCCTAAGTTGAGCGATAAATATGAACTAACACTGATAGAAACTATCGCAGGTCAAGAGACGGCAGTTCCCGCGTCTACAGGCGAAAACCAGATTCTCAGTCTATCATTTATCGGTGGCATTATTGACCGGGTGCGGGAGTGGATTCAAGAGAATACACTGATGGGGCCAGATAGTAGCACCTTCCCAATTGTGATGGATTCACCGTTTGGGAGTTTGGATGAAATCTACCGCAGGCAAATTGCCAAAGTACTCCCTCAATTAGCGAATCAACTCGTCGTTTTAGTGACTAAGACACAGTGGCGGGGAGAAGTGTCCGATGAGATGAAGGAATACATTGGTAGAGAGTATGTTCTTACCTATAACTCTCCGAAGCCTGAATGTGAGGAAGATGCGATTCAATTAGGATGCGATCGCTATCCTTTGGTGAGGCAAAGTCCTAACGAATTTGAATATACAGAAATTGTCGAGGTGGATTATGGTTTCTAGTTCATCTTCATCTACAAATTTGCAGGATTTAGTAACAGATACTTGGGTCAAAGCTAGCTGGGAAGAATTTCTAGAATTAGCTGATGATTCAACTTATGCTAATGGCAGGTTTTATTATTACCAGGACTACTTAAGAATTGAAATGTCACCACTTGGCCCTCGTCATGGTCGTCAGAATACGATTATTTCTAATCTAGTTACTCTCTTTGCTACCCTCAAGAACATCCCAATTATCGGATTTACTAATACTAGTTTTAGGAAAACAGGGTTATACGAATTTCAACCCGATGTGGCGTTCTACCTTGGTTCAGGCTTGAGAGTACCACCCGAAACTAATTCGCCCGTCGATTTGAACGAATACGATCCACCTACCTTAGTAGTGGAAATAGGAGCATCTTCTCTCAGCGATGACTTGGGATGGAAGCGGTTACTTTACGAACGGGCAGGAGTACAAGAATATTGGGTGAATGATGCTAATGCACGCAGAGCGATCGCTTTTGCGATTGCCGAGAGGCGTAGTGGTGAAATTCAAGAGTCGCAAGTGTTACCAGGGTTAAGTATTGCCATTGTGGAAGAAGCCCTGCAACGCAGCCAAACCCAGGATGATGGGGAGATTAATCGTTGGCTGCTGCAAACCTTCAGTAATTGACACTCTCAGATCTCGCTTAGTGCAGTGTGGCAGAAATAACTATCCAGTTGAAAAAGATTAAATAGTCCACTGTACAAGCTGTCTTGCTTTCTGCCTTCTTCCTTCTTACACTTAGGCTCAAGCTGTGGGTGACTATCTTCTATAACCTGGAGATTTGGTACCAGGACCAAATAATCCTAGCAGGGGACCAAGAACTGCTCCGAAGACAAATCCTCCAGCATGCGCCCAGTAAGCAACTCCACCACTTTCCATCCCGACATTCGCTGGTGCTTCTAGCATCGTTACCCCATTAAAGGCTTGCTGCAAGAACCAAAAACCAAGGAAAAAGACAGCAGGTATCCTAAACGTGGTTAAAAAGAAGCCAAGCGGAACCAAGGTGATAATTCTAGCATTGGGGAATTTTAGAATGTAAGCTCCCATCACTCCCGCGATCGCGCCACTGGCACCTAGAGACGGAATCCCGGAGTTAGACGAGAAAAACCATTGGGTTAAAGCTGCTAAAACGCCGCAAGCTAGATAAAAAATTAAGAACTTGACGCTACCGAGTTCTTCTTCAATGTTGTTGCCAAAAATCCACAGGAACAACATATTGAAGCCAACATGCATAAACCCAGCGTGGAGAAACTGCGAGCTTATTAACGTTAGGGGTTCCGGCACCGGCTGATTCACGGGAATGCCGTTAAAACTCGCCGTTAATTCCCTAGGAACCACTGCAAACAAGTGGAAAAATCCGTCTAACTGCGGTCCAGCCAACGTTAGCTCGTAGATAAAAATCAAGATATTTGCAGCAATTAAGGCGTAGGTAACATAGGGAGTAATTTGGACGGGATTATCATCGCGTAGAGGAACCACAGTTATTTTTCCTATTTATTCACAAATCTAAAAAAAAAATAACTCAATGTAGTCTTTTTATCTGCTAACTGTGGATAGATTTATGCTTCCTGCCTCCTTCAAATACATTTCACCACAGATAGAGGAGCTGTATACCGAACATCTTGGAGCCTGTGCTCTTTTTTCTACAAGATGTTTCTAGCTAGTTGGGAGAGATGTCAGCGAGAGCGATCGCACAATCGTCTGTCGCTCTGGCTCACATTAGGGTTGTTTTTCAGGTAATCATGCACCCAACTGCAACCGAGTTCCATTAGGCTGTCCAGATTGAAATTCCACAAAATCACTGTACCGTCAGTACTGGCAGAAGCAAGGATTTGACCATCAGAACTGAAACTGATGCCACTTACCTCAGCGCGATGCCCTTTAAGAGTTTGCAGTTCCCTCCCCTCAAGGCTCCAGAGTTTAATCGTGTTGTCATAACTGCCAGAGGCAAAAGTCTGACCATCAGGACTAAAACTGATGCTGCTAACCTCAGCATGATGCCCGTGAAGGGTTTGGAGTTCCCTCCCCTCAAGGCTCCAAAGTTTAATGTTACCGTCTCCACTGGCAGAGGCAAGTGTTTGACCGTTGGGACTGAAGCTAACGCTATTGACTACATGGTTATGCCCTTGAAAGATGTGTAGCGACCTCCCCTCAAGGCTCCAAAGTTTGATGCTGCCGTCTCCACTGGCAGAGGCAAGTGTTTGACCGTCAGGACTGAAACTAATGCTATTGATCCAACTGCTATGCCCTTGGAAAGTTTGCAGTTCCAAACCTTCAAGGTTCCAGAGTTTGATAGTGCCATCCTCACTTGCAGAAGCAAGGGTCTGACCATCAGGACTAAAACTGACGCTATTGATCCGACTGCTATGCCCTTGGAGAGTTCGCTGTTCTCTTTCATCCAAGTTCCAGAGCTTAATAGTGTTGTCCCAATTACCAGAGGCGATTATCTTGCCATCAGGGCTAAAAGTGATGCTATTGATTCGACTGCTATGCTCTTGGAGGGTTTGCTGTTCTTTACCATCCAAGCTCCAGAGTTTTATAGTGCCATCCTCACTTGCAGAAGCAATAGTCTGACCATCAGGGCTGAAACTGACGCTATTGACCCAACCGCGATGCCCCTGAAGAATCTGCCGTTCTTTACTATTTAGGTTCCAGAGTTTGATAGTGCTGTCCCAACTACCAGAGGCAATTGTCTTGCTATCAGAGCTGAAACAGATACTAATAACCTCACTACGATGACCATGAAGGGTTTGTCGTTCCGTCCCATCCAGATTCCAGAGTTTAATAGTGCTGTCCTTACTAGCAGAGGCAATTGTCGTGCCATCAGGGCTGAAACTAGCGCTCATCACTTCACGGTGATGCCCCTGAAGGGTTTGCCGTTCTTTACCATCTAAGCTCCAAAGCTTGATAGTGCCATCCAAACTAGCAGAGACAATTGTCTCACCATCCGGGCGGAAACTGACATCAGCGATCGCTTGGCTATGACCTTGAATCGTTCGCAGTTCTCGTCCATCTAGGCTCCAAAGTTTGATGGTACCCTCCCCACCACCAGATACAAGCACTTGACCATCCGGGCTAAAAGTAGCGCTAGTAACCGCTTGGCTATGTCCAAGGAGAGTTTGTAGTTCCTTACCCTTAAGGCTCCAGAGTTTGACAGTGTTGTCCCAACTACCAGAGGCAAGAGTCTGACCATCAGGGCTAAAACTAACGCTAAAGACCAGGCTACTATGCCCTTGGAGCGTTTGCAGTTCTCTACCCTCAAGAGTCCAGAGTTTGATGGTGCAGTCATAGCTAGCAGAGGCAATTGTCTTGCCGTCGGGGCTGAAACTCACACGATTCACCTGACGGCGATGCCCTCGGAAGGTGTGTAGTTCTCTGCCTTCTAAACTCCAAAGTTTGATGGTACCGTCTTCACCGGCCGATGCAATCATCTTGCCATCGGAGCTGAAACTGACGCTAGTGACTTTACAACCATGCCCTTCCAGCCGATTGCGCTCCTTCACTCCATAAACTGCCTGGTGCAATGCTGTCATAACCTGCACCTGTGCATTAGCTTTTACCCTAACTGACTTGTCTAATGCTTGCAGTTGTTTTCCTGCCCTCACAGCTTCCACTAGTGCCTCAAATTCTTGACCTGCAAGAAAGAGTGCTTTTGAAGATGCACTTTTAAGCACTGCTTCCAATGCTTGATTCGCCTGAGCTAATATCCGACTCGCCTCTTTTTGCGCCTCTAAAATGCGTTGCACTTCTCGCTTGTCCAGTTCTTGGCTAGCCGCTAAAAACTGATAATCTCGATCGCTCAAGCTTTTAGCAACCGCCCACGCGAGAGCTTCCTGCAACGCCTGCCCCCGCAATAGTCGCGATTCATCCTTACAATTAGACGCTAACCAAGCATTGAAATTTTCCGAGTAAGGTCGTAGAGAAGCTAATTCTTTTTCAACCGAATCTGCATTAAATATGTTTTGATAAATGCGATTAGCTACTCTTAGCTGACCTTGCTGCTTCACAACTAACCCTGTTAGCCGCAGTTCCATTTGTTCGGAAGTGTCATTAGCACTAACTCCTCCCTGCTGTAATATTTGCTGATACAATCCCAGGAGACGGCTAGCGCGTTTCTCATTAACCAGAATGCGATCGCGTATCGTCCTCAAATGTTCTGGCTCATCCTGAGATTCCCAGTTTTCGATAATACGCGATCGCACTAACTGTTCGCTCAACTCCGCTTCACTGCCTGCGGTAATGGGAAATGGAGACGTAAGAACCAGCTTACACAGCTTTTGCGTCAGAAACGGCTGACCCCCCGTCCAGCCTAAGACTTCCCTGAGAACATCCCAAGGATTATCGGCTTTCTGTGCCAACCCTTGAGCTAAGGCTG
>DATNPT010000340.1:0-8068 GCA_036703075.1 Chroococcales cyanobacterium
TTTTTAGAGGCAATGCTTTCTCTTGTCCTACCTCAATCAATTTTTACAATTCCTTTTCATAATTCCTATGTCTAATCAAATCAGACGCGACCCCAATAGTAATCCCAATGTTTCTCAGGAAGTAGGTTACCGGGAAGGTTACCGAACGGGTAGAGATTCTGAACGTCTTTACCAACAAGAGGCGTCTTCAGTTCGTGAGGAAAATAGTACGGCTAGCGGTTTAATCATCGGTTTAGCGTTAGCTAGTCTTGCGGCTTTAGCTGGCGGTGCTATCTACTTCCTTAACGCTAGAAACGAGCCGGTTCAACAAACAGCGCCCACTACGCAAGTTGTGCCTGTGCCTGTCCCTGATAACAGCCAACCTCGTACTACCAACAAAGAGACTACTGTCATTGAAAGAACAATTAATAAAACTCAAAAGGTTGTTCCCGTTCCACAACAACCTGCCACCGACTCTAAGGCGGATGCACCAAATATTAATATCCAGCTTCCCTCTCCTCAACAGCAGGGGAGTGTGAATGAAACGAATCCATCTCCAGTTCAGTCTTCTCCTAATGAGGTTGAACCTCGACAGCAGGATAGTATGAATCAAACTGCTCCATCCCCAGCTCAATCTCTTCCTAATCAGACTGAGCCGGAAAGTTCAAATAATAACCAGTAAGCGCGTTCTCAAAGTGCTTCTAGATGGAATATTGGTCATGAGCGCGATCGCTATGGCACTCTGCGATAAGGTGAAAAGGCACCATCTCAATGAGTCCAGAGTTAATCGTGTCTAACGGGGAACCAATAGAACCAAAACCAGGGGATATGGTGCTGGGGACTCCTCACCGTTCAGATCGCTCCAATCCCACTTCTAATATCCTCTCACCTCGTCCAGGAGACCTCGTATTGGGGTTTATCCCCTCTACCTATCAAAAAGCCATCTTTGAATGGCTAGCAGAAGGTCAAGGTTCTTGTGTCGTGGAAGCTGTACCGGGTTCCGGCAAAACAACAACCCTAATTAAAGGTGCCAATTACATCCCCAAATCTTTGCGATCGCGTTTTTTGGCCTTCAACAAGCATATTGCCCAACAATTAGAAGACAAGCTACCACGACACATCAAATCCAGCACCATTCACTCTCTGGGATTGTCCAGCATTTGTCGCCGCTACAGAGGACTGCCCGAAATTCATCAACGCAAATATTCTGCTCTGGTTACTGGTTATCTCAATCAGAGAAAAATATTTGACCCGCTTGAGCGCCGACGATTAATTGATTTAGTCAAGTTTACCCAACTCACCTTGACCAACCCTTATGACGGCTTAGCATTAAAGCAGTTAAGTCATCACTACGGCATTAGAACGAGTGGAGATTGGGACTTTGTTCAAAAAGCCGTGTCTGCTGTTTTAGAGTACGGGATACACATCGCTGGCGAGACTATTTCTTACGAGGATATGGTCTGGTTGCCCAATGTCTTGAACCTAGCAGTCGGCGATTATGATTTTCTTTGTGTTGACGAAGCGCAAGACCTGAACAAAGCTCAACTAGAACTCGTCTTGAAGACTCACGCCGAGGGAGCAAGAGGCATTTATGTGGGGGATAAACACCAAGCGATTATGGGGTTTAGCGCCTCAGACCACCGTAGCATTCACAATATTATCGATCGCACTTCCGCCATCAGTCTGCCCTTATCAATTTGCTACAGATGTCCGACTAGCCATATCGAATTAGCCAACAAGATTTATCCAGTGATTGAACCCAGACCTGGAGCGCCTTCGGGTACGGTATCTGAAATTAGGATTGCAGAAATTCCCAAGCTAGTTAGAGGTGGGGACTTAATCATTTGTCGCTGCTTCTATCCCTTAATCCGAACCTACTTCGATCTGCTAAGCGCAGGTATCCCTGCTTTGATTCGTAACAGGGATATCACTAGTCAGCTTGTGAATTTGTTAGAGCAGGTAGTTGGGTTAGAGGAGAAGTCATACAGCACCGATCAGTTTACTGCTGTACTTACCAATTGGTATGAGTGCCAAAAAGCTGCCATGTTAGCTGATGGTGTGGAAGTGATGGTGATTGTTGGATTGCATGACCGGGTGCAAACCTTAAACGCTATTTATAAAGGTAGTCGTTGTACGAATACAGGCGAATTGCAAGAGGCGATCGCCAATTTATCTAAACAGACAAAAAATGCTGTCAACTTGACAACAATCCACGGGGCTAAGGGATTAGAAGCTCATCGAGTGTTTCACGTTAGACCGAATTTAGTCCCTCATCCAAAAGCCGAGAAGGATTGGGAAAAAGAACAAGAAAGAAACCTAGACTTTGTTGCACTGACGCGCGCCAAACACGATTTGTTTTTTGCTCGGTAGCCTGGGTTTTGGATGACAAGGCTTGTTTGCGTCACAGGGTTTGACAGATGCTAAGCTGCTGTGCGTCTAAACTGTATAATCTACAGTCAGAGTCGGGTTTTGGAACCCGTTGTCAGTAGTCACTTGTCCGTTGCTACTGACCACTGACTACTGATACCAGTTTCATAAAATAGCGCTACAAATTGACCCCCCTAGCCCCCCTTATCAAGGGGGGAACCAGAAAAGTATCTGTAGCAAGGATTTAGGAAATTGGTATGACCACTGACCACTGACTTCAGAAGTTAGGCATTTTGTTTCTAATAATTAGGCATTTCGTTTCTAATAAAAATACTGGTGGATGTACAATACCCACCAGCAACATCATCACCGTGTTATTAGACTAAAGCGCAATAATTGACAGTTGATAACCCCACAAGCTTCCCGTTGATTTATCGTCTGTAGGTGGTAGATCCTACCTCATCAGGATCGCGGTAACGAACTTCCTCGTGGCGTTTGCGACCAGCCAGACCAGCCAAACCAGCTAAGCCAAGCAAGCCTAACCAACCCCAGTCAAAATCGTTGTCATTGTTATAATCAGCATTACTAACACCCTGGTTGGTTCCATCTGTGGTGGTTGTGGTGGTGTTATCGGTGGTTGAACCTGAGTTGCTCTGAGCAGAGGCAGGTAGATTGAAGGGGACAAGGGCTACACTAGCTGCCAGAACACTAGCTCCAACCAATTTCGATACGTTTGAAATTTTCATGATTAAGCTTCCTCTTTCATGGGTCCGTTTTGTTATGTCTCTACTGTATCGATTGCTAACAGAATCCCAATCCATCTATGGCTGGAAACAGACCCTTATCTTTGTTCTTGCTGAGGTAATAGAAAAACCCTTGTTAACCGATAGAATTCTACCGCTTTAGCGTTATGTACATTCTGGTTATTTCCCCTCTAACCGTCGCTGTAAGTGTTTGAGCGTTTGATACATTTCGGGGAGACGGTTGTAGACGGCAGATGCTTTCAGGAACAACTTATGGGGAATCGCTGGAATGCCAGTGACAATTTCTCCAGCGGCAACGTTTTTGTGAATCCCCGCTTTTGCCGTGGCAATTGCGCCATCACCCATCGTCACTTGATCGACAATGCCGACTTGTCCAGCCAAAATCACCTGATTTCCCAGCTTGACGCGACCTGATAATCCCACCTGTCCTGCCATGATACAATTCGCGCCCACCTGACAACCGTGACCGATTTGCACCAAGTTATCAATTTTGGTGTTCCGACCAATGCGGGTTTCTCCTACCGATGGGCGGTCAATCGTACTGTTGCATCCCACTTCCACACCCTCTTCTAACACCACGTAGCCGGACTGCTGCATTTTGAACCAGCCACTGGACGTGGGAACGAAGCCAAAGCCTTCTGCACCAATGACAACACCGCTGTGAATCACGCAATCTGCACCGATGTGGCTGCGTTCGTGGATGGTACAGTTAGCATGCAAGATTGTGCGATCGCCAATTTCCACATCTGGGTAAATCGTGACATTGGGATAGATATACGCCCCATTGCCAATCTTGACTCCCTCTTCAATCGCTACATGGGCACCGATATAAACATCTGTTCCGATTTGAGCTGAGTGGTGAATTGCTGCTGTAGGATGAATTCCGGCAGCCGGTTTAAACGGTTGATAGAACAGAGCGAGAACTTTAGCAAATACTAATCGAGGTTCGGCCGTCGCAATCCAAGCAATACCGCGCTGGCTTGCTTGTACTTGCGCCGTTTTCTCCTGCAAGGGCAAAATTAAAGCACTTGCCGCCGTCTTCTCAATCTCCGTTAAAAATTTTCCTCCCTCTACAAAGCTGAGGGTGCCTGGTGTTGCGTCGTAAATAGCAGCTACTCCCATGATTTCTGGGTCGTGTTGCGTTGCTGCTGCATCAACTATCTCAGTGGATACCAAGCTATTGACTTGGGCGTCAGCGCCAAGCTTTTGTAGTAGTTCGCTAAATTTCATCGGTTCCCCACCATTGAAACGTGTTCAGAACGAAGTCAGTGCTTAGTTTAAATTGAAAGGTCTTTTGTTTCGTCTCAGCCCTCATCACTTTCTGGAGTGCTGGTGTCTGACTCGCGCCCCTTAAGTTCTGGGTGCTGTTCCTCAATGAGTTTCTCTAGGTGTTTGAGAGATTGATAAATCTCTGGCAGACGGTTACGCAAAACCGAGGTTCTCAACCACAGTTTGTGGGGAACTCCTGGATAGCCGGAAATCGTTACTCCAGGTGCCACATCGGTTTGAATCAACGTTCTGGCAGTTGCGATCGCGCCGTCTCCGATCTTTACTAAATTTACAACGCCAACTTGACCTGCCAAAATCACGCGATTTCCTATCTTGACACTGCCTGCTACTCCGGACTGACCGGCCATGAGACAGTCTTGTCCGACTTGACAGCTATGACCGATTTGCACCAAGTTATCAATTTTAGTGTTGCGACCTACTCGTGTTTCTCCAGCAGCGGGGCGATCGATCGCGCTGTTGCACCCAACTTCTACCCCATCTTCTAACACGGTACGACCAGACTGCTCCATTTTGATCCAGCCAATCGATGTCAACACAAAACCAAAGCCTTCCGAACCAATGGCTGCACCACTGTGAATCACGCAATCTGCACCAATCCGGGTGCGTTCGTGGATTGTACAATTAGCATGTAGCGTTGTGCGATCGCCAATCTGTGTGTCTGGATAAATCACCACATTCGGATGAATGCAGACTTCATCGCCAATTTTCACTCCGGCTTGAATCACCACATGAGGGCCGATGTAAACCTCCTTGCCAATCTCTGCTGACGGATGAATCACAGCCGTCGGGTGGATTTCTGGTGCTGGGCGGAACGGTTTATAAAAAAGATCGATCGCTTTGGCAAATAACAATCGCGGTTCAGAGGACGCAATCCAGACAATGCCCCGTTCTAATGCGCGTGCTTGCATCGCTTCATCCCGTGGCAAAATCAACGCACTAGCTGCGGTTTGACCCACCAAAGCGGCAAACTTTCCGCCATCAATAAAGCTGAGGGTACCGGCAAAGGCTTCATCAACGGGTGCAACGCCAGTAATCTCTGGATCGAGGTCTTGGTTTACACTCAGACTACTACCCTCAGCGGTCTCACCCAGTTTTTCAACAATTTCGCTAAACTTCATCGCTATATTATCAACTCATAGAATTGAACCGCCAAGACGCACGGATTTAACAATAAGTTTCGAGACTAAACATTGTTGCAGTCGCTCTGTATTCTACCGCCTACTCGCAACTTCCCATGGCTTGACCAGCTAACCAGCCAGTTGTCCAAGCGCTTTGAAAGTTGAATCCACCCGTCACGCCGTCAATATCTAATATTTCTCCAGCAAAGTAAAGACCTGGAACCAAACGGCTTTCCATCGTCTTGAAGTCTACTTCTTTTAAACTGATGCCACCGCAGGTCACGAATTCTTCCTTAAAAACTCCTTTGCCTTTAATCGAGTAGTGTCCTTGCGTGAGTTCTTGAACGAGTTGATTGAGTGCTTTTTTCGAGACTTCGGACCAGCGTTCTTCTGGACCAATGCCAACGCTAATCACCAAACTCGTCCAAAGGCGTTTCGGGATGGGGATAGGACAACTGGTCGTAATTTGGCGCTTGGGCAGTTGGGACTTGACGGCCAGTAGGAGTTGGCGCAAGCTGTCCTGGGTGTACTGAGGCAGCCAATTCACAAGTAAAGAGGTCTGGTAGTGATGGTCGTGCAAAAATCTAGCACCCCAAGCCGAAAGCTTGAGAACGGCGGGGCCGCTGACGCCCCAGTGGGTAATCAGTAAGGGGCCCGTTTGCTCTTTGAGCGCTTTTCCCGCTTCCGGTAATCTTAAGCAGGCATTATTAACACTGACTCCAGCTAAATCGTGCAGGCGAGGGTCAGGGATATTAAAGGTAAATAGGGAAGGAACGGGCGGTTCGATGGTGTGATGGAAGGCTTTTGCGATCGCGTATGCTTGAGGATTGCTACCTGTTGCCAATAGGATGCGATCGCATTCTATCCTCTCCCCATTTTTCAACTCAATCTCAAACTTTCCTTTATTAGGAAGTGGGGGATGGTATGACCGAACAGACTTGACCGCAGTACCCACGCGAAGATTTACTCCAGCGTCCTCAGCTACCTGAAGTAAACAGTCCACAATTGTCTCTGAATTATCCGTAACTGGAAACATCCGCCCATCTGCTTCAGTTTTCAGTTGAACTCCGTGCGACTGAAACCAAGCAACGGTATCGCGAGGCTGAAACCGGCTAAACGCGCCCCGTAGCGCTTTACTCCCTCTCGGATAATACGAGACTAAACTCGTGGGGTCGAAACAAGCATGGGTAACATTGCAGCGTCCTCCACCAGAGATGCGAACCTTAGATAACGGTTGACGCCCTGCTTCTAACAACGTGACTTGGGTGTGGGGATGGGCAGCAGCGCAGGTAATTGCCCCAAAAAATCCGGCAGCACCGCCACCGATTACCACAACTCGTATAGGGTTGACAGTCAAAAAATTAACGATAACGAAGATGAACAATGTCCATCTTAACGAGGAAGTTTAAGATGACAGTTGACCGGAGGTTGCCAAGGAGAGTGGGGAGTAACCGTGGGGACAGCTGCCATCAGTTCGATCTGCCCTTTTTGATTAATTATCCACCCGTTAGCTTCCCTAAGTGGTTTGGGAATGGAACTCTTGGGGACCGTGGAAGTTTGGGATGTGTTATTTTCTGCTTCAGAGTCAAGAGTAACCCAGGACGGTGCGATCGCTTCCTCATTCCGTAAGGGTTCGTTGGGACTCGGCGGTAACCCTCCGCGTCCGGTGACAATGAACTTGTTTTCTTCCTCCTCTTCTCCTCGGACAGCTCGACAATTTTGGGCAATCTGCCTAGAAGCATCGCCAATATCAGTTGGTAGAGTGGTCAAGCTTTGCGTTGGTTCAACAAAAGGTCTGGTCAGTTGAAACGTTCCGTTCAAGCCGAAGTCTGAACTAACGGTGATGTCGTTTTTCGGTGTGAGTTGGGGTCGGAATTCGATGCCATAAAGTCCTTGAGTGGTAATGTTGACCGCACCACCATTGCCCTTACCCGCATTAGCAGTGATGTCGCTGCCGTATGGGCCAGTGGGTGGTGTAGCAACGATAAAGGTCGAGTCAATCGTGATGTTGCCGCCGTTGGCTAGGTTGAGAGCGTCGGCGGAAATCAGGCTTTCGTTGTCCATTCGGAGTAAGTCTAAGCCTATAAGCGTGATGTTCGCCCCACCTTGTGCGTCACTCTTCGCCGTCCCCGCAAAAAGACCACCTCGGTTGAGTAGAACGGAATTGGCGAGGATGGTCATGTTGCCTGCCTGCCCTGTGGAATGGCTCACCGTGACTCCTGCACCATCTCTCACCAACAAAGTATCGGTATTAATCGTCAAATCTCCTCCTTTCCCACTTGCGCCTGGTTCGGCTGAAGCAAACAAGCCGCTGGCATACTGACCATCGGCAGAAGTACCAATCAGTTGTACTTCTTGGGAAGCATTGACGATCAAAATCCCCCCATCGCCTTCATCAAACGTGCTAGCACTAACTCCTGCCCCATCTCTCACCAGTAAGGTAGCGGTGTTAATCGTCAAATCTCCAGCTTTCCCGCTTGAGCCTGGTTGGGCTGAAGTCAACAAGCTGCTGGCATACTGACCATCGACAGAAGTACCAATCAGTTGTAC
>DATNPT010000463.1:0-12850 GCA_036703075.1 Chroococcales cyanobacterium
CATTTTTGAGCGTAAACTTTCCCTGAATGTCTCGCTTCACAACTGGAGCCTTCCATGTGATACATGGTTTAACCTTAGCTCAGTTTTCCGTGTAATACATGGATAAGGCTATGCTGACAATAGCTTCCATACCTCTTCCCAAGTTTTGTCCCTGGAGGGCAGCAATGTCTCTACATCCGTGTTGCATCAAGCCAGTTCCCCTCACAACCCGCCAAGTTGCTCAAGCCGCTTTTCCCAAAGGCAACTTATATCTAACGATGCGGGATGAAATTGGGACACTCTATAGTGACTGGGACTTTGCCACTGTGTTCCCTACGGATGGTCAACCTGCTATCTGTCCTTGGCGATTGGCATTAGTTTGTGTGATGCAATTTATCGAAGGCTTATCAGACCGACAAGCCGCCGAGGCGGTTCGCAGCCGTATCGACGGGAAATATGCTTTATCGTTAGAGTTAACTGACCCTGGTTTTGACTTCACTGTGCTGTGTGAATTTAGAACTCGACTGATGAAAGGTGGGGTGGAACAACAACTTTTAGACCTTCTCCTAGAACAATTCAAAGAGCGTGGGTGGTTAAAGGAGAGGGGTAAGCAGCGAACTGATTCAACTCATGTAGAGGCAGCGATTCGTACCTTGAATCGACTCGAAGGCAATGGGGAAACGCCTCGGGCTGCGCTCAATGCCATTGCTACGGTTGCCCCAGAATGGTTACGCTCCTGGGTTCCCCCGGAGTGGTTTGAGCGATATAGTCGGGCTGTCGATGAGTATCGCTTGCCCAAAGGAATTCCTGCCCGAACCAAGTATGCTGAAACCATCGGGACGGATGGGATGCAGTTACTGAAAGCTCTGTGGGAGACTCCTAGTGTTACCTATCTGCGTCAGATTCCAGCGGTGGAAATCCTGCGAGTGACCTGGATTCATCAATACTATGTTGAGAATGACCGGGTGCGCTTGCGGGCTGCGACTGATTTACCACCAACTGGGAGTCGGATGGATTCGCCTTATGACAGAGATGCTCGCTACGGCAACAAGCGTTCTGTCACCTGGACTGGATACAAAGTCCATATTACTGAAACTTGTGATCGAGATGAAGTTCATTTGATTACTAATGTGGAGACCACTCAAGCACACATCAGCGATGTAGACCAGACCGAACCGATTCATGAGTCTTTGGCTTCCATTGCCTTGCTCCCGAACGAGCATATTGTTGATGCGGGTTATGTTGATGCCACTTTACTTGTAACCAGCCGCAAGCAGTATGGGGTGGCAGTGGTCGGTCCAGTACGTCCCAATGTTAGTTGGCACTCTCAGATTCCAGGTGGCTACGATATTAGCCAGTTCAAGGTGAATTGGAATACCTTGCGCGTTACCTGTCCAATGGGTAAAAAGAGTCTGAAAAAGTGGACTCCTTATCAAGACAAGTGGGGTAATCAGGTCATTCGTGTGGGGTTTCCTCGACGGACGTGCCGACTTTGTCCCAGTCGTTCTCTATGTACTCGCTCAGATTCTGAACCGAGAAGACTGACTTTACGCCCCAAAAGAGAGCATGAACTGCTTCAATCTATTAGAGTTCAACAAGAAACGGACGAGTGGAAAAAAATCTACAACACAAGGGCGGGAGTTGAGGGCACAATTTCCCAAGGCGTTAGGGGGTTTGGATTACGAAAGGCTCGCTATACGGGTTTAGCTAAAGTCCAATTACAGCACCTGCTCACAGCAACAGCGATTAATGTGGTGCGGATGGTCGCTTGGTTGCAAGGTATGCCTCATGCCAAGACACGAACATCAAGATTTGCCGCACTTGCTATCACTTGAAGATTTCCTTGGTTGTTAACTCGAATAAACTCCAAATTTATACTGGCTCCTTCCACGTAATACATGGAAATTCGATTTTACCCGTGTATTACTTGGATAAGGATTTTTTGGAGCGTGAAGTGCTTGCTTGTTTCATTCCCCTGCGCTGCTCACCAGAGGCTGTCAATTGTGAAGTTCGCCAACAGTATCAGCAACTGACCAAAAAAACAACGCTAATGGCAATACTTCTGCATTTTTGTCTATTTATGGGTAAGTTTAAGAGACTTCATCGGTTAGAGGGCTGATAAAACCGTACCCAGCTTAAAATACTCATTAATCATTTATGGGCAAGTGAGCTTTTGCAGAGTAAGAGTTTCAAGCTTAACGTTGTTTTTTGGACGCTTGCTACACGAACGCCTATCGATTGCTACTCAAACCCCGAATTGTGCTCCTCGTTCTATCAAAAAACTCAACTGAGCGTTAGCCGTGCCACGATGGGCAGAACCGTTGAGAAACTGAAAACGTTCGTGTTGAGCCGTTGCCAAAATTCGTGAAACGAGGTTAGGATTATCCGTTGCGAGATCAGCATCAACCCTCTGACGGTGGGGGCAGTATCTCTATTCCCTGCTTCTTAGAGACCGCGACAATGTGATCAATGTCTAATGTGCCTGTGGCATTGAGCTTGGACAAATCCTCGAAAAAGTTCTCGATGCCTGCGGGGACGAAGAGGAGGAGCATTCTCGCGGATGTAGTGCCGATGTTTTTGAAAGAATGCGGAATGCCTTTGGGAATGGTCATAAACCAACCTGCGGTTCCCCTCAAAGCACGATCGCCAACTTGAAAGGCAAAGGTTCCCTCCAACACGTAAAACGCTTCGGCTTCGCGCCGATGCAGATGCATGGGTGGTCCCACTTGCGGTTCAACAATGACTTCAATTAACGTGTAGGCACCGTCTGTATCAGCGCTAACCGCTTTCAAAATATGTGTCTCCCCCGGCTGTACCTGGAGTACTCTGCCTTCGCTGGGTGAAACGGCAAGGCTCTTCAAGAAGTTTTCCATGATCATCCTCCCTGGATGGATTAGTTTTGTCGGGATAAGAACTGCAAAACTTGTCGGTTAAACTTTTCCGGATTTTCGATGAACATGAAATGTCCACCACCTTCTGTCTCTTCAAAGATTTCCAATTCAGAGTTCGGAATGCTTTGATGAATCCAGGCTTGCGATCGCCACGGAATAATACTTTTTCTGCCGCTCACAATCAGAGTTGGCTGACGAATCCTGACAATTTGATCGCGCCAGTCCATATGAGCATGGTTGTATAGCAGGGTTGCTGCGATCGCCCGTGGCAAGCGTTGATTGCACTCGACAATCCACTCAAATTGATCTTTCGACATCGTTGGTGTAACCATTGACGCCAGAAGGTTGCGGGTAAATTCTGATGCTTCACAACTCTCTAGCGCCTGTACGGAGGCATTGAGCTGTTCAGCAGTAAATACTGCCCCGGACTCTGCTATTTCTTGAGCATTCCAATGTGATCTTGAAACGACCAACGGAGATTGATCAACGAACACTAATCGATCAATTTCATTGAATCCAAACAGATCGAGATAGCTCCAGATTAGGGAACACCCCATTGAGTGACCGAATAGGTGTGTGTTTTTAAGTTGCAAAGCACTGATTAATTCATGAATATCTTGAGCCAAGCGAGCGATACGATAACCAAACGTCACTTTTTCTGACTCACCGTGTCCTCGTGGATCGATTGCGATCACAGAGTAACGTTCGGCAAAAACGGGAATTTGATATTTGAATTGTTCCGCTGACTGTGACCAACCGGGAATCATCACGATCGGTTGTCCTTTGCCTGCACTGATGTAGCTCAATCGAGTCCCATCAGACGTTTTGAATGTTTTGCGTTGCATGTTATCCTCTTGTACACCGACAATTAGGTGCTTTGGCTCTCAATGTTTTAGTCGTGCCAATTGGATGACAAAGGGAAGATGGGATATGGGATGGCTTCATCACTTTTCCTGACCTGTGATGAGGGGACTCAGATAGAGCGATCGCCGGATTGCTGCTCCAACTTAGTATTCCAATCACTTCGATGTGCTAGTTCAAGATCGTCGAGAAACGAGACATTGTTCTCAACTGGATCGCGGCGAATACGCAAGTGATTAGGGGGAAAGTAATGTGGCGATCGCACACCGGAAAGCTAGCTCTGCTCGGAGGTCGCGAGGTGATAGCGGTCAGCGGCGTGTACCTGGTTGAAGTTTGGAATCATGCTCTGCCGAGCAGCATCAAAGGTATTCCACTGCTCTACATCGGGCAGTGATGGAATGGTGATCGTTTCGCGGCGATCAAAGCCAACTAGGGCAGCATCCACCAGTTCATCCACTTCCATCAAAGGCGGTAGCGCATTCATATCCCATCCTGAACGCTCCCAAACTTCCGTCCGTGTCGCTGCTGGCAGCACAACCTGAACATAGACCCCTTGAGGTCCAAGCTCAAGGTGAAGACCCTGGGTGAAGAAGAGGACAAAGGCTTTGGTAGCGCCATAGACGGTCAAACCAAATTCCGGTACTAACCCGACTGCCGAACTGATGTTGATAATCGCGCCATTGCCAGCCTTAACGAATCGTGGGGCAACGGCACTGGCAAGCCGCGTTAACACTGTGGTATTGAGGCTAATGATTTTAGCCATTTCATCTGGGCTTTGGTCAACGAAACTGCCGGCAATGCTAGCACCTGCGTTGTTGATCAGGATGCTGATGCGTGTATCGGTGCGTAGCCGTTCTTCCACTTGGGCAAGTTCATCTGCATGGGTGAGATCTGCCTGAAGAATGTCAACTGATACTCCGGTTTCCCGGTGCAGTTGTTCGGCTAGAGCCTCCATACGAGTGCGATCGCGCGCTACTAACACGAGATCGTAACCACGTTTTGCGAAGCGATCGGCATAGACGGCACCAATTCCGGTGGATGCTCCAGTTACAAGTGTGGTCTGATTGGTTAAGTTGCTCACGCTCTTGCTCCTTTATGTATGTGTACAAACGTTGTGCAGTGAATCAATGATTTAGAGAAATCACCGTCCGGGTGCCCGTGTCTTCACTTCCTGGAGCACCCAACCATTACCATCTGAATCACTGAACGAGGCAAAGGAGGCATAGTCGCGACGTTTCGGATCGGGACCCAGTAACCGTCCCTCGGTTCCGGCGTGGTGGAAGATCCCGCCGATGTCGTGAAACACTTCACTCACCTCAACACCTCGATCGACCAGTTCTGCACGAGCTGCCTCAATGTCATAAACGATGAGGTACAGACCCTGAACTGAACCCGGCGCGGCTAACGTCACTCCTTTACCAAAGATGATTGAAGCTTCCGATCCAGGAGGGGTAAACTGCACTACCCGGAAGTCTTCACTAGTAACGAAGTCGGCATCCAACCGCCATCCCAATGTTTTGTAGAAGTCCTTGGCTTGATCGACATCGGAGACGGGTATCACCAGAACTTCGAGTTTCATGTTTTGACTGTTTACGGGATTGCTGCTCATCCTGTTCTCCTTTTAGATTGGTGAGCTTGCTGCCCACTTGGTATAGACTTCATTCTTCAGCGATCGCCCCATACACACCACTCAAGTTCTTTGAGTGAAGACGCAACTTAATCGTTTGCTTGGGAGGGTAAGCAGCAAGAAGTGAGCCAGGAGCAGTCAAACCTGATATGCTTCAGGGAAAGATGAAATCATTTGCCGATAGGGTAGCACTACAAAATCCGCTCAGCTTTGATTAAAGACATGCTCGGTTACTGTGAGGAAAGACTTGCTCCGGCCTTTACACCATCGGCTGATCTATGGATTCCAACCCATCAAAATCTGGACGGAGGAGATCCGCTTCTGGGCGAGTTCGAGGAGTCATCCTATCGCCTCAGGGATGGCAGAAATTTCAGACGGCAAAACAACGGGCGGAATCGGACGAAATCTGGGGGAAGCACTTCACCCAGGAAGATCTCAGCGATCGCACTGGACTCTCTCTTAATACTCTTTCCCGCCTTTTTAAGCGCGAACAAGGGGTCGATCGACAGACAGTGGAGTACCTCTTCCGGGCGTTTGGGCTGGAATTAACGCAGGCAGACCTAACATCCTCTGAAGCGTCGGAGATCCACCGGATAAATCTCCAGCAAGACTGGGACATTGCGGTAGATGCCTCAGTGTTTTATGGGCGTGAGGCAGAACTAGCGAACCTGTGGCAGTGGGTCGTGTCTGAGCACTGTCGCGTCGTTGGGGTGTTGGGCATTGGCGGCATTGGCAAAAGTACGATCGCGGTCAAGGCTGCCCTTCAGATGCAAGCAGAATTTGAGATCGTCGTGTGGCGATCGCTTGCCAACGCACCACCGTTGGACGAACTCCTGTCAAGTCTGCTGAAATTTCTCATGCCGCTGTTTGGGGAAGATCCCATCATCCCCACTACGCTCGATCAGCAGCTTTCCAAACTGATGCAATATCTGAGATCGCGGCGGTGTTTATTGATTTTGGATAATGCTGAAATCATTTTGCAGCATGAACAGGCAGGACAATGGCGATCGGGCTACGAAGGGTACGGACAGTTGCTCAGAGCCATTGGTGAAACGTCCCATCTCAGTTGTTTGTTGCTGACTACTCGAGAAAAGCCACGGGAATTGGCGCTGATGGAAGGCGTACAGGTGCTAGTCAAATCGCTGCTCTTACCTGGATTGTCACCCGATGACGGACGTGCCATCTTTCGGCAAAAAGGCGCGTTTACAGGGTCGGAAGCTGAATGGCAAACCCTGATCCATCACTACGGCGGTAATCCGCTGGCGTTGAAACTAGTGGCAGCCGCCACTCATGATTTGTTTGATGGCAGCATTCCAGAAGTGTTAGCCTATCTTGCTCAGGGCATTTATGTTTTTGAAGATATCCGCGATTTACTCAATCGCCAGTTTGAGCGATTGTCTGAAGCTGAACAAAAAATATTGTCCTGGTTTGCGATTCTTCGAGAACCAGTTACGTTTGCAGAGATTCGAGAACATGTGGTTGATCTTGCCACTCAGCAACAGGTGCCCAATTTGATCAACTCGCTGCTCCGGCGATCGCTAATCGAAAAAACAGATGGGTTATTCTTCCTACAACCTGTTGTGATGGAATATGTCACAGAACGATTTGTGCAGCAGATTTGTATCGAATTTGAGACGCAGCAGCTTAACATTTTGCAAACGCATACTTTATTACAAGTACAGGCAAAAGATTACATTCGAGAGATTCAAACGCGCCTAATTATGCAACATGTGATGGAGCAGCTTCTATCTCGTTTTGGCAGTGTGGCAGCGATCGAGGCACAGGCAAGGCACTTATTGAGGCAGCAGGGGAAGAAACCAGGATATGTGACAGGCAACCTAATTAACCTGCTAGTGCAACTTCAAGTCGATTTGCGTGGTTCAGACTTTTCTGAGTTGGTGGTGCAGCAAGCCGACTTGCGACAGGTTGATTTAGCGGGAGTCAATTTTCAGAATGTTACGTTCGCCAAATCCATCTTTTCAGAAACCATCGGTATGGCGATGTCGATCGATTTCAGTCCAGATGGTCAAACGATCGCTGTGGGCGATTCCAGTGGCAATATCTATCTCTGGAATATCACGACAACCCAACTCTTAGCCACTTTTGCAGGCCACGCGGGCTGGGTCTGGTCGGTTGCCTTTAGCCCTGATGGCAGAATGTTAGCTAGCGGTGCTACTGATAGTTCGATGCGCGTATGGAATGTCCAAACTGGTCGATGCTTGCAGGTGTTCACAGAGCATACAGCCTGTGTTCGGTCAGTGCGTTTTAGTCCTGATGGTCAGTGGTTAGCGAGTGGCAGTGAAGACAGAACTGTGCGTGTATGGAATTTGCAAGGCGAATGTCTTCATTTGTTCAAGGGGCACACCCAAAGTGTTTATTCTGTTCACTTTGCTCCTGATCAGCAAACCTTAGTCAGCAGCAGTAATGATACTGACCTGCGGATTTGGAATGTGCATGATGGAAACTGCTTGAGTGTCTTACAGGGGCATACCAGCGGGGTTCATTGTGTGCGATATAGCCCAGACGGTCAACTGCTTGCTAGCGGTTGCCATGATGGGTCAATTCGACTGTGGAGTGGTCATCGCTCCAACCAGCAACCGTCAAAGCCCAGTTTCACAAATTCCAGTACCAGGCTGCTGCATAAACATATCGACTGGATTTGGGACATCGCCTTTAGCCCAGATGGTTGTTTTTTAGCCAGTGCTAGCCGCGATGGCACTCTGCGCGTCTGGAGTGTTCAAGACGGGCAATCCATCCATAGGCTCGATGATCACACTCGTGATGTTTTTGCGCTTGCGATTAGTGCCGACAGCCAACTATTAGTGAGTGCAGGTCAAGACCATACGGTGCGACTATGGAGTTTGCCGAGTGGACGAAGCCTCAAAACATTGCGTGGCTATACCAGTGGCATTCATTCCCTGAGCCTCAGTCCAGATAACCAAATGCTTGCTAGTAGTAAGCAGGATGAAACCATCCAGCTGTGGCATTTACAGTTAGATGGCACTCTGTCATCGCTTCGCCCCTACAAAACCTTGTCCAACCTAACCCGTGGGATTTCATCATTAACCAATTTAAGCTTTAGTCCGGATGGTCAAACGCTGGCAATCAATCAACATGATGGCTCAATCGCCGTGTGGCAGATACAAACCGGGCAGTTTGAACGGTGGTCAGCGCATAACATGCCTGTATGGGCAGTACAATTTAGTCCTGGAGGGCAGATTCTGGCAAGCAGTAGTTATGATTGCACCGTCCGACTATGGGATGTGCGAACTCATCATTGTTTGCAGGTGTTACAGGGGCATGAGAGCGGTATTCACGCGATCGCATTTGCCCCCAGTGGTAAAGGGTTGGCAAGTGGCAGTTTTGATCGCACCATTCGGTTATGGGATGTGCAAACTGGAGCATGTCTGAAGATATTGCAGGGACATATAGGTACAGTTTTCACACTCTCATTTGAGCGCAGTGGTCAGATCTTAGCAAGCGGCAGTTATGACCAAACCATTCGGTTATGGAATGTGCAAACTGGAGCATGTCTGAAGATATTGCAGGGACATACGGGAATTGTGTGGACGCTTGCTATCAGTTCCAATGGTCAGATCTTAGCAAGCGGCAGTGATGACCAAACCATTCGCCTATGGGATCTGCAAACCGGGCAGTGCCTGCACATCTTGAGCGAACACACGAGTTGGGTCAGATCCGTCATCTTTAGCGGTGATAGCCAACTCTTATTCAGTAGCAGTGACGATCACACCATTAAGCTATGGGACGCGCAGACAGGACGCTGCATCAACACGTTGACAGTTGATCGGCTTTATGAACGCATGAATATTCAAGGTGCAACCGGGCTGACAATGGGTCAGAGAGACATTCTGAGAACATTAGGGGCAATTGAGCATTAATGCGTTCGCCTTACGGGCACTCCGTGCCATCACACCCTCCGATTCAGCGCATTCTCTTTTTCTCGGTCGTGTCTAACAGCTGACTAAAGGCGAGATTGAGCGATCGCACTCCTTCCTCATTCAAAAATTGCTCAATTGGCAAGTGCCTGACCGATGGGCTGTACTCGCCTGCTTGCCCGGTTCCCGCCGCTGGGTATATAAGCATACTTAGGGGAAAAGTGAGGTACGACAGAAAATAGAAGATACCTTGTTGTTACAAGCAAACATTCCGTAAAACGTTCTTTTTACGGAATGTTAAGAATTTGGGGTGAACAGTTGAATTATGCTGATACCAACCTTGATGAGCTATCGATATCAGCTATGATTCAAGACACCTCAAATGGAGGCAGGGTTACCGGATTGGTTTGTTAGGCCTGTCTCATTCAAAACCCGATCCATGTATTGCATATTGAAGGCGATCGCAGGCTCAATCCGTCTCACGCTAGCCAGCATGTCATACTTTTCATCGTGTATTTTCCGTGAATGCTCCAACGCACAGGCAGCAGCGTCTTTGACCTCTTGGCTGGCGTTGTGAGCGCTAAGACTCGTGCTGTACATAATGCGAAGGTGTTGGGGCGGAACGCAAACGCCGAATTCCCGATTAAACATATTCTTAATCCGCGATCGCCAGGTGTCGCAATCGGCAGGTTTATTGGTGTTGCGCTTAACGAAGAAATTATTGTGCCAAGTCGCGCCTAATACGGGTCTGCCCCAGTCTAACCAGCGTCGGATGTATTGATAAAGTCGGCTCCCATCCGGAAATTCGTAATCGGGAATCAGCGCCCACCAACCAAATTCCCACTCCCCAGCGATTGTTTTGCCGATTTTTGAGTCATCAACCATATGGTGGATATAGAAGCCAATTCGGTCTTCGTAGTTTTTCAAAATCCCTTCTTTTTCCAACTGTTCTTTACTGCGAAATTGCCCTTCCACGAAACATCCCTCCTTAAAGGTTTCGCCAATTCGCAAGTCGTAGTACGTTCTAGAGCGGCTGGGGAACGCGATAACGGGCAAGGCAATCGACAGGAAATTTTGCAATTCTTTAGCGAGACCTGTCTCTCTTCTAGATTTGGCGGTGTAGCCCTTTTTGTGCTGACTAGATTGGTTGTATAAGATGTACCGATCGCACCGCTTTTTCTGAATCATAACAAGCCTTACCGCGTACCCCCAAGGCAGTATATTCTCATGATTAAGACGAACGGTTCTAGGTGTCGTCTTATTTTGCGCGCCAAGTTCCGCCTGTTTGTTGAGGAGCCGCCAAAGGATAGGAATCGAATTAGGCGTCGGAAAATCTTCGGTTCCGATTTCTTCGCGATACAAAAATTTGGCTATAGCAATTATCAGAGCAATTCGCTTTTGTTTAGAGCCGGGGTGGTTTTCTTTCAGGAACTTTAGATATCTCTCCACCCTTTTCATGTCTTGATTAGCGCGAAACTGGGCGCGTGTTTTTAACAAAACCTTGAGCGAGGCCAGCTTGTTTATCTGCTCGTCATACTGGTCTAAGTCAGATTCTTCATCAATGTTATCGATGTCAATCTCTAATTCAGGAATTAGTTTGGACTTAGTTATCAGTAGTTCAAGTGCCAATTCTTCGAGTGAAATTCCTTCATACCTGTGCAGCCACCCAAGAAGCTGCATCAACTGTTCCTCCGTACCGTCTATAGTTCCCTTCACTGCACCTTCGGACTGCCACCATTCCCAAAAATTGCGGATCTGGCTATCCAAGGCTTCGTTGATATAATCATCGGGAAATTGTTTAGCGCACAACTGATGTACGGCAACTCTTCTTTCGTGCATTTCTGCACCCGGTGTGTGCCTTTTTTTTGTCCGATGTTCCCCGACTTTGCGAATAAGATTAAATTGAATTTCCTCGGTTGAGAAGGCAACAAGTTCAAAGTATCTTTGGCTCTCTGCCCACTCTAGCCATCCCTTAAGCTCGGTTCTAATTTTGCGGTCAATATCTGCCTCAGTACAGCCATCTTTAAGTTGTTCGGCCGGAATTTTTTCCAGGTAAGCGATTCCCGCTTTAATTTCATCGGGCGAGGTTCTGGTGCTTTTAGGAGAGGGACCTCCCATAGCTGGTACTAAATAGCGAACGACCGCACTCTGAATCTTTCCTACCCCATTGGGCTTGTCAATCGCCTTTAGATGGTCGCAGTACGCCTCATAAATCTGGAGAGACGTGTATGAGCATTTGACCAACTCATCTTTTCTATCTTGAACACCATCGGCAGCGTCAAGCCAGGGAGGTGCTGGAATTGAATCGGGGATTAGAGGAAGATACCTTTGCTTGCGGCACCAATCGAGAAAATCTTTCAGTGCGCTTCGCAAACGTGTCCTTTGAGTCAGCGATACCCCGAGCGCTTTCATGGCGACAGTAGCCAACTCCACCGCTTTGTCCAGGTGTGCCATCGAAACCGTTTCAAGGCACTGGTGAGCTGCATCCATCTCGACACCAGTAAACTGAAGGTGCGTGACCAGCGGACCACCTACTGCTGGAACGAAATACCTAGCTAACACATTTGTGATGTTATTTTGTTGTTCTCGTCTACCTTCCAAGTGTTTGTGGTACTCAAGGTAGGCGTGTAGTGGAGTGGTAGGCTCTAAATCGTACTCGCCCAGGTTCCTCAGTGGGATTTTGGCGCATGTTTCCTGGGGGATTGGATTATGGGGAGGAGGAAGGTATTCCTCATTAAGTCCCCAGTCCACGAACTGATGCAGGGCACGTCTTATCCGTTCGCGTTGAGCATCTGAGACTTTTAGCTCGGATAGTGTTTTGGTTGCGTGTTCGTGGCAAGAAGCCAGTTGAGCGAGCGATACCTCGCTATTTAGATAATTAAGTGCTGCTTCAATCTCAATTTGAGATAACGGTCTGTACTTTTCAGCATTAGGAATAGGACCCCCTAAAGAGGGGATGAAGTATTTAATTATCCCACTCCTAAAGTTGTTCATAGCTTCCCGGTCATCTTGTAAGGTTTCCAGGTATCTTGTATAAATTTCATTAGCCGTTAATTTAGTCTCCAAAATTAGAATCTCCTTGTTATTATTTACTGAGTTTCTAATTGTCGTATAAGCTATAGATAAATTGCCAACAAAAAAGAACTATACGTATAGTTCAAAATTTGAATATTTGGTTTTAATTTTATTTAATTATACGACAAAAATGTTTCTAATTTACAGACTATTTTGATGATGTTGAGTTAGTAGCACAACAATCCAACATTTTGGGATGAGGGACAAAGGTCAGAACTCTTGTCTAATAAGGGTTTTAGCTTTTAAACCATCTCTTATCTCAAGGAAATGTCGTATAAGAATGTCGTATAGTTATACGACACCTTATACGACTCATCTCCTTCGTCGTATACGTATAGTCTCAATGCTTTTGTATTAGCTTTTCGGTTGTTTTTTGTTAATAATTAGGGCTTGCTGCGAAAAGCGGAAACCCTGAGCTATCAATAGGTTGAGCGGTATTGAAAGTTGCTCAACTCCAAGGCAATCAGGTAAAATCCAACAAAACCCTTGCACCTCCACCAGGGAAAATGTACCGGAAAGTT
>DATNPT010000342.1:0-18746 GCA_036703075.1 Chroococcales cyanobacterium
AGGGTCAACAATCTGTTTCAGTGCCGCTTGCAGCAAGTGAGTTGCTGTATGATTCGCTTGGGCGCGACGACGACAAGCGCGATCGATTTGCGCCGTAACGACACCGCCGACTTCTAAAGTGCCGCGTTCGATCTGACCGAAGTGGACGAAGAAATCGGATTCTTTCTTAACATCTTCAACCCGTATTAGGACATTATCGCCAGACAAGTAGCCGCGATCGCCAATTTGTCCTCCGGATTCGGCGTAGAAGGGCGTTTGATCTAGAATTACCTGCACCTGAGTCCCCGCCTGGGCCGACTCTACTGACTGACCATCGACTAACAGCGCCTCTACCTTTGCCGTTGACTGGGGTTGCTTGTAACCCAAAAACTCGGTGACCTGGATATGTTCTGCTAGTTTATCCAGACTACCCTGTACGGTGAGGTCAATCGTTTCGTGGGCTTCGCGGGCGCGTTCTCGCTGTGCTTCCATCTCTGCCTCAAAGCCTGCAATATCGACTGAAAGACCTTGTTCTTCAGCGATTTCCTGGGTTAACTCCAAGGGGAAGCCATAAGTGTCATAAAGCGTAAAGGCATCTCGACCCGGAATAAGCAACTTTTGCTGTGCTTTCTGTACATTATCTTTGAAGGCTTGTACCACCTTCGTGTTCTGTATTTGCTGGACTATATCCGTTAGTATTTTCTCACCCCGTTCCAACGTTTTGAGAAATTGGGATTCTTCTCGTTGCAGTTCAGCTTTGATTGCCTCTTCCCGTCGGCGGACATTGGGATAGGCTGATTCGGAAAGGGCGATCGCACTTTCAGCAACTTTAGCGGTAAATTCCCCTTGAATCCCAATCAAGCGCCCATGACGCACAACCCGACGAATTAAGCGGCGCAGCACGTAACCCCGTCCCACATTTGACGCCGTAATGCCATCGGCAATCATGTGGACGACAGCCCGAACGTGGTCACCGATTACTTTGAGAGAAACTTTCGTCTTCTCATCGCTTTTAGCGTAATCAATTCCCGCAATTTCTGCTGCGGTTTTGATAATCGGGAAAATCAGGTCAGTCTCATAGTTATTCGGCACCTTCTGAAGGACTTGCGCCATCCTCTCTAGTCCCATGCCGGTGTCGATGTTCTTATTTTTCAACGGGACTAGATTGCCTTCACTATCCCGGTTGTATTGCATGAACACCAGATTGTAGACCTCGATAAACCGACTGTCATCTTCGAGATCGATCGTGTCGTTACCGCGTTCTGGGTGGAAGTCGTAATAAATTTCCGAACAAGGGCCACACGGGCCTGTAGGGCCGGATGTCCAAAAGTTATCGTCCTCTCCCATCCGCTTAATGCGCTGTTCGGGGATGCCAATTTTATCGCGCCAGATCGCAAAGGCTTCGTCATCGTCCTCGAATACGCTAACGGCGAGGTTTTCTGGGGACAGTCTGAAGACTTCTGTACACAATTCCCATGCCCATGCGATCGCCTGCTCTTTAAAATAGTCCCCAAAGCTGAAGTTCCCCAGCATTTCAAAAAAGGTATGATGCCGCGCCGTGCGTCCGACGTTTTCAATGTCGTTGGTGCGGATACATTTTTGGGAGGTGGTAGCGCGGGGAAATTCGGACTGGCGCTGTCCGAGGAAAATCGGCTTGAAGGGTAACATTCCCGCGATCGTCAGCAGCACGGTTGGATCTTCTGGCACAAGGGAGGCACTTGGCAACATTTTGTGTCCCCGTTGTGCAAAGAAGTCGAGGAAGGTTTGTCGAATTTCGTTACCGCTTTGGAACTGGGGAGAGTCTGGCATGGTCGTCTATAGGAGCTTTTGTACTAGAGGCTTTTGTCGTTGAGGTTCAGGGGAAGACGCTTCTTTTTTACCTTTCCCTTCTACAAAGCCTTTTGGCGATCGGTTAAGTTGTTATCTATTTTTACATTTCTTTATGCCGTGTTGCTGTTGTTCGAGCGAGGAGTTGCGATCGCGTCTAGACCAAGGTAAGTCGCTTTTTGCGATCGCGACATCGACTTTTCACTGTTTCATGCCAGGTTTGCAGTTAGTAACGACTCATCAACTTTGGTAAACAAAGTGCGATCGCTGTTCAATATTGTGATAATTTAAAGATGGACATCAGCCAGAAAAGAATCTGGGAAAAAACAAGAAATGGGTGCGGATAGATGTCCCCAATCTGTGACCCAGCCACAGCAGAAACCAATCCAACAAGGCATCAAGTGGCAAGCGATCGGTAGTAACCGAAACAAGCCAAACTTAAGTCTAGAAAGACGTCACTGCGTTGGGATCAGAAAAGGTGGAGCTGTGAAATGTGTAAACCTTAGTCGCGATTTATAGTCGAAACGTTAACTCATTGAAAACTAGCGAATTTATACTTGGATGGGTCTAGCCAATCGTGGTTAGGCCCTCTAAGTTTTGAAGCAGTGAACCGCGATCGCTCTTGCAGTGACCTTTGTTGTATGGTGGGGATTGGAACCCCAACTAAAACAAAAAAAGCACAAAATTAGGTTTTTTCTATGGCAGTAATTAACTTAAAGGTACCGAGCATTGTTTGTGATGGCTGCGCCAAAGCGATTACCGAAGAGATTCTCACTCATGAATCTGGCGCTAAAGTGGATGTTGACCTAAAAGCCAAGACCGTTAGCGTTGACACCGGAGCTTCTGAGGAGTCCATTAAACAAATGATTATCGCTTTGGGTCACACGGTCGAATAAGCTTGAGAATAAGGCAGACGGCAGAAGGCAGAAGGGATAAGAATTTTCATTACAATATTCGTGTCCTTGCGTTCATGGGCGTCTAATCTGTTCTGATAAAAACTCTCCTACCTCACCCATCAACCTTTGTGCAGGGGGTCTGGGGGAGGCACGCGTCCCCCAGTGGGGGGATTGGGGGGAAGCCCCCCAATCTTGGTTTTTCCCAAAAAACCAGCAGTTTTATTAAATACAGGTTAGCTTAGAAAACCAATTCGATAACTCCTAAGCTTTACCGCTACCCATCAAATACAGCAATGCCATCCGCACGGCAACCCCACTCGTCACTTGCGCTTGGATCAAGCTGAATTGAGGGTCATCCATTAAATCAGAACTAATCTCTACACCTCGGTTAACAGGGCCGGGGTGTAGTACTTTAACACCGGGTTTGCAAAGTTTTAGGCGATCGCGTGTAATTCCATAACGCTGATGATATTCTCGCAAACTCGGTAATAAATGCGAAGTCATGCGCTCCTTTTGCAGCCGTAAGGTCATAACAAAATCCGCATCTTGCAGTGCAGGTTCGAGTTCCCAGTGAAGAAAGAGCTTGCGATTTGAAATGTCGGTGTCCTTCTGGCGAGGGGGAGAAGGGAAAGTCGCAGTTTGAATCGGGAAATCTTCAATACTGGCTACCTCTGTATCTCCCCATCTCCCCATTTCTTCATTGCCCAATTCAGCAAACCCTTGAGGGAGGAGAGTAGGTGGCCCGGCTAAATGCACCTCGGCACCTGCGGCAGTGAGACTCCAGATATTAGAACGCGCTACCCGCGAGTGGAGAATATCGCCAACAATGGCAATTTTTTTATCAGCAAGAAGTTCTAAGCGAGGGTTTTCAAAGTCTAAGAGAGAACAGATGGTGAATAGGTCAAGCAGTCCTTGGGAGGGATGTTCGTGCAAACCGTCCCCAGCGTTGAGGATGCCAACCCGAACGCCTAATCGATTCATCTCAGACGCGATCGCTTGCGGTACCCCTGCTTCCCGATGGCGAATCACCATCATATCAGCTCCCATCGCCAGATAGGTCTTCGCTGTATCGAGAATCGTTTCTCCTTTTGTCATTGAGGACGTTCCCGGTGCAAAGTTTAGCGTATCGGCAGACAGACGCCTTGCGGCTAGTTCAAAACTACTGCGCGTGCGGGTTGAGGGTTCAAAAAACAAATTGGCAACTACTTGACCCTGCAATGCGGGTACCTTTTTCGTCCGGGTTGAAAGTACTTCCCGAAAACTAGCCGCTGTTTGCAGCACCGTTTCATATTCAATTGGAGTGAAGTCAGCCAAACCGATGACGTGGCGGCGCATCCAGGTTGTATCAGCCATAGCAATTAAATTCAAAACTAATTAAAGATGTAGCGAGCGAGTTTCAGAGCGTTTAGCCTTTGTCTATCTAAGTTAAGTACTTGGCGTAGGTTCAGGTTTTTTATCTTGGATTTCCTGGATGGGTGGAGATGGACTCCTTAGTTCTTGGGGAGACGATGCGCTAGAGGGAGATGGATTAACAACGGGTATCTCCTTTTTTGGGAGGTCTTTTTGGTTCACCGCTCTTCTCAGGCAGTCTCCAAAGCCTAAAGCGTCCTTCCTCAATCGAGCTGAATTCGTGAAGTCGAACGTCGATACCGTGCAACCTGAGCGGTTGAGGAATTGGTAAAGCACAATGCCATTGACCGTAATCACCACAAGGCAGGTTAACGCTTGGAGTAAAAGGACAATTCGCTTCACTTTTATCTCTACTGCATCTTGATTTAGCCTACATGGTAACTTATCACCTCACGGGTTCTAAACGTTAGACAACGCCGTTGCGATCGCTTTTGCCCACACTCACGCCATGCCACTGCCACATTGGTGACACTCTAAGTGTCTAAAGTGAACAATCGTAGCCATAAAGAACGTTTTCCCGTATACAGACACCCTTAGGGTGAGGGCTATGAACCGGTTTAATTAGCAGTTGTGATTGTTCATGATAGTTGTTGGAGGTGAGGAGATACAGAAGTAGCGAGAGCTTGATTGTACATTCACCCCTATCTCTCCATCAAAACTAGCCAGTTTTCTGATTACTGAACTGGCGCTCTAGACTTAAAGTTTTTCTCGTTCCTGCTATTGCAAGGCATCAATCTAACTAATGATAGACCTCAAATCTTAAGCTAATCTTAAAAATAAAAATATATCCCTAACAAATTTACCAAACTTGACATTTGGTTTTTTCCTTAACACCAGTTTTTGAGAAGCGCGATCGCTCTATAGCCTTTATGAGGATTTCCAGTCCCAGAGGCGTCGAGCGATATTGAATACCTGAGAAAATGCCAGGGATCGCTAAGATTCCAGGTCATTATCACCTGTAAGAAGCAGATACTATCGCTAAATAAGGTTGCCAATGAGTAGATATACTGAGATACTAAAAAAGAAGCCCAGGAGCGAATTAATGCTTATAAGTACCTGTATTAATCGGTTAACTTAGCGGCATTTTTAGCCCAAATCTTAATTGCTTAGCGTTAATTTTTTTGAATTTTTTCTGTTTTTTTAAGAAGTTAGTAAAAAGAAGGCCGTCCAATGCGTATAACACAAGAAGTTCGCTGCCCCAACTGTGGTAGTTATGCAGAAAGAGTTTATTTCATAAAAACTCAAATCACCCAAACTCAATGCCCAGCCTGTGATTACCTAATGGTTAACTGTTCGCTTACAGGCAAAGTGGTTGAGGCTTATGCCCCTGGTATCTATGCTCGCCGTTAAGGACTTGCCAAGACAAGAATTGAGTATCAACAACCGAATTTTGTAGGGGCAAGGCATGCCTTGCCCCTACGCTTGATGCGATGAATGGTAAAAGTTAACACTGTTCAGCGAGCAGTTACCAGTGAACCGTTGCTCAGGAGCTCACTCTGGGTGAGCTTTTAGTCCGAGAGCCTAACGCAGGCAGCGAGAGTTTTAGTTGGGGTTCAATCCCCACTCCGACAACAAATGTCACTGTTCACTGTTTGAACCGGCATGAGGTGCAGCGAACCTTGACGCTCTCAGTTGTCCGCAGGCCGCGTCTTTTTCTAGACCACGAGAGCGGCGCACGCTGACAGCGATGTGTTGTTTCTCTAAAGCGTCCACAAACGCTTGAATCCGACGAGGACTGGGGCGCTGGTAATCGACTTCGTCAATCGGGTTATAGGGAATCAGATTGACGTGACTTTGGAAACCGCGTAGGTGTCTTGCCAACTCAATCGCGTGTTCGGGGAGGTCGTTCAATCCAGCTAGGAGAATATATTCAAACGTTACCCGGCGACCTGTAATCTGCACGTATTCTCGGCACTCGTCTAACAGTGCCTCCAAAGGATACCGCCTCGCAGTGGGGATGAGTTGTTCTCGTATCCTCTGATTTGAGGCATGTAGACTAATGGCTAAGGTAACTTGCAAGTGATGTTCGGCCAGTTGACGAATACGACCAGGAATACCCACGGTGGAGATGGTAAGCGATCGCTGTCCAATTCCGACATCTTCATTCATCGACCGCACGGCCTCCAAAACCGCGTCCAAGTTCAGCAAGGGCTCTCCCATACCCATAAACACCACATTGCTGACCCGCTGCCCAAAGTCTTCCTGAACCGTCAAAATCTGATCGACGATTTCATGACGGACCAGATTTCGGATAAATCCTCCTTTGCCCGTAGCGCAGAAATCGCAAGCCATGGGACAACCCACTTGGGAGGAGACACAGACTGTCAGCCGTTCCTTGGATTTTTGATTTTGGGTCGAGTCATCTCTCCCTCTGGCAAATGTTGGAATGCCCACTGTTTCGATAATATGACCGTCAGTGAGTCGCAGCAGGTACTTCACCGTACCGTCTGGGGATTGGGAGCGGTAGTGTAATACTGAGCGTCCGATGGGGACATCAACCAAAGCTTCACGCCACTGTTTGGGAAACACTGAAATGTCCGCAAGCGATCGCGCCCCTTTTTGATAAATCCATGCATGTAGCTGACGCCCCCGATAAGCGGGTTGCCCCTGCTGTTGCACCCATTGCGTTAACTCTGTTAACGATGAACCTAAAAGTGGAGGAATGGAATTGGTCTGGGGTTGAGTAGATTCACGCTGCTGAGTTGCTATTGAGGAATCTTGGCGTTCCTGATTGTTGCGCGAGTCAGCTAAAGAGGAGCGAGGCGTAGCGGACATAGGAAAATAGGCATCGATATTAAGATCTCTATCCTAGAACTTCTCGCTATTACTGATACGCCACTCGTTGTGTCGGTAATCCAGTTACCGGTTAACAGTGACCAGCGACCAAGAACGTGAGGATTAGAACCCCTCCTTGTACCTGTCATCTTCAATGGAGTCTCTAATTTCCGATGATTACTATCTCGTAATTCTTGTTACTACTTAGCGATCGCTGAATATAAATATTGAGAGATGTATCTTGAGAAAAGATATGTATTTGGGTATACCTCTTCTGATAGGAGATAAACTTTGTAAAAGCTCTTATCCTTACGACTAGAGCTTGCTGTCCTATCAGTTGGCGCTACCCCTGCAAACTTGTAAGGGTAAGTTTTTGCTAGTTTTCAAAAAAGCAAAAGAAAAGCCCCTAGAGCGCATGAACTAGGAGCTTGTTGTCCTATCGTTAGCAATGCCCCCAGTACTGTGGACTTGCCTTAATTTGACTTTACTACCCTGGGCAGAGGTAATCCTCTACCCTAAGGTATGACTTTTCAGCGCCTAGAAGCGATCGCGCTCAACCCTGAGTGAGTCATGGATTTTGCGCGTTACTGGTTGATGTCTTGGGCTGATAAAACGACTGGGTAGCAAGCGCCGCTACCCAGAGAGTTTAGTAGGGCAAACGGACTCGTTTGCCTGACAGCTAGGGGAAATTAAGCAGTAATAGCCTTCTTCGCTACAGCAGCCAACTCGCCTTTAGCATACTTAGCGGCAAATTCTTCCAGGGTGACTTGTTTGATCTTGCTGGCATTACCAGCCGTGCCAAACTGCTGATAGCGATCGGCACAAACCTTCTGCATGTACGTGATAGAGGGCTTCAGGAAGTGACGGGGGTCAAACTCCTTAGCATTCGCTGCCAGCGCTTCACGTACAGCTGCTGTGATAGCCAAACGGTTGTCGGTGTCAATATTCACTTTACGCACACCGCTCTTGATACCCTTTTGAATTTCTTCAACCGGCACGCCATAGGTTTCAGGAATTGCACCACCGTACTGGTTAATCAGTGCAATTAGGTCTTCGGGAACGGAGGAAGAACCATGCATTACCAGGTGAGTGTTGGGCAAGCGACGGTGAATTTCTTCGATACGGCTGATAGCCAGGATTTCACCAGTAGGCTTGCGGGTGAATTTGTAAGCACCGTGGCTGGTACCAATGGCAACTGCCAGTGCATCCACTTGGGTTTGCTCAACGAAGTCAACCGCTTGGTCGGGGTCAGTTAGCAGTTGAGAGTGGTCGAGTTTGCCCTCGAAACCGTGACCATCTTCTGCTTCACCCATTCCGGTTTCTAGAGAACCGAGGCAACCTAGTTCGCCTTCTACGCTAACACCCAGAGCGTGAGCAACTTTCACTACTTCACGGGTAACATCTACGTTGTACTCGTAGCTGGCTGGGCTTTTCGCATCCGCTTCTAACGAACCGTCCATCATCACGCTAGTAAAGCCGTTTTTGATGGCTGAGTAGCAGGTGGCAGGCTCATTCCCGTGATCTTGGTGCATTACGATGGGAATGTGGGGATATGTTTCCACCGCAGCCAGAATCAGGTGACGGAGGAAGTTTTCACCAGCGTACTTGCGAGCACCGCGAGAAGCCTGGAGAATCACGGGGCTATCGGTTTCATGGGCAGCCTGCATGATTGCTTGAATCTGCTCCATATTGTTGACGTTGAACGCTGGAATGCCATAACCGTTCTCTGCGGCATGGTCTAGAAGCAGCCGCATGGGTACGAGCGCCATATTAGTCCTCCTATCTTCTGGTCTGTTTTCAGCTAGTTGTTTTAAAACGAGCTTAATTCTTACGACAATCTTAAGATAGTTTATCAGTTTATAGGCAATTATCTCTAGGCATTTTTAAATAAGCCTTATTTATATGAGATATAAACGCTTTCTATTGCTTTAATGGGTCGCCCGGGATTCGAACCCGAGACCAATCGGTTAAAAGCCGAATGCTCTACCGCTGAGCTAGCGACCCAGAACATTTAGTGTTTAAACACACTGTTCTCAATAGTAGCACAGACAATTCCAAATGTGGAGAGAAAATCACAAAAATGTTGCGGTCAGACTGACAAATGCCTCAAAACTGGCTCCAGCAGGCAATTGGGTGAGATGTTCTCCTGTGTTGAGAGCATTGCGAGGGGCGCTCCAAGGTTCCAGACAGTAGTAATCCTTTCCCTTAACCGTCCAGAAAACCAGGGTGGAGTAAAGATCGCTGTAACCTAGATCGATTTTCAGTTGGCGTCCCCGATCGATGACGCTGGCAGAATTGGCGCTAACTGGGCGAAAGGCAACATCAATTTCATCGCGATTCCAATCAAAGGTACCGGAGAAGGCATGTCGTTCTTTCGTAATCTGATCTTGGTACTCGGTGGCGGGGATTTCAAACTCTAGTTGGGTCTTGTCCGAGGTAAAAAAGTAGGGGTGCAGACCCGTAGAAAAGGGCATCGGTTCGCTGGAATGATTGGTATAGCGTTGCTGAATCTCTAGCGTATTGCCCTGGAGTTGGTAAGTGAAGGTGAGTTGGAAGTCGAAGGGGTAAACTGCGCGAGTCCGGTCGTTACTGTTGAGGACAAGGGTAAACCGCGCCCGATCGCTTCCCTGGGTTGGTGTTGATTCTGTAACACTCCAGGGAAAATCGCGCGCAAAGCCATGTTGTTTGAGTTGGTACTGTTGCCCTTGATAGGTGTAGGTGTTTTCCGGTAAGTTCCCACAAATGGGAAATAGGATGGGAATTCCTCCCCGCACGCTTAAATTGGGGTCACAAAAGCGATCGGTGTCCAGGTAAAGAATGTCTCGATCTTGCAACCGCCAACGGGTGATGATACCGCCGCGATCGGGAACAACTTCTAATTGGGACAGGACGGGTTCGTTAGTGAGAATGTAGGTTTTGTATTGTCTTTGTTCTATTTTCAAGGCACACACAGGCGTTTTTCTCCCAAAAAAGCGGCTTTTGGCTAGCTAGTTGCACCAAAACTTTAACAAGCTCTTAGCCGTAGAGTTCCACTCGGTTTATCAAACCCTCATCGTGCATTGTTTAGGCTATTGAGATCGACTGCCGATTGGGTCGAACGCCTAGAATTCACCAGCACTCTTGCTTTTACTGACAATCTATTTGTGTGTAGTATGACATACTTAAGGATGTTGTGACTGAAATCACTGCTTAAATGTGCGAATCGTCACAGTTACCTATTGATTGAAATCAATTCCTCAAACTCCGAATAATCTGATAGTGTTAACATTCCTCTAGAAAGACTCTCCGATCTCATGATTCGCACGCTTGTACAGTCAGCTTTTCAAACGGGTTGTCTTAGTGTGGCTTCTGAGGGTCTGATCCGTCAGGTGCTTGAGATGAAAGGTTACGAGGCTTCAGATTTAGAAGCTCTGTCAGCTCTTTATGAGGCTGTCAACTCAGGTGTAATTCAGCGTGAGGCTCGTGGCAGTAGCGTCATTTCAGCCGTACCTAGCGGTCGTCCCTTTGAATAGACCTGGGTTAGGCTCGTACTCCTGTCTCCCTTCAGAGTACGTAATTACTCCAAGACCTTTTACGTGTGTCTTCCAGCCAGGTTCGGTTGCAAACGACTACTAGAACCTTAACGAGCGAGCGATTTGATCTGGATATCCAAAAGATTAAATAATTTTACATAGTCATTAAGTTTTATTATGTAAAGAAGCTGACAGACCTACGGCAATTGAGTAGGAGCGCTTACACAGAGAACAGAGAGCTTATCCCCTATAGCGATCGCCACCCACCCGCTACCGTCCCTGACACTCTTATCTCAGAGCCAGGATTTCTCAAGGATTGAGAACCGCCGCAAACCAGATGAGAAGTCCCTACTTTTGGGCTGAGCAGATAATACGAGGAGTATGTCACAATATCAGTGTCTGAATTCTTCAGACGCTTGTATACCATTAGTCAACCAGGATTTTTGACCTGGAAAAGAGTGCGCTAGTCGCAATGGCGGAACTTATTGACCCTTTTAATTGCCTTGGCTCCCTGCCAAAGTCCATTACCATTAATCGACAATCCCCTAGCTACTCACAGGGCAAATTGCTCTCCACCATTGCCTTGCCCCAAGCTTTATCGACAACTGACGCACTTGAAATAAGATGTCAAAGATGCCTTTGACGGTTAAATGTCTTGTCAAGCCACTTTCAAGATTGCTGCTGAATGCAAGCTAAACTTTTAAGCATCGAAGGGGACACTTACGGAGGCATCACATTAGTGGCTAGGGACAGACACATCAAGTTAACCCCAGGTCAAGACCTTCTCAAGGACAAGGAAGCTGTGCCCTGGAAAGGGAATTACTGGCTTCAAAAGTATTGGAAGAATTATCTGCTCAGGAGAAGCAAAATATGCTACACCGCAAGATTTATCAACTTTGTTGCGATGGTCGTGAGATCTGTGTTTTCTTGCGGGACCAGCAACGTTGGATCGAACGTGCCCGCATTACCGATATAGAAGGAGATCTAGTGACAATTCGCTATGAGACTGAGGAAGAGGATGAAGTTAGTTCCTGGGAGGAAATGGTTCGCCTGGAAAGTATTGGTTCTGTGACTCAGAAACTGGCTTCTGTACCTAGAGGACATGTTGAACCATTGGTTTCCGACGATTGCCCAGAAGCCGAACAAATTCATCCACGCTCTCAAGACTTAAATCAAGACTAAGTGGTTCAGGCGGTTGCCACCAGTCGTTAACCTAACCTTAGTACAAAGATTTTGTGTGCTCATAGGGGATTGAAGCCGCAATTCCTGCTCGGGATGTCGCTCGATTGACTGTAGGTTGGTGCAACGACGTACTGGTATTGTGTTCAAGCGATCGCCTAATATTACTACAACCGAGCTAAAACAAGCTTTCATGTCAGGTTGAACGCCCTGAGTTAGGACAAAACATCCAGACGCTGACAAAGTGGGAACGCAACGAGATTTTTATCAAGAGTAATTCAGCGAACTTGATATAAGCGACAAGAAAAACCAGAAAAATTGGTAATAGGGTCGTTCCAGCCCCATGAGATTAGCCCAGTGTTAGACATCCAGCACTGGGTTAAATGTTGGAATTGGGGATTGACAGGTAAAAAAAATTCAAGAGTTTTGAGTTTTTAATTCAAAATTTATAACTCACAACTCATAATTCATAATTGGAGCGTAGCGGTGAGAACGCTCGCCAGCCTGAAGTGAAAAGAGTTCTTTACGTTTCCTGAGCCGGTTCGGTCGGTTCAAATACGGGACAGTATCCCTCTGGTGTCACCTTAAAACCGTACAGAGGGGAAGCAGGATTCCAGCAGCGTTGACCTCGTTGGTGACGGCAATTACCGCAGCAGTCGATGTTGAGGGGAACTTTTGCACTGGTTCCTTGACTGAGCAGTTCTTTTTGGGATAGTCCGCGCAGTACTAGCTCTTCGCCCTGCCAGCGAGCTTCCACCAAACCCGTATCCGCAAAACCCGACCAGCGTGGGTCAGCAGCGATCGCTTCTGGAAGAGCAATCGTGACGACAGTCCCTAACTCAGTCAGTTCCCCCTCGTAGTTTGTTTCTACAGGCGCTGCCGGTTGGATAAACGTCTCGCCAATGGGTAATTCTACCAAAGTCCCCGCCGATGGGGAATGAAGATGGTAGCGATTTTGCAACTCCTCCAAACCCGTGAGATCGGATAGATAGGTTGGGGAACCGTGGACGAAAACAACATGCTGGGGACGGAGATTGTGGATTAACTGAGTCGTTCCCAAGCGATCGCTATGTTGCGAGAGTAGGTAAGTATCGGCATCAATCAACTCAGCCTCATCCGATCTAGGAGAATATCTTGGCTGTTCTGGAAGCAGAATGAGTGGAGGCTCGAAGTTGGGATTGTAGTATTCGCTAAAATCAGCCGTTTCGTCAGTCAGGACGACACAGGGAGACTGAGCAATAGAATTTCGCTGTCGCTCATCTAACCGTCGCACGCGAGGACGCACTCGCTCATCCCAAAACAGCGGTTGATGCCGAGCAAAGTTTTGGACTGAGGTTGGGAAGTGAGATAGCAGTTCTAAATAGGCGTCACAACCCGTAGCAATACTACCGTCCACCCAAATATCCAGATTTCGACCCGTGAAGTGGTGATGACTTCGCAGGAGCATGAGAATTTCTTGACCCAAGCCCAGCGTCGGTACAGGTAGTAGAACTGAGGTGTTGTTTGCGATCGCCTGCGCGAGACGTTCTACCAGTTGATTTTCCTGTTGCCGTCGATGCGGATGTCGAGCTGTGCCAAAACTACCTTCGATAATCAGGACATCCGGCTGGATGCCCCGAAGCGACTCGATGGACAGACCCTCAACAAGCCGAGAGTTCGACAAGAAAAAGTCTCCCGTATAAAGTGTCCGGTACGTTTTTCTTGGAGTTGTATAGGTGAGTAAAAACCCTGCGGCTCCCGGCAAATGACCAGCAGGAAATAACTCCGCACTCAACCCCTCGGCAAATTCGACCGGCGATCGCCAAGGTAACGCCTGACAGAACCGAGGAATTTTCTGGTACGGTAACTCCGACCAGTTTAACGGCAACAGTTGAGTTGTCACCTCACTGGCATAAATTGGCAACCTCGGAAACGCTTCGTGGAGCGCTAGCAATCCCTGAGCGTGGTCGCCGTGAGCATGGCTGCACAGCACTAAATCTGCTGGTGCCTGACCTTCTGCAATTAGAGGCGAAATATCCGTTAGCCCACAGTCAAGGAGAATGCGGTGGGGTCCCATTCGCACCAGCAAACAAACTCCCTCTGCACCATGACCCACAGCATAGGGAAAGCAAGCTAATTGAGTATCCTCATAGTAGGATGCTGGAGGACGTTGATTGCTCATGTAGTGTCACAGATCGACATGCCAAAAGCAACTAATTGCCATTAGCTTTTGGTCAAGCATCTGTTATTTAGAGATTAAGCGAGTGCTGATTACAGACGATGAAATACTTGAGAACGGTTAGCTAAGCGCTAAGCTACAGCAACCTTAGTGAGCAGAACCGTTACCGTGGTAGTTATCTGAATCGTAAAATCCGTTCTTAGTGCCAAAAAACAGGGCTGACACGGTAAAAACAACGGTTAGAACCACTAAAACCAGTTTGACATCCATACTGTGATAACCTCCTTTTGATAATTCCGTAATAGGGATTTACGGACATTTTTGATGACTAATCTTCATAGATCTGCTCAAATTGTAGAACCGAACTGGCTTGCCCGTCTATCTACCCAAGTCGCGCCCGACCTAGTGGGTTGCACGCTAGTCCGTCAGCTCAACGACTCAACACTTCTACGCGGAACGATTGTAGAAACTGAAGCCTACGGTCCTGATGACCCAGCTTGCCATGCTTATCGGCGTCGAACCCAACGTAACCAGGTGATGTTTGGTCCTGCGGGTTACAGCTACGTCTATCTAATTTACGGCGTCTACTACTGCTTGAATATCGTCACCGATCGCGATGACGTTCCCAGCGCGGTCTTAATTCGTGCCTTGCAGCTAGAATCGATCCCTCCTTGGGTGAGTCCGGCTAAGCGGTTCCAGCGCGATCGGGTTGCTGCTGGTCCAGGTAAGCTCTGCCAAGCCTTGCAAATTGACTGTAGCCTGAATGCTCAACGGCTTCAACCCGGTCAACCCTTGTGGCTAGAGCATCGCCATCCTCAGTTTCAACCGGACTTGGTTCAAACCACCCGGATTGGTCTGTCTCAAGGGACAGACCTGCCATGGCGGTGGTATTTGAAGGACTGTCTGGCTGTTTCTAAGCGTTGATTCAGGGTAGTTGTTGCTACAGCGTAATGTCTTTGCCTTGCTCCGTAAAGCGGACATCCTTGATTTTCAATTGGCTGTTATCGGTTAGGGTTTTTCGCAAGCTGCCAAACAAGGCAAACTGTTCGCAGGCAGAGAGAGAGGCAAACTGGCGTTGGGCATTTGGCGATCGCCGCAAATCAACCGTAGCCACCCCATTTTTATTCACATTGACACGATACCCCGCTAACTCAAAATCACTAGAGTTGGCTTCCTCTATGACTTTTCCCACAGCTGCATTCACTGGATTGGTGCTGGGAACAGCGGCTGTTTCTGGTACCAGATTTTGACACTGACTGTCGGATCGATAGATTTTCAGGGTGACGGTTTGATTGGATTGAGTCGTGGACTTCGCTTGAGTAGTTTTGGTGTTCGAGGACTGCTTTGCGATCGGGGTTTTCTGAGTAGAGGTTGAGCTAGCTGAGGGCGTCGAAATTGGCGTGTTCTGACTTAAAGTCGTCGAGGGAGTCGCAACTGGCGTTTCCTCAACAGGTGAAGCGGGGGTTGGGGTGACTGAGTTGGATAGTGCAGTTGAAGGAGAGGAGGGGTTTGCAGCAGGTGGTACACCATCACTCTCATTCGTGGGACTGGTGGGAGAAGAGTTACAACTACTCAGAGTCACAACGATCGCTCCGACCAGTAAAGGAGCAAAGTATTTCTTAAGGCAATTCATAACTAAATTAAAGTCTCGATTTTAGAGAGCTTTCTCCTATACACTGACCCCAGATTGAAGAATAGAACGATGAGGGGCTATTGTTAATTTACTGATGTCTGTTGCCCATATCAGTACTGAAACGGAATTGCTCATAACTCTCAAAAGCATAATTAATCATCCTGCACGGGATGGAAGAAGCTTGAATTTTAGCCAATAGCGTTATTGTTTTGGAACAGAAATCCCGGAAGATTCGGATCAATTCCCCGGTTAGCTTAAGTTAGTATCGCGATCGCAAAGTCCAGTTGTATCCGGAATATAATTTTTCAGACCTGTTGTTACTTCTAGCCCTCCTATAGGAGTGTTGAGTTTTCTAATTGTGTCGTAAGGTGAACCGTACCTGTGGTGGTTAGCGATTGGTCGCAATCCATCTCAGGCTCCAATCTTACAACCGTTGGTGCAGATGCCACCTCAGTCGCTGCAACAGCATTGTTTCCCATCTTACGACTCGCTCTGACTCAGCTTGGAGAGGGATTACAGATTGGTTCAATCGTCCTGATAATGGTTGGAACAATGTGGTATGTACTATTTAATGTAAGAGCGGGAGCGCAATCAATTCCTTCAGATTGGTTTAAAGCCGCACGGGTATAGAAGCTCTGTCGCTAGCAGAGTATGATTTTACCGAGAATTTTTCCTTACCTTATTACTGGTATTATTACAGCGGTTGGTGGAGCGAGGACAATGCTAGTATCGTTAGCGAATATATCGACTTTAACGGTCGAGTAGTCGAGACTACTGGCTTGGGTGCAACGATTTCTCAGGCAACCGCCATAGGAAATTTTCCCCTACTATTAGCAGCTACTGCTGTCATGTCCTTAATGGTGGTGCTCACCAATTGTTTAGTCGGGCGTCCTCTCTACCGCCTGACTCAAGAAAAATACCAACTACTCATCTAAATACAGAGGTATCGAATGACCAGCGATCGAAGTAGACTCCTACCCACTCGACTAGAACACGCTGTTTACTGGTAATTATTCCTGTTACCAGTTTGAGTTCTTTAGATTTTATGGATCGAAGTCCATTACCTGGCAGTAGTAATCTCCCTGGCGCTGAATGAGCCTCCTCTCCCAGCGCGAGGGAGAAATAGGAGGTTTTATGCTTACTCAAGAGCTTCGCAATTCGCTATTTGATGTTGCAGATTTAAACCAACTGAAGTCAGCGTTGAATCGATTACCCGCTGTGGATGTTGGGGATTTCATTGTCGATTTGTCTCCGGAACGAAGAGCGATCGCATTTCGCATCCTGCGGAAAGATCAGGCGATTAGTGTCTTTGAATACTTGCCGCCGGAAATTCAGGAAGATCTGATTGGTTCGCTACACGATACGCAAGTGTTTCAAATCGTGGAAGCGATGAGTCCGGACGATCGGGCAGAATTGTTTGATGAGTTACCCGCGGGAGTAGTTAGGCGGCTTTTACAACAACTCAGTTCTGCCGAACGGCAAGCAACCGCAACCATTCTCGGTTATGACGAAGGCACCGCCGGACGCGTGATGACGACGGAATTCGTCCAGTTGCGGGAAGGCTTAACGGTGGGAGAAGCGCTGAGAAAGATGCGTCAGATGGACCAAGACAAAGAAACGGTCTACTACGCTTATGTTACTGATGACAACTGCAAGCTCGTTCGAGTCGTGTCACTGCGGCAGTTGGTGTTTTCGCTTCCCGACGCCCAAATCCGCGATATTTCTAGCGATCGCGTGATTAAAGTCCGTACTGATATGACTCAGGAGGAAGTCGCCCAAATCCTGAAGCGCTACGACTTGATCGCACTTCCCGTCGTCGATCGGGAAGATCGGTTAGTGGGGATTGTCACGATTGATGATGTTATCGACATCTTAGAGGAAGAAGCGACGGAAGACATTCAAAAACTAGCCGGGGTTAGTGGGGGTGACGAAGCGGCGCTTTCCCCTCCCTGGGTAACGATTCGCAAGCGCCTACCCTGGTTGGTTGGTGTAATGGGATTGTATATCGGAGCGGCAAGCGCGATCGCACCCTTTCAGAAGGTGATTTCCTTAGTGCCAGTTCTAGCTGTCATCATGCCAATTTTTTCTAATACGGGCGGCACTGTTGGGATTCAAGCGCTCACCGTGACAATTCGAGGACTCGGTGTCGGAGAGGTGACGCCTCTAGATACCCTAAAAATTCTGCGTAAAGAACTTCTCGCTGGTCTGGGAACGGCTCTGTCCTTGGGTTGTACAATGATTTTCCTTTCCCTAATTTGGGCACCTCCCGAAGAACGTTGGGTGGCTTTAGTCGCCGGATTAGTGATGGCGATCAATACCCTGGTAGCCGTCACTCTGGGAACGTTGTTACCCATGGCGATGAAGCGCTTAAAACTCGATCCAGCACTGATCAGTGGTCCCCTACTGACGACAATGCTGGATGCGATAGGGTTCATAATTTTCCTATCGCTAATATCTGTATCCTTAAATGTTTTCAGTTTGAAAGCTTGAACATTCAATTATCCTGTGGTTAACCCCAAGGCTAACCACAGGACTCCTCAAACAGGCACACAAAATTAGACGCTCTGATTGACGACCGAAGTCTTTAAATGAGCTTGAGTTTCAGCCGAGACTGGCTGGTATCCATTTTCTGGTATGGGGTTACGTGTCTCAATCAGGCTAATAGCGCGAGTGACGCTTTCAGGGAGAATCACCACTAAACCCCCTGAAGAAACCCGATCTAAACCAGCATTAATGGCGTCTGTCTCCTTGAGAATAATTTCATACTGGCGATCGGGATTTTCCTGAACTATGCCTTTAGAAATTAACTCGGCTGCCTGACCGCTCGAACGCCCCCGTAGGTCATCATCTTCTTTGATAATAATCCGGTCAAAAATTTGTGCGGAGAGCCTTCCTAGGGCGATGAAATCTTCGTCGCGGCGATCGCCAGGACCACCAATCACTCCGATGCGCTCTCCCGGCCAATTTCGTACAAAACTACCCACTGCTTCATAACTAGCTGCATTGTGAGCATAATCAACCAGTGCGTGATAACGACCGAGATTAAATAAATTCATGCGTCCCGGCGTTTGTTTCACAGAAGCCCGGAATGTCGTCAACGCAGACCGAATCGCCTCTATAGAAACGCCCTCAGCAAAGGCGGCCAAGCTCGCGGCTAGGGCATTCGCAATCATGAAGGGAGCGCGTCCCTGCATCGTCACCGGCAAATTCACCGCCTGGTCAATCCGCAGCGTCCAATCCCCCTTCAGGATAGACAAGTAGCCATTTTCATAAACCGCTGCTAGACCGCCTTGTTGTGTATGCGATCGCACCAACTCGTTCTCTGGGTTCATCGAGAAATAAGCCACCTGACTTTTCACTCGCTCTGCCATTGCCGC
>DATNPT010000492.1:0-11987 GCA_036703075.1 Chroococcales cyanobacterium
TGTAGAGATGCTAGAGATTTGATTTCAACAATGACTTTGTTTTCAACTAGTAAATCCACTCGATAGCCACACTCTAGATGAACATCTTCATAGATTAATGGCAAGGGTTTTTGTTTTGCTACATTGCATCCAGCTTTATGAAGTTCATAATACAAACACTCCTCATAAGCCGACTCCAACAATCCCGGTCCCAGCGCTGTATGTACCTTCATCGCCAACCCAATAATCCGCCCCGATAACTCATTCTCAATCATCCTCTGCATCCCTCTCTCCGCGTCCCTCTGCGCCAACCTCCGCGCTCCTCTGCGTTAAAAAAAACTCTCCTCCTCTCCCCACTGCCTCACGAGGTAAGCTTTTTTCTTGACACCAACGGAATCAGTCCTGCCACCATTAGATAAACTGCATTGTCGTAGTGACAGATAAAAAGAACTATCCCAGCCGTAAAAGCCACTCCGGAAATGACGATTGTATAGATAAATTGGCTGGTTTCCAGAAAGCGTCGGTGCTTCTCCCGTTTGACCTCCTCATTCTGGCGAAGAATGACCTCCCGCACCCTAGCCCAGTCTAGAGCTTCGTTGGGAGAATCCGATCGCGCTAACAGTTCCTCAACGAATAAAACAGGTTGAGAGAGATTTCGAGGATTTCGATCGGGCAGGTTCGGTGAAGACGATAACGAGATCGCCAGTTCTTCTGGTTTTTCTGACATTCTTCAACCTTTCCCGATAGGGCATTGTAGGGTGGGCAATGCCTACCCTACGATTCACTGCTCTAATAATAGTTGCCCACCTTGCGATGATGAACGGCGGTGAGCGCTTCGGGTTTGGAGACGCGGCCGGCATCCACGGTTGCGTAAACAATCCAATGGTCGCTCAGTTCCATCCGACTGGCGACGTGGCACTCCATGTACGCAAGGGCGTCGATGAGGATGGGAGAACCGTTTTCAGCGTCTTGAGTTTTCACCCCAGCAAAGCGATCGGCACCAGGCGGGAAGCGTTTGAGGAAGTGCTTCATTAAGGCTTGGTAGTTGCCTTCTTCTAGAACATTGAGAACAAAGCGATCGCCAACATGCATTAACGACTCGATTGCCCGATCTTTCGCTACTGCGATCGTTAAGCCTAGGGGTTGGAAGCTTGCTTGGGATACCCAAGAGGCTAACATGGCACTCTTAACGTCGCCTCTCTTGGCCGTGATGATATACAAACCACCACTGATGCGTCCTAAGGCTTTGTCTAGGTCGCTGTCCAGAGCTTTCCGTTGCTGGATGCCGCGATCGCGAGTGAGCAATTGCCCCATGTCTGTACCCGCTTCTTCACAGAGCTGGTAGATAGCTTCTGAAGGGGTATCTTTAACCCGAATCGAGGGAAATGCCTCTTTCAAGCCCAAATTTCTAAATTGACCCAGTAACGGGTCAATCGGTTCGTCATCCCCGCCGTAAGACTCAAAAATTCCAATCACTTGCTTGGACTTGGCAGCAGCAAGGACTGTACCAACAGCCGTTGTCGCCGCCTTACTGGAAGCTGGGGGCATCCCGATCGCAATTCCTGCCGCACGCCCGACCATCTCCTGCACTTCTTGCGGGTCGGCGGATTTGAGATCCATCATTTCCACACCAACACCCGTTTTCGTAATCCCTCTGGCAAGGGCTTGACTCAGGCGATCGCTATACCCATAATCCGAGGCATAAAAGACCACAACCGATGTCTCTGCTTTGGCTTGAGCCTGACTCCACTTCCGGTAGCGGTTCACCAGTTCGCCAACGTTGTGGTGCAGCAAGGGACCATGGCCGTTGGCGATCGTTTTCACATCTCCCAACTGATCCATCCGCTTGAGGGCAGATAGCACGGAACGGGCATTCGGAGCCATCAAGCAGTCGTAGTAAAATCGATAATCTGCCTCAATCTGGCTCAAATCTTCGTCAAAGGTGCTATCGGAGCAGTAGTGCATGCCAAATGCATCGCACGTAAACATCACCTGCGTCCCAGCATCGTAACTAAAAATCGTGTCCGGCCAGTGGAGATTCGGCGCGTTGACAAATTCCAGGACGTGTCCTTTCCCTAAATCTAACTTCTCGCCATTTTTGACAATTAAGCGCTCAAAGGGTTGATGCACGAAATCTTCGAGAAACTGAATTGCCACTTTTGACCCCACCACAGTTACTTGAGGCGCTAGGTGGAGGACATCTTTAACTAAACCGCTGTGGTCTGGTTCGGTGTGGCTGATAATTAGGTAATCAATTTCAGTCGGATTAATCAGTCCTTGCAACGTGTCTAGATACAACTGACGAAACTTTTCGTGAGAGGTATCAACTAAAGCCGTTTTTTCCCCGCGAATCAGAAACGAGTTGTAAGTGGTGCCATTTTGTAAGCCAAATTCGATATCAAAGCGATCGCGATCCCAATCCAACGAACGAATGGTTGTTGTATCGGGTGCAATTTCACCCGTCTGTATGGTCAACCGCTTTTGTGTTCTGTCAGTCAGCACTACCATTCAATGACTCCTAAATCAACTACTTTCAATTAGTTTTTAAACACTTTTATTTTTTCTTTATTTTTACACAGCTAGAGGCTGAAGCTGGATAGAAAAAGATGATAATGAGGCTAAAAGGGTCAAACTCAAAAACATCAGTTTTTCGGCTTTGAGGGAGAAACTTTTCACGATTGACTTATGACTCGCCGCTTAGTCCTTGATATTTTTGCCCTCGAAACGCGCTATCGAATTAAAGGATGTCCATGAATTGTTACCATTTGTATAGTAACTGAGCAAAAATACTTATGACAACTATCCGCGATCGCGCAAAAGGGTCAAGGGTTGCAGACAATGCATTATTCGATAGAGCGTTGTGAACGAAGCTGGCTAGCGTTGATGATTGGAAATTCCAGGCTGCACTGGGCTTGGTTTGTCGATGGCACTCTCGATCGAGCATGGGACACCAGCCATCTATCAGCAGCAGCCGTTGAGCGACTCAGTCAGCGTTTGGCGTCTGGCATCCTGCCGGAGGGAATTTTGCCGCCTCATGTGGCTTCGGTGGCGTCAGACACCTCTAAACCTTTACCGGTCTACATGGCTTCGGTGGTTCCAGAACAGACAACGCTATGGCAAGGGTATCCCCCCGCTAAAACCATCACGTTGGCTGATGTACCACTGGTAGGACTCTATCCTACCCTGGGGGTTGACCGTGCCTTAGCCTTGTTGGGAGCAGGCGAAACGTTAGGTTACCCAGTGCTGGTCATTGATGCTGGAACAGCGCTAACGTTTACGGGGGCAGACTCTCAGCAACGGTTGATAGGAGGAGCAATTCTACCGGGACTGAGGTTACAGTTCCAGTCGTTAGCACGAAATACAGCGGCGCTGCCAGCAATTCAACTTCCATCTCAGCTACCCTCCCGTTGGGCGACAAAGACGCCTGCTGCGATCGAGAGTGGTGTGATTTACACGGTATTGGCAGGGATGCGAGATTTTATTGAAGATTGGTGCTGTCAGTTTCCAGACAGTCAGATTGCTCTGACGGGGGGTGACTCTCACTTGCTACTGGCTTACCTGCAATCCCAGTTACCGAAAACGGAACGTCAGCCGATTGCTGACCCTTACTTAATTTTTTGGGGAATGCGATCGCTCCGGTTTAAATTCGTGATTCATAATTCATAATTCACAGGAGTGGCGGCGCGGAAGCCCCTGTCTTTTAAGCGGGGGAGGAAGCGACCCGCCGCCGTTAGGGGTTAATAGTTAGTGGTTAATCGGGGGCGATTGGCGTGCATTCTTGGTTCGATGCATAAAAAGTCCCTACTAACTATTAACAGGAAATCCCCCGCACTTCAGTCGGGAGATGGGCTTAAACCTCGCTTTCCAACCTGTCAACCTTCCAACTTTCAACCCTGGTGACAAAATCATGAATTTGCTGGGCTACTAAGCTCGAACAGGCTTCGGGGAGATCGTGTCCTCCTTGGTCAATCATCTGGAGATGAGCGTGAGGAACTCGCTCGGCATAGACTTGAGAGCGTGCGATCGCATCTGGAGTGTCGCTTTGCCCTTGAAGAATTAAGGTTGGGACTGTGAGCCATTCCAGTTTTTCTTGCAACAATTCTGATTGAAGTTCTTTGAACCGTCGTCGGAACAAAAGCTGGCAGGCTGTCGGAGCGCTATTTAACTGTTGTCGTTGTCTGAGGGCTTGGGCAATGCCTTTATGACGACCGAATAGCCTTGCGAAAGGGTAGAGCGCGCGCAAAATCCCATACGCGATTGAAGGACGACCAACCAACCACTTCGTCCCCTGCCAACGTCCTCGCTGTCCTTCTTCCTGAACACCTTCTGGTGCGATTACTATCAAACCACTCACTTGATCTGAGTATTCGAGGGCATAACTCGCCGCAATCCAACCCCCTAAAGAGTGACCGATCAAATACACGGGCGGCAGGTTCAACGCGTTGAGGTAATTGAGCAAACACTCTATTTCTAGCTGAATGGAATAATGAACCTTGGGTCGCTCGGACTCACCGAATCCTAGTAGGTCAGGGGCGAAGCAATGATAAGTTTGACTCAAACGCTCGATGACTGACAGCCATTGGCTGCTGTCGCTCCAAGAACCATGGAGAAACACGAGAATCGGGCCTTGGCCGATTTCCCGCCAAAAAACTTGGCCTAGAGGTAGCTTAATTCGAGAATTACTTAAGGGTAGAGTCATCCTGATTGCAGGGTTTTGTGATTAAGTCGCACGGGTCAATCGATTGGAAATTTGGGCTTGTCCCTCTAGGCCCGCTCCGATAGAGCGGGAATTTCAAGAATTGAGACAAATAATCCAAAATCCAAAATCCCAGAACAGGAGAGTTAAAGCAAGTCTTTCCCATCACCAACTCTTGATTAGGTAACTCGATCGCTCATCGGGCTTAAGCCAGGATGGTCTGACCGTCGAAGTAGTCCTGCAACTGCTGGTCATGATCGTGGCTGAGACTTCCTTTTGGAATGGCAGAGGGTTCAAATGCCTTCACGTCACTAATTTCTGAGGTATCGTGTATTTGCATTGTTCCCTCGACATCCGCTTCGACCAGGACACATATCGAATGAATTCTGGGATCGCGATCGGGTGCTGAGTAAACTCCCACCAATCGGCGAATCTTGACCAACTCTAGTCCTGTTTCTTCAGCCAACTCCCGCTCTACGGTGGTTGGAATATCTTGACGCCAATTCACCATACCTCCTGGCAACGCCCACTTACCATTGTCGCGACGCCGAACCAGTACAATCCGCCCATCGGGCAGAATGGGGATGATGCTCGTTCCCGTGACCGGATGACGAAAGATAATACCTAGAACTGTTTGTATAAATTGCCATGTTCGACGCATTGATCGCAAAAGGCTATGAGTCTGGCGAATGGGTTGCTTACCGACTGTTATCATAGTCGCTATGGATGCAAGTTCGGTACTATCAGCGATTGAAAAAGCCGCTTTAAACCTGATTCAACATTAAACGTTGGAAAGGTATGCTTTTCCGGAACGCAGGTTCATCCAGATCCGATCGCGAAAAGCACGGCTACAGAGCCGTCAAGGGTAACTTGAGCAAATAGCACAAGTTCCTTCCCTGTGCCAAAGCGTATCTCTTACCGGCTTTCATCTGGATTTTTGTGATTCAGATTGGGAATTTGAGATAGCTATTGTGCTTTGCATCTGATATTATCTGTTTTCTGGTTTTCTCCTTCACAGGTGTAACACTGGTAAGATAGACAAGCCAAGCTGAATCTTTTACGAGATTTTGTCAGGCACCCTTTTTTGTTATTGATGAGGTAAACATGGCAAAGCGCCGCAATCTAAAAAAAGAAAAGGCGCAACGGAACCAAGCTTACGCTCGTAAGTTTCGTAAACGCAAGAGTACAGGTCGTTTTTCTAGAAACAGGCGGGACAGCAGACCGTCAAGCTCTGAAAACCAAGAAGAAGAGCTAGAGAGCGACATAGGAGCGACATAGAAGGTGGTTGAGGAAATTGAACTCCATCAATGACCAGAGAGGACGCTTTCCCTCGCCCATCGCCTTAACAGCACCTCCAAATGGCTCTAAAGACGGCTTTAGAGTCAACTAATATCAAGTGCAGCGCACCCGAATAAGTTAACAAGTAGCAGCTCTCACTATCGAGGCTGCGATGAGCAAAATAAAAGCTATAACTGGCTTTCCTTGCTCTAAGTTCATTGGGCATCAACACTCTACGGGATGTTGATGCCCACTTTTTTTACTGCGATCGCGGCTCTACATCAGCAGATTGCGTCGAATTTATCAGCTCAAGGAATGGACGGGGTTTCTAGGCGATCGCGTGCTTCTTGGATAGCGCGACGGACTTGCTCGAAACCCGTACCACCATAACTGTTGCGGGCAGCAACGACTTGCTTAGGCGCGATCGCTTGATAAATATCGCCCTCAAACGCGGGATGCAAGTCTTTCCATTCGTCTACGCTCAAATCTTTAAGCAATTTTCCTTGAGCGAGGCAGGTTCTCACCACCTTGCCGACCAAGTTATAAGCTTCACGGAAGGGAACCCCCCGTGCGGCTAAGTAGTCAGCAACATCGGTGGCGTTGGAGAAGTCTTCGGCAACAGCTGCTGTTAAGCGATCGCGCTTAAACTCTAATCCCTCTCGCAGCAAAATTGTCATCGCTTCCAGACAGGCGTTGACCGTTTTCACGCTATCAAACAGCGCTTCTTTATCCTCCTGCAAGTCTTTGTTGTAAGCCAAGGGTAATCCCTTCATCAACACCAACAAGGCTTGCAGATGCCCAAAGACACGCCCTGTTTTCCCGCGTACTAGTTCTGGAACATCGGGATTTTTCTTTTGGGGCATAATGCTAGAGCCAGTCGAGCAGTTGTCTTTGAGGGTAACAAAGCTAAATTCCTCCGATGCCCAGAGAATGATTTCCTCCGATAACCGGCTCAGATGTACCATAATCAGGCTGGCGGCACACAGGAATTCAACGGCAAAATCGCGATCGCTCACGCCGTCGAGACTATTGCGATAAACTCCCGCAAAATTTAGTAAACTCGCCGTGTAGTGACGGTCAATCGGGAACGTCGTCCCGGCGAGCGCTCCGCTACCTAAGGGGGAGATATTCACCCGCTCGCTAACTTCACCTAGGCGCTGCCAGTCCCGTTGTGCCATTTCAAAATAAGCCAACAGGTGATGGGCTAAACTGAGCGGCTGAGCTCGTTGCAGGTGAGTATAGCCAGGAATGAGAGTTTCTACATGAGTTTCAGCCAGGGAGAGGAGAACGCCTTGAAACTCGCGCAAGCGATCGCGAATTTGCGAAATTTGGTCTCGCAGGTAGAGCCGCGTATCGGTGCCAACTTGATCGTTACGCGATCGCGCCGTGTGTAGCTTTTTCCCAACGTCTCCGGTAATCTCGGTCAAGCGTCGCTCGACAGCAAAGTGGACATCTTCGGCATCAATACCGGGGTTAAACTGACCGTTACGATATTCTTGACGGATTTGTTCTAAGCCTGCCACCAGTTGCTCTCCTTCCTCCGGCGAGATAATGCCGGTATGAGCGAGCATTTGGGCATGAGCTACCGAACCTGTCAGGTCGTATTCAATCAGTTCGATGTCAAAGCCGATACTAGCATTGAATCCAGCGATCGCGGGATGGAGTGCGGATTCAAATCGCTGGCTCCAAGTTGTTTGTTTCGTCACAGCAGTTGTTCGTTGTTAATGGTTAGTTGTTAGTGGTTAGTTGTTAGTGGTTAGTTGTTAGCTGCTTTTTACTCACCACTAACCGCTGACTAACAACCCGTAGCCCATGTCAAAAAGACGTAAAGCTCCGAAAGACGTAACCCACGATCACTCCAATCAACAAAGCCCAGATTTGACCCGTCTTGACAAAGTGATTCCACGCACTGACCATCTGACCTATCACATCCGGATTTCTGACTTCTTGAGCCAATACCAGCCAATCCACGGATAGCTGATGGCTCAGTCCCCCTAAGGCGCTATGCCAAGGGCTGATGTGATTTAAAAGAGTCGGTACGGCTTGGATTCCTTCAACGACCATGGCGATGATTGCCTCACACAAAATTAGGTCACTCGGAAGATTTTACCTGCATCACGACCAGTGTCATATCATCTCCGTTACGGTTTGTTGAACCGAGAAACTGCTGCACCTGCTCGAAGAGGTGATCCAAAATTTCCTGAGCGCCGTTGCAATTCTCGCACGCCCACTCAAACGCTTTGGTTAGGTTCTCCTCATCAAAGCGATCGCCATTTTGATTGGCTGCATCTGTGAAGCCATCGGTATAGTAGATAATGGTGTCATTGGGAGCCAGATGAATTTGGGCATCTTCGTACTGAGAATCAGCCTCCAGTCCGATTAGCATTCCATTCGTATCGAGGCGAACGATTGACCCAGTTGCCGCTTGCCAGAGCAAAGGTGGATTGTGAGCCGCATTGCTATAAGACAGCATCCGAGTCTGGGGATCGTACTCGGAATAAAATAATGTGACGAAGCGGTGGGAATTTTCCAAATCGGCATACATCACCCGGTTTAGGTGTTGTAGGATGCGTGCCGGGGAGTGACGGTTAAGCACTTCTGCCCGGAGCATCCCGCGCGTCATCGTCATGATTAATCCGGCCGGGACGCCTTTCCCCATTACGTCGCCAATCACTACGCTCCAAGGGACAGATGCTTTTTGGCAGTCGGAGAGTTCACTAACATCTTGTTTTTTGGGGCGTAGCTGATCGTAGTTGGTGGGGATAAAATCATAGTAATCCCCACCCACCCGACTAGCCGTTTTACAGCAAGCCGCTAATTCGACGCCTTCGATTTGAGGACATTGGCGAGGTAACAAGCGTAGTTGAATGTCTGCTCCGATTTCTAACTCTCGATCTAAGCGTTCTTTTTTGCGGAGTTCGACGGTAAGTTCGTCATTTGCGATCGCTACGGCCGTTTGATCGGCCACTAACCGCACCAACTTCTGCCGCGTTGCCGTCCAACTGTAGTTTGGATCGTAGCTAAAGACATAAAGACGCCCTCGTTCAGAATTTTTTACCAAAATGGGCGTGCCAAATAGCTGGATATCGGCATCTAAATATTGACCGACTAGCTCGTCGAGGGATGCTTGAATTAGTTCCAACGATTCTTTTGCAGTTGGAGCTGTATCTCCATCGTTGGTTGTTGCCGTAGCTTCACGGGTTGCCCTTTCCAAGGCTTTGCGAATATTTTGACAAGTTTGGCCTTCCTGGCAGTGAAGCTGTTCGAGCCGGACTTGTCCATTTGGCTTGAACAGAATTAAAGCTCCGCCATCGGCATCAGTTACCCGTGCCGCCATCAACGGAATTAACTCTAAAAATTGATTCAGATTGTTGAAGCTGCGTAAAGCGAACCCCAGCGAACTCAATAGATCGTGAATCTTGTGCTGTTCCCGGTGCAAACGCGCCACCAGTTCTTTAAGGGCAGAAACAGGGGTTCCATCAGCGGCCGAGGGGCTGCCACCGTCAGGTGAGTGTGAGGTTTGGCGCGGAACGTGCCGTGCTGTCATAGCATCAGGCTTGGGGAGCATTAATTACGTGCAGAGAAACAATATAGATCGATCCGTAAGTAAGAATGAGTATCTTTTTAGGCTTGTCCAGACAGCGAGAGAGACTTCTTGGTAAAAAGGCTCTAACAGCTTAACAGGACGTTACGAGTAGTTCCCTCAGGGGATGAGTTGAGCTAAGCATTGATTTGAAGATGCTAGGCATCCTACCCTACCACTGATTATCGGTTGTCGCTGGTTCTCCAGACTCGTTCCTGCTATTGTATAAGGCATTTAGCTTACTTGAGCTGTAAATAATAGCGTTGTTCGAGTCCTGAGCCAATGTCCTCTATAAATTTTAAATATTTATTTCATTATTTTTGTTGAGGACAATAGTATAATTGGATACTCCTGATTATAAATAAGGCAACTAGGCGTCAGCCACAACCTAAGATTGGCTAACCCGACGCCTCAAAGCACTCTAAAGTGTAACGCAAAACTGTAGAAACTCAATAGTCAGGAAATCCTCACCTATTAGATGGTAGGTTTCACTTAAGGTCTAAATCTCCATCTTGTAACTGGTCACTGCTCACTGTTCTAAGCTGAATGGCACTGACTTAAGGCGAAAGTTGCAGGTATTAGAAAAAACCCGGACTTGGGGAAACCCCCAAACCCCCCGCGCAAGGGTTGATTAATGGTTAAGTCAGTGCCATTCGTTCTAAGCTACTGCGGCAGCAACCGCTTCCTGCCCGTGTCGGCGCTGTAACTCCATCAGTTCATCCCGGTAGTCATGAAATTTGGAGTGGCGCTTAACGGTAGGAGTACGATGGGGCAGTTCGATCGCAATTTCCTTCCTCACCGTGCCGGGACGAGAACCCAAGGCGTAAATGCGATTGGAGAGGAATACCGCTTCTTCCACATCATGAGTAATCATGAAAACCGTGATATTGGTGCGCTGCCACAGGTCTAGCATGAATTCGTGCATCGATTCCTTTGTGTGAATGTCCAATGCACCGAAAGGTTCGTCCATCAATAGCACTTTGGGTTCCGATGCGAGGGCGCGAGCGATCGCAGCTCGTTGTTTCATGCCCCCCGATAGCTGCTTCGGTAAAGCCTTCGCGAATTGCGAGAGTCCAACCATACTCAAATAGTAGCTAGCTTGTTCGCGCCGCGCCTGCTTGGGTACCCCCTGAAGCTTCAGTCCAAATTCAGTATTTTCCAGCACGTTCATCCAAGGGTAGAGCGTATAGTGCTGACACACCATGCCCCGATCGGGTCCTGGTGAGATGATGCGTTTACCATCAACTCTGACTTCTCCTGTCGTGGGGATATCGAGGCCAGCAATCTGGCGTAGCAAGGTAGACTTGCCGGAACCTGATGCCCCTACCGCGCAGACAAACTCGCCTTGCTCAATCGTCATGTTGATGTCCTTCAGGACAACTAAAGTTCCTTCCTTCGTCTCAAAGTGCTTGTATAGGTTGATGATTTGTAGAAACATTGGTTAAATCTCCAAATTGGGAATTGGTAATGGGTAATCGGTAATAGGTAATTGGTATTAAGACGAATAGACAGACTGTAGAAAATCGCAGACGAGTTATCGCTTCTGACTCGCCCAGTTGCAAGACACCCGTAGAAGATATTGGAATAACAAGTCGAATGCTAGACCGATTACTCCAATAACAATTAGACCCACAAAAATCTCATCGGTTTTAAGGAATCGGCCTGCCACACTGATCCGACGACCCAAGCCTTCTGTAGCTGCGATTAGTTCTGAGACAATCACTAATTGCCACGCGGCAGCTAAGTTAATTCGGCAAGCATCAATAATTCCCGGCAAGACGTGTGGGAAAATCACTTGGGTGAGGGTTTCCCAACGATTCCCTCCCAACATGTAGGTAGATTCAATTAAGTCTTTCGGGACAAACTTGACGGTATCCATCACCATCAAGGAGTTGAAGAAAAAGACACCAATGAAGATCAGAGTAATTTTGGGCTCCTCTCCGATGCCTTGATAGAGAATCAGCAGTGGAATGAATGCCGGTGCTGGCATGTAGCGCATTAAGCCAAACAACGGTTCTAGCAAGGCGCGAATACTAGCAAAACTGCCCATCAGCACGCCCACTGGAATCGCAAAGATAGCTGCCAAGAAAAAACCGACACCGACTCGCCACAGACTTGCCACCGTGTCTTTGAGCAGTTCGCGAGTACTCCACAGCCGTCCAAAAGCTTCCAGCACTTTACCGGGTGAGGGCAAAAATTTGGGGTCTACATTGCCGAATGTTGTCACCAGCCACCACACCAGCAGTGGGAACCCAATCGATGTGACAACTAAGGCGGTACTGAGCGGTTTGGGGATGTCTTCAGCCAGTCGCCAGAAAACCGTGGGATGGAGTGTTTTAGGCTTGATGAGCGCTTGAATCGATCGCGGACTACTGCTTTGGCTCATGGTCGATCGGAAAAGTGGTTGGTATTTAGTTATGAGAAATTTGGGGGCAGTAAAATGTATCGTTT
>DATNPT010000493.1:0-7675 GCA_036703075.1 Chroococcales cyanobacterium
AAAATTCCCAAACACCTAATCCTGCGTGTCGAATGCTGGGCATACGTCATCTTCGTCCATCGCTGCGACAAAGGCGGACAATTCATCAGCTATCGCCAATTACAACAGTGGAAAAATGCCGTTGCCTGTCAAATTCAAAACTGCTCTACCTGGCAACAACTGCGTTCCTTGTGGGTCGCGATTGAAGACGATTTCAACAAGCACAAAAAGCAGTATGACCCTGAAGACTACCTATTTTTGGACAAAATTTGGGCAAAATGTTGGAACGTGCTTTGGCGCGATCGCAAATTAGCCGGATGAGGCGATGACCAATCTCAAGGCTGCGTTGAGCGAGTGCCGTCCTCAAGCCGTTGCACTGGTGTCCGTTTATAGAGACGAGTTCATTGAACTCGAATCAGCATGTTCCTTAGAGTTATCCTCGCTTAAATTATCCTCACTCAGTTGCTCTGCACTGTTAGCCTTGGCGAATTCTCCTGAGAGCAAGAGTGATGGCTCAATCATCGGTAGGGTAATTTCAACAGTAGTTCCCCGCTCGTCGCCTTCACTGAACAGAGTAATATTACCGCCCATCAGCTCCATCAAGTTCCGCGAAATAGCAAGACCCAGACCCGTACCTCCACACTTGCGAGTGGTTGAGCCATCAACCATTACGAAAGGACGGAAGAGTTTGTGCTGTTGACTGGGGTCGATACCAATTCCCGTATCCGTGACTACGATCGCAACCTGAGTAGAGAGCATAATCGGTCTAGTACTGTCATTGCTACTAGGTGCTGAGGGTAACGCTGTTTTGCGCTCTTCCTTCAAGAATGAAAGCTTTTCCTCTTTCACTCCTCCAGCATGAGCAGGCGAGGACGGCGTGCCAGAGACTGGCTCGATGCGGGTTTCAATCTTAATGCTGCCAGAGTGAGTAAATTTTACAGCGTTGCCTACCACATTGATCAGTACTTGCTTGAGCTTGGCTGGATCGGCGTAAACAGCGAGCGCTTCGTGTAGGTCATTCGTATGAAATTCTAAGCCTTTCTGCTGAATGGGAACCGACTGTAAATTAATCACTTCATTGAGCAACTTCCGCAGGTCAACTGGCTCCATCTCCACCGAAAGCTTACCCGCTTCAATCTTGGCAATATCTAGAACATCATTGATAATTCCCAACAGATGGATGGCGGCATCATCAGCTCGTTGTAAGAAATCCAGTTCTTCTTCTCGGTCGTCGCAGAAACCATCTCGTACCAATCGCAGGCAGCCAATGATGCCATTGAGTGGAGTTCTCAGTTCATGGGAGGTATTGGCAAGAAATTCATTCTTCAGTTGGTTCGCGGTTTGTGCTTCTTTCCAAGCTTCTTCCAGTTCTTCTGCCCAATGCCTCAGACGTTCGATCATCCCATCTAGGGCTTCTGCCAATTGATTAAATTCCCGAATATTTAAATTATTGGGAATCCGGTCTGTAGAGTGCAGATGAGAATCATTTAGGGCATAGTCTCGCAGTCGTTCCAACGGTCGGGCTAGGGCACGAGAGACATACATCGTTGCTAAAAAGCTGGCCGCAATTAAGCCGCAAGTTAAAATAAACAGAACTTGCTGAATATCTTTACGACCTGCCAGGGCGCTATCAAAGCTAGTAATCGATAAAATGACCCACTTTTGGTTCGGTTGACTAGTCAGCGGGCTAGCGATCGCAGTATACCCTGCCAGTAATTCTGTGCGTTTTTCATCAAAACCATAGAGAAGCCCAATATGTTGCTGACCTGCGATTGCCTTAGACACTATATACTGAAGCGTCTTAGCATCCCTATCAGGCTTGATAGTGTGGATATTGCGCCCGACAAATTCTACAGATGGATGGGTGAGAATCCTTCCCGTCTGATCGATCGCGACTGGGTAGCCAGAGAGCGACCCTCGCGGGACTCCCTTTGACTCTAAGAGGGCTGATTCAATACTTAGGGCATATTGGAGTTGACCCGTAGAGTTGTAAACCGGCGCACTGAGAACTAAGTTCAGTTGAGAGGTGGAGTTAGGTTGAGCCGTTTTCGTTGTTGTCCTTGGGGAGAAGTTTTGAGGAAGTAGCGCCGCCACGTAAACTTGGGAACGATCTATTAGCAGTTGGTTTTTCTGTGGAGACCAAAAATTCGCCGGAACCTGACCGACAAGTTGCTGTCCGCAGGTACTCGCGACTAAAGTATTGGTCTTGAGATCGCTCAACTGCACGCACTGAACTTGTGTTGGTAGTTGTTGAGCGAGTTGGTTGATGAATTGTTGATAGGCTGCGGATGACGGCGACTTGAGCACTGCCGCTTCACTCGCCGTTACCAAGTTAGCTTGCAGTGCAGCGATCGCATCTTCAATTCTCTCACCTTGTCTCACAGCACTTTCTTTGAGATTTTGGCGAGCAGTCTGCAAAAGCACCGACCGTGCTTTTTTGTAGGTCACATACACCCCTAAAAGTAAAACTGGCACGCTGAGTAGCAAGAGCCGCGACAGCAAAATGCGACGAAAGGATGTTTGACCTGGCTTAGCCATAGAACGTCTCTTAACGTAAAGTGGAAAGACCCAACAGTGACAACTACAACTGACTAAAGATAAATTACCCACCCCATCCTACGATTAGGAAGGGATGACATCTTCAAATCCTGGCAAGCAGGGAATAGTTGACCATTGGAGAAGCCTCTGCCGATTATTCAATGTTGTAAATAGGGACTTCGAGGGAACTAGTTTCCATCCTAAACCGGTTCAAAATCCACATGTATCCCGAAGGCTTGGCTTTTTAGAATCTATATAATAATCAACTTAATCTAAGTTCATCTGAAAAATTTTCTTTCATTCCATTTTGCCTTCATCGAGAGCTATGCCTGAAAGCCCTGCCATCATTCGACCGCAGACAACAGTGGTTCTCGCTATGAGTGCCGATGGCAAGATTGCAGACGAGACGCGATCGCCTGCTCGTTTTTCCTCTTCAGCCGATTTGATGCATTTACAAAAACAAGTGGCTCTGGCCGATGGCGTCTTGTTCGGTGCGGGGACACTCCGCGCTCATGGTACGACAATGAGCGTCTCGAATCCTCAACTGCGCCAATTCCGAGAACTTCAGGGGGTACCAACGCAGCCCATTCAGATTGTTTGCTCTCGTTCGGGTGAGATTGACCCACAACTCCGTTTTTTTCGCCAGCGCGTCCCCCGTTGGTTACTGACTACAACAGCAGGTGCCAAACGTTGGCAGCAACAGGAAAGCGTCGATTGCCGTTTTGAGCGGATTTTAGTCGTTGATACCTCTACTGGAGAGATTGATTGGCACAATGCCTTCCAACAGCTAACCCAACTTGGAATAGAACGCTTGGCCATCTTGGGTGGCGGTGACTTGGTGGCATCGCTTCTCCAAGCCGATCTGATCGATGAATTGTGGCTGACGGTTTGCCCGTTGCTGATCGGGGGTGCGGCAGCACCGACACCCGTGGAGGGAGAGGGATTTTCATGGCAGCAGGCACGGCGTCTAGAACTGTTGGGGGTTGAGACTAAGGAACAGGAGGTATTTCTGCACTATCGCCTGCAACGATCGTAAAGTTCGATTAACCTAAGTTTAGAGTGCCTTGTTCTTGCAGCTTTAAAAATATGAATTGCGAATTGTAAATTACAAATCAATTCATAATTCATCATTTAATAAATCTTTTCCTGGATTCCTCACAATGGTTCAACAACCCCAGCTTGACTATTCTGTGACCTGGGTCAACCGGATGGCTGACATTCCCCAAGCCGAGTGGGATGCCCTTGCTCAACCCTTAAAGACACCGTTTCTGGAGTGGGAGTGGTTGAACAATCTAGAGACATCAGGTAGCGCGACAGCGAAGACGGGTTGGCTACCCAATCACCTAACACTATGGCGAGATCGGCAGCTAATTGCTGCTGCACCGCTCTACGTCAAAGGCCATAGCTACGGAGAATTTGTCTTCGACCACCAGTGGGCCGAGCTATCGCATCGGTTAGGCATTCGCTACTATCCCAAGCTTCTGGGGATGACCCCCTTTACACCCGCAACTGGCTATCGGTTCTTAGTCGCACCGGGAGAAGATGAGGACGAGTTGACGGAGATAATGGTGGCGGCGATCGACCATTTTTGTGCTAAAAATCGCATTTCAGGCTGTCATTTCCTGTTCGTTGACCCTCAGTGGCGGCCTGTCCTAGAACGTCAGGGCTTTACCAGTTGGCTGCACCACAGTTACATCTGGCAAAACAAAGGCTTTCAGACGTTTGAGGACTACCTTGGGGTTTTTAATGCCAATCAGCGCCGCAATATCAAGCGAGAACGCAAGGCGGTGACGACAGCAGGTTTGTACCTGAAAATCTATCGGGGCCTGGAGATTCCTAAATCCCTTTTTCCGCTGATCTACAGCTTTTACAGCAGCACCTGTGACAAGTTTATGTGGGGGAGTAAGTATCTCACCCGCAAGTTTTTTGAGCAGTTGTATCCCAACTATAGCGATCGCGTAGTCCTGGTTTGCGCGTATCGGGAGGGCGATGACCGACATCCGGTGGGTATGTCGTTTTGTATCAATAAGGGCGACCAGTTGTATGGGCGTTATTGGGGGTGTTTCGAGGAATTTGACTGCCTGCATTTTGATGCCTGTTATTACACGCCAATTGAGTGGGGCATCGCCAATGGGATTGAGATGTTTGACCCTGGTGCGGGAGGGCGTCACAAAAAACGTCGCGGCTTCCCAGCCACCCCGAATCACAGCCTGCACCGCTTCTACAACGGGCGACTAACCCAGATTTTGCGAAATTACATCGGTGAAATCAACGAAATGGAACAGGAGGAAATCGACGCGATTAACCAGGAATTACCGTTCAGCAAGCGGGAGATTAATTTCCAGATTCCGGATTAATTGGGTTGTCAGGGCTGACTTCATAGAACCTTTACTTTTTCCGTTCCGTAGTTTTCCGGATTTGTAAAGCGAACTTAGGTTGAAGTGGACAGTTGTTGTTTCTTTCACAGCCCCATGCAATTACCGAAGCTAGCCATTTTCTTAACTGCTTCTGTCATTCTTTTTGGCTGTACCTCTCGACCTCCACAACCTAAAGCCTCTCAGCCCTCACCTACTCGACCTACTGCGATCGCGCAGTTGCCGAATAAACCCCTCAAAGCCGCTGTCAAAGAACTGGAAATGATCCAAATCAAGGTTAAAAGCGGCATTGACGATCGCGCCTATTCCCTGATCGTTGCGAATACGTTGCCCCTTGTCGAAAACGCTAACGGTCAAGCACAAGCTGTTGCCGCTGCCAAATCAGCCATGGCAGGACACCAATTAGCGCTAAAGTTTTGGCAATGCGATCGCGTTGAGGGTTACGACGAACTCCATCAATGCCGAGACAATGTGCTTTCAAAGGTATTGGCTAAATATCCAGATCTGAAATCCCAGGTAAAAGCGGCGATTAAAGGGAAAGAGCGCTCTAGCCTTAGCACTGACTTAGATGAACAAGGGATACTAGAGAGAATTTGGGAAAAGACTAGTGCAGATACCGAAATAGCAAGTCGGGCGATTTCCATTAATCTTTCCCAACGATAATTTCTGTCCAGAGTCATAGCAAAAGGCAGAGGGCTTTTATGTTTATTACTCGTACCTGGTCGTTTGGACGGTTAAATTTGTCCTAACCTTTATGGCGATCGCTATAGTGAAACTAAAAGTCACTAGCTTAAGGCGAAAGTTGCAGGTATTAGAGAAAACCCGGACTTGGGGGTTTCCCCCAAACCCCCATTGGGGGACAAGCGTGTCCCCCTCTCCCCCCGCGCAAGGGTTGATTAATGCTTAAGTCAGTGCCATTCTAGTTCAACTACTCCTTTCCTCCTGTAAACGTAACCCCTTGAATAAAGTAGCGATTGAAAAAGGCGTAAATTGCTAATGCTGGCAGCGTCAATACCATGGAAGCCGCCATAATGTAATTCCAGTAGCTGATATATTGCCCCTTAAACGTGTTCAATCCTAGGGGCAGAGTAAACATTTCTGGGTCGGATAAAATAATCAAGGGCATTAGGAAATTGTTCCAGGCTCCCATAAAAATAAAGATAGCTTGCGCCGCCAAAGCTGGCTTGGCTAAAGGTAATACAATCGATAAGAAAGTCTCCCAGCGATTTAATCCATCCAGTGCAGCAGCCTCCTCTAACTCCTTTGGGAAATTGAGAAAAAACTGCCGCATCATAAAAATAAATGTGGCATTGACCACATTAGGGACAATCAAGCCTTGATAAGAATTCAGCCATCCTAAGTTTTTTAAGATTAAATAACTAGGAATTAGCGTTACCTGGCTGGGAACCATTAAAACAGCTAAAATTACAACAAATAAAAGCTGATTTCCTGGAAACCTGATTCTTGCCAGTGCATATCCAGCCATGGAATTGAACATAATATTGAGTCCAGTAATCAAACTGGCGACAACAACACTATTAATTACCCAACGCCCGAATAGCGGCTCCTGAATGAAAATCTTTCGATAATTGTCTAGTGTAAAGTGTTGAGGAATAAAATTACTCCCTCCTGAGATAATTTCGCCCAAGGGTTTGAAAGAAGCTGAAAGCGCCCAAGCAAAGGGTAAAAAAGTTATTAGAGCGTACAGAATAAGTCCCGTATAAAGAAGAATTTTTCCCCAATTAAACGACTTCACCTCGACACCTCCTGCTGAATAGTTACTTATCGTCTTTGAAGAAATAGCGCTGGATAAGCGTTGCCAGCATAATTACACCAGCAAGCATTAAGGCAAGTGCGGCGGCATAGCCCATGTCTAAACTCTTAAAAGCGTACTGATAAATTAGGAGGACAACAGTAAGCGTTGAGTTATTAGGTCCCCCAGAACCTCCTGAAAAAATATAAGATTGATCGAATAACTGGAACGTGCCAATTACGCTCATTACAACAACAAAAAATGTAACGGGCTTCAGTAAAGGCAGTGTAATAGAAATAAACTGGTCCCATCGCTCTGCTCCATCAAGCGTTGCTGCTTCATAAAGCGACGCTGGAATATCTTGCAAAGCGGCTAGATAAATCACCATGAAAAACGGTGCCGTTGACCAAATATTCATAATCATGATGGATTTCAACGCAACCGCTGGATCGCCGATCCAGTTGTAAGTCGGCAACCCCAAAAAAGCCAGTATGTTATTGAGTAGACCATTGGAGTTATAAATCCACATAAAAATCAGAGTCAGGACAGCCGAGGAGGTAACTGTCGGGAGAAAGAAGATAATCCGAAAGGTATTTTTACCCTTAATCTTGGAATTAATAATCAAGGCTAAAATTAGAGCCAGAATGGTTTGAATAGGAACCACTATCGCGACGTACTGAGCTGTATTTTGCAGAGCAATCCATACTCGCTCATCGTCTACCATTCTAAAGAAACTTTTGAAGCCAATAAATCTATAACTCAGCTCCCCTAGAATCCGGACTTTGTGGAAAGCGAGGAATAGAGCATAGGTAATGGGCAAAATCACAAATGTCCCCATCACGAGAATAGTGGGTACCATGAAGGAGTAGCCTGCTAGTGCTTCCCTGACGCTTTTCTTTTGCCAAACTCCTTTCACGATTTCTCTCCAAGTGAACTAGATTGATTAATTGGCTGCTTGAATTTCTTTATTTGCTGAATTTTGGGCTTTTTTCATAGCATCCTGTAAAGATTGCTCGCCAATGAGTGCACT
>DATNPT010000521.1:0-4243 GCA_036703075.1 Chroococcales cyanobacterium
GAATTTTTCCAGGTAGTAGTAAAACTTCGGCAGTTGCGAAAACCCATCCGTCTGGACAACTAAATCGGTGAGAGATGCCTCAGTACCGCCATCAGCCGTCAGCACCTCGATCGCATTTAGCACTCCCGGCGATAACCCCTCCAGATTCAGCTCGAGTCGAGGACGAGTCAGCGGGATGAGCGGGGATTGGAGAACCACGCGATCGCTCGATTCTCTAACCAACAATACCGTCTTTTTTAACGAAAGGACAAAAGGACTTAGCATCTTCAATAAAAGACTCGTAGAGATGTTTGCTCAATGTGTAGCGAATTGAGCGAATTTTACCTCTCAACCTGACAAATGCGATCGCGATTCAACGTTGGGTAGTTCGTGTGAGATTAGCGATCGCGTCCGTATTGCATAACCTCCATCTGATGTGACCTATATTATTAGTGGAGGTGAAATTTATGCTAACATTACTAGTTTTGACGGCTTACCTAACGAGCTGTTCAATTTTCCTTGAAGCATTATTTGGCAAAGAGTCGCTCTAAATCTTGGCTCGTTTAGTTAACAAGAGATTCCGTGTGAGGAGATGACATTCAAGACAGGAGACTAGACCTTCGCGGCGAAAGTTTTTCACCAGTACAGAAGAGCTGGGGAAGCTGGGGAGGCAGGGGGAGCTGGGGAAGGATTTTTACTAGTGGGTTATTTCTGCCAAGCTCGTCTAGGGAGATATGCAGCCAATGTCAGGACTTGGAGATAATCTCTGTTGCGATCGCGTTTGTTCCTATCTCCACCCAGCGTATAGTGAATTGAACGTTGAACCAATCAAAAACTGTACGCGATCGCGACTGCGAAGATATATTTAATCAGCGACTAACGGGCTGTTGTTTAAACCGAAGCCACAAGTCCTCGATCAGGGTATACACAACTGGCACCACAATCAAGCTCAGTAGAGTAGACGTAACCAGCCCGCCGATGATGGCCACTGCCATCGGTTGTCGTAACTCTGCCCCTGCACCCCAGCCAAATGCGATCGGTAGCATTCCCAAAATCGTCGAAGCCGTAGTCATCAGAATCGGTCGCAGACGCACTTGTCCAGTACGCAAGATTGCCTCTGTGCGGCTTAAACCAGACTTCCTGAGCTGCCTGATATAATCCACGAGCAAAATGGCATTTTTGTCAATCAGACCCAGCAAAAAAATCAGACCAATCAGCGAAATCATGCCAAAATCGCTCTGAGTCAGCAAAAGACCTAGCATTGCCCCCACAATCGATAGTGGAATCGATAAGAGAACCACCAAGGGTTCGAGCAATTGGCCAAACAGTACCACTAGTACCAACAGCATACAGACCAGCGATAACCCCGCTGTAATGGCAAAACTCCTGAAGATACTGCCCAGTCGCTCCGAATCTCCTCCCAAGTTTAGGCTGACATCAGGCGGTAAAACGGCTTTAGCTTGGGCGACGGCTTGGTCAGTGGCATTGCCGAGCGCTTGACCCTGACCGAGATTTGCACTGACATAGGCTACTCGTTGACCGTCTTCGCGATCGATTTGAGTAACAGAACCCGATTTGCCATAGTTGTTGGTAGCGGCGATATCGACAAATCCGGGCAATTTCTCAATCCGGTTTTTCAGTTCTTTTGCAGTATTGTTTAAGCTTTTGAGGTCATTACCCAATAAGGCGAGCTTGACTGACTTTTCACCCTCACCGCCGGTTTGGACAAACGGAATATCTTCAATGCTAATCGCCACCCCATCTAGCTTCGGCAAAGCGGCACGGAGTTGGTCTTGAACTTGGGCGGTATCGAATCGCCGCTTATCCTTGAGCTTGACATAGAGCAGACCTTTGTTTGGTTGCTCTTGGATGCCGACTAGGGTATAGACTGATTCTACGTCTGGCGATCGCAAAACTACTGCTTCTATCTGCTGCCCCGCCTTACGGGTTCTAGTTAACAATATCTTGATCGGAGATTTGGCTAGATTGGTCAACCAATCGAACGCCCCTTGTCCAAACACTGAATCGCTTTGATTAGCAGGAGACTGTTTGAGGGAGTTACCTTCTGAGTTGGAAGCGGTTGGCGCTTTAGTTTTATCCCCAAAGCTGGGAGTTGAGGAATTTTCTCCTATAGGATTCGTCGGTTCAGACTCCTTCGGTAACTCAGGCAAGGGAGAGGTGTAGATAATATTGAACTCACCTCGATCCAGTTTGGGAATAAACCCTGTAGGAATCAACGGAATTAGGGCAATCCCGACAACAAAGCTGAGTATCGCTAACCCTGCCACAATTTTCCGATGGTTCAACGACCATTGGAGCAAGTTGCAATAGTGTTGGATAAAAGCATTGGATTTTGGCTGATTCGACAGTTCATTAGTATCGACAACCTTAGTCGAGGATTTGCGAGGTTTCAGCCAATAGACAGCGAGAACTGGGGATAACGTTCGAGCAACGAGTAAGGAAGCTAGGACAGCGGCTGAAACTGTAAGACCAAAGGGCTTGAAAAACTGACCTACTGTGTCGCCCATCAAGGCAACTGGCAGAAATACGGCAACAATGGTCAAGGTAGAAGCTGAAACCGTAAGTCCAATTTCATCGGTTCCTTCCAGGGCAGCTTGTCGAGGCGTTGCGCCTTCTTCGATGTGCCTCGATATATTCTCTACGTCAACGATCGCATCATCGACGATAATACCAATGACCAGTGCTAACGCTAGTAAGGTAATCGTTTCCAGGTTAAAGCCAAAAATTGCCATAACGATGCAGGTTCCCAGCAGGGAAATGGGTATCGCTAGAGCTGTAATCAGCGTTGCCCGAAAGCTTCGCAAAAAAGGAAAAATGACTAAGACGGCTAGGACAACGGCCAGCAACAGCGACTCTATCGTGGATTGAGTCGCTTCACGGATATACTTCGCTCCACTCTCTGCCAAGACGAGTTGCACGTCGGGTAATTTCGCTTGCAACTGTTGCACAGCTTTTTCTACCTGACTGACTACATCCAACGTGTTCGCTTGTCCTTGCTTGATGACTTGAAACGCCAGTGCATTTTCTCCGTTGAAGCGAACCAGAGTTTGGGGAGTATCGATTTTGGATTGGGCAGAAGTTGCATTTCCCGGCTTGCGTGGTGGCGTTGCGTCTCCCAGCAAATCAACCCTCAGCACTCCGGGTAGTTCGCCAATGGGTGGGAGAATCTGCTGTTTTGCAATCTGAGTTAACTCTTTGAGGGTTTTGAGGTCGCTTTTAATTACATAGCTAACCGCTAACGTCTCATTTAAGTTAATTCCACTTACATCGAACGTCGTCTTCGGCGGTAGAGTAAGTTGCTTGAGGCGGGTTTCAACAGCTGTCGTCGATGAGTCTAAATCGGTTCCTGCATCAAAGGCCAGAGATACGATAGCTTGACCGGGATAAGTCGAGGATTGAACGTTATAGAGGCCTTTAACCGATTGAACAGACGCCTCAATCGGGCGAGTGAGTTGGGTTTCTGTCTCCAATGCGGTTGGGAACGAGGCTGATGCCTGCACCACCACTACAGGAAAGGAAATTTCCGGGAATAAGGCATATTTGAGTCCGCTAAAGGCAAACAACCCGACTACTGTCAGGGCAAGCCAAAAACACACGGTTATCCAGGAATTTGCGATCGCAAACCTAGAAATATTAAAGCGCTGTCGGATAGAACGTCGGTAGGGCGGTTGTACCATCTAGGACAAGCTTTGAGTCGAACGACTTGATAAGAGCAAATCAATACCTAGGTGAGGGTAGTTAGTGGTTAGTGGTTAACTGTCTACTAACTCAAGCTGAGATAGTTTATTGTTTGGCAGTCCCTCGGCTTTCCTCAGCTGGTGAGTTGCTCGGCGCACGCTTCGCCGATTTCGGTAAATACTTCTGGGGGTTCCCCGTCTTGCTGAGCTTGTCGCGACAGTGTCTTAAACTGCTCTAGGCTAAACCGAGCTTGAAACCGATTAATCGTACAGGTACATAACTTCTCTGCCAACTGTTGAGATACACCCTGTTTAACTGCACTCTGCTTACAACTTCTCATATAGTCATTAATGAAATCTTGGGGATAGCGGTTTTGACGACCTTGTTGAGCGATCGTTTGCAGTGTTTGACTTTGTGCCTGGGACAATTGCCAATCCCCGTATGCTGGGAGTGAAGCAGTTAGTAAACAGGCACTAACCACTGACACTCTTAAAAACACGTTGTGGACTTGGGTATTCATTTTTTTAAGCTCCTTGGCTCTTGAAGCAGTGAACCGTTATCAGCG
>DATNPT010000349.1:0-4176 GCA_036703075.1 Chroococcales cyanobacterium
CCAATTCTGGGTTCATTGTCAAAAAAATGACTTTGTGATAACACAAAGCCGGGGATCGCCTATATCTACTTACTTCTAGAGATAGATGAGGAACCGATCAATTAAGTTTTACAGTAAACCTGTTACTGGGATCGCTTGACAATCAGTAAAGCGTAAACCTTTAAAAAACTTAATCATTGGCTGGAAACAATGACTTTATTTGTTCTGAGGTTGAATGGTCGAGCATGATAGTCCCGAAGCTCTCAAGCCAGCTTTACTAATTAATTACATTTTTTAAAAAAACAGGAGTTAACAAATCATGCGGGTCACATCTTGTCCTTGTTGTGGTAATGCTCTACTTCGTCATGCACGACGCAATGGTGTTTATTGGTATTGCACCTCTTGCCATCAAGAAATGATGCCTCTTATTCAGGGCCAGTTACCTATCCGTCTCGATACTGCCACGCTCCCACAAACTCGTACTTTACAGACCGTAAAGTTGTAGCATGTTTCAAGTAGTGACCAGCGATCAGTTATCAGCGATCGAGTTTCAGAAGAGGATTGAACCCCAACAGGAGAGAGCAACGGGCGCACTGGCATAGCGCGACAACCTACCACCTGTAGAGGTGACTGATTCTTAACTCGAATGAGTAAAGTGAGATGCAACCAACTGGTCACTGAACACTGTTGAGCGTAGCCGTTGAATCGAAAGCATTGGAGACGTAAGAGCGAGATCGAGCCTGATAAAATCAGGTGATGCTAGGGTTACCACTCATTTCTCCAATGCTCGCTGCCTTACTCTACGGTCAAGAAGATTTACGTCTCACAGACGTTCCCTCACCAGCACCGGCTGCTGGTGAGGTTGTGATTCAGGTCAGAACAGCAACAACCTGTGGCACCGACCTGAAGGTGTGGCGTCGGGGGGGACATGCTAGAATGCTGCAACCTCCGACTTTGTTCGGTCACGAGGGTGTGGGTGAGATTGTTGCAGTGGGAGAAGGAGTGACCGGCTGGAAAATTGGCGATCGCGTTGTTGCCAACAACTCTGCTCCCTGTATGACCTGCTTTTTCTGCCGCCGCAAGGAGTATTCTCTTTGCCCGAATTTGACCTTTAACAATGGCACGTTTGCTGAGTATCTGAAAATACCAGCACCCATCGTGCAGCACAATTTATTGGCAGTTCCCCCTCACTTGCCTGACGCCTTAGCCGCGATGACGGAACCGTTAGCCTGCGTCCTGCATGGAGTAGCCTGTTCTAATGTTCAACCAGGCGATCGAGTGGTAGTCTTGGGCGATGGGGCAATTGGACTGATGTTCGTTGCAGTGCTCACTTTGCAGTCAGCAGCAGAGGTGTTTCTCTTGGGCGGAAACGAGCAACGTCTGAAAATTGGGGAACAATTAGGGGCATCTCGGACGTTTAATTATCATCAGTTGAGTGATGTGCCAGCACAGGTACGAGACTTAACGGACGGATGGGGGGCGGATGTCGCTATTGAAGCAACGGGTATTCCCGCTGTTTGGGAAATGGCGATCGCGTGCGGTCGTCCGGGTGCCACAATCAACTTATTTGGTGGATGCCCTCGCGACACCACAATTACCGTCAGTACCGAACAACTGCATTACAATGCACTGACTCTCAAAGGCGTCTTTCACAACACACCTAAGTATGTGCGGGATGCCCTGTCGCTACTCGCTAGTCAAACCATACCCTTTGAACTACTCATCACTGACTACCGACCTCTCAAGGATTTAGAGCAAGCACTGGAAGACATGAAGAATCGTAAGGCAATTAAGGTGGCAATTGAACCGGGGGGTCGGGCATGAACGAGTTAAAAGTTGGGATTAGGAACTGGGAGAACAAGACGCAGGGATGTGGGGACGCGGGAATGCAAAGACAAGAGGAGGTCTTATTGAATAAGTGTGGCTGCCATCGTTCCAATCTCCTATCCTTTTTACTAGTTCCCTGGTGCTGGTCTCTCTTGGTTGCGACGGCTAATGCGCTTCCGGGTCAAAGCACGGATACTGTTCTTGCTTGGATTACTTCTAATCCCACGCTGCAACCTGGAATCAGAGATGGGTTAATCGTGAACAAGAACAACTCTCCTGCTCAGCGGTTTACCTTTCAAGCCTCAGTACTTCCTCCAGGTCGGATTAACACTTTGACGGATCGAATTACTATCCGCAGCGAGCGCATGACCTTCTATGACCAGATTAACGGCGTGACTCCGGAGCGACTCAGGGAATCTCTGCGAGCGATTTATGGTTCTGCAATTTATCAAGATTTCGAGCAAGCGACAGTGGTCTACAATTATCCAGTGCCACAAACTCTAGATTTAGCTCGGCGACGAAATCGCCTTCTAGACACAGCACGGCAAGGCGAACTACGCCTAGGGGGACGTTACGCCTATTGGATGGAAGTCACTCAAACTGATACAGGTAAGGCTTTTAACGGACAACTGACGATTTTCCTGAAAGAAGATGTAGCTAAGTTGGAAGCTGAATTACGCGATCGCTAGTGCAAGAAGGCAAGAACGCTCCTACAGTAACCTTTTTCAACTGGATAGTTATTTCTGCTACGCTGCACTACTTCTTGTAGGTAGCTAAACTCCATGTGAAGGGTTAAACGTGGGAAAGTAAGCGAGTTAACGCTTTACCCACTGTGCCACTCTCCAGCAAAAATACTCTTGACCGCTCTAGAAATTCGCTTCAAGTCTTCATCTAATAATGGAGGCCAAACAACCCCAGCCTGACGCCCAGCTTCATAATATCGCCTGCTTTCATAAGACAGCAGATAAAGGGCGTAGCTCAGTTCTCGGTCAAGAGTAGGAGAGCTTCGCAAAGCCTCAAAAACTATTTTTAACGCTAACAGAATATTAGTCACCTGACCGGGTACGGGTGCTTGTCCTTGTGCTAGCCGCACGAGGAACGCATCAGAATTCGAGTCAGCAGCCGTTCCCTGGTGAATTAGAAAGCCACGAGCAGTTTTGTAATCCATTGATTTGCGATCGCCTCCTCACCCCCTCTCCCCAAATGTTCGAGGCTTCAGTGAATAACATTATCTTTCGCAAGATGCAGATCAGCTTACCACTTCCCTGTTCGTAGTCCTGTTCAAAATTTTTGCCCACTCCTTTGTGCTCGGCAGGAATTATGTGCTATAAAGGTAGTCTTTGAGACCTTATCGGGTGGAGTAATCAGGCAGAATGAAACAAGTGGGAACTCATCTGGTCGTTGACGCATGGGAAGCTTCAGAAGACCTTCTCAATGACCCTGAGGCAATTCGCCGCGCTATGCTAGAGGCAATTTCCGCAGGAGACGCAACCCTTATAGATCTGTGTGTACACCAGTTTAGTCCCCACGGAGTCACGGCAACAGCGACTTTGGCTGAGTCCCATATTGCGATTCATACTTGGCCCGAACATGGATATTTTGCAGCCGATCTATTCTTCTGCGGTCGGGGTAAGCCTGAGCGGGCAATGGAAGTTTTGCAAACCGCGCTTAAAGCCAAGAAAGTCAGAACTAGAGACATTTGTCGTGGCTTTGAGGAAACCGCAGACTCGACTAATCGAGTGAGAGAGCAGTTTTACCAGACTCTTGTATAAATTTTTGGCATAACTAGAAATGCTTCGGCAGACTTCTGCTGAAGCATTTTTTTGTATTGACAAACGCCAAAGCTCATTGTTCTGCGTAAACATCTTGGAAATCAATCAATCGGCGTTTGAGTATTAGGTCTATATTCTGACGAATATAGAACCCATTTAGGATGTCTTGACAACGGGGTAAGATTAAAAAAATGCCGTACTCCTGCGGCTTAACCGACAAAGACTGGGAACTCATCGAACCCTAAGGATTGCTGAAATAGCAGAATTACGTTCTCAGGCAGGCTTAAATCTAATGCTTGATGGCAACCTCCATTATCCAACTGAGGGGTAGCGATCGACTATAGCGGTTCTCTGTTGGAGAGTAGATTTGGTTGAGTTGAAGGTAGTTGTGAGAAATCCGGGATTTACTCCCCCCATCTTGGTTTTTACCAAGGAACGGCTTCTTTTCGCCTAAGCCGTGTCATTCTCCTACTAAGGATATACGACTCTAGACGGGCGTTAGGAAATAAACATGGGATAGCTACTTGTAAAATGGGCAAAAGATAAACTTAGAACCCAGTCATGGTAACTAGTGTAAAGCCAACTCAGTTTCGATAAC
>DATNPT010000523.1:0-9186 GCA_036703075.1 Chroococcales cyanobacterium
TTGATTAACGTCTTCTGTCTAAGCACACGCATCCAACGGTAGCGTGACGGTAAAAGTTGTACCTACGCCAAGTTCGCTCTCGACAGCAATCTTACCCCGGTGTAAGTCTACGCATTTTTTCACGATCGCTAATCCCAGACCTGTACCAGGAATAGTACCGACATTGCTAGCTCGCCTGAAGGATTCAAAGAGTTTATCTAAATCTTGCACAGGAATGCCAATCCCCGTATCTTGAATCCGAAAAACGGCTGAGTCAGAGGTAGAAATCAAGTCAAATCGAATAGTACCTCCCTTAGGAGAGTACTTCATGGCATTGGAAAGCAAATTAGTCAGGATATGCCCCAGAAGTTTTTCATCCATTTTGGCATCCGTACAGTTACCTTGGATCGCGAAATTAATCGCCCGATCGCGATGCTTCGCTGCTATCCCTCCCTGCTCCCCAAAGGCTAGCGCGTGACCAGATACCGCACTCATGCGTAGATTTTCGACGAGGTCTTGACAAAACGCAACTAAGTCTACTGGAGAAGGCTCGAATTTTAGTTTTCCTGCTTCTGCTTTGCCAATCGTCAAAACATCCTCTAATAGGTGAGTCATACGGCTGACAGAAGTTTGAATACGGGTAAAGTGCTTCTGTTTTTTTTCCTCCGACCACATGTGATTATAGTGTTCGAGCAGTTCAGCCGATGTTTGAATAATAGTTAACGGGGTGCGGAACTCATGGGAAACTAAAGACACAAAGCTCGATTGCAGTTCGCTGGCTTCTTTTTCCTTCTCCAAGGCATGACGAATATCGTCCTCAGCTTGCTTGAGTTGCGTGATGTCTCGTCCAACTGCCTGACATTCAATAAAGTTGCCCTGCTCGTCAAATAAAGCTCTGTCAGACCACTGCTGCCAGCGAATCTCGCCCGAAGGAAGAAGGATACGGTGTTCGTAAGTGTTGGTGGGATGTTCTTGAGAGAGCGAACGAAAGTTTTTTGTGATTAATGCGCGATCGTGAGAGGGCATTGTGGGTAGAAACGTTTGCCCGATTAATTCAGAACGCTGCTTGTTAAAATAGCGGCAATACGCATCGTTGACAAATGTGATCGTGCCGTCAGGCTTAAACCGACAGATGAGTTCAGTTTGGTCTTCAACAATTGCTCGATAGCGGGCTTCGCTCTGCCGCAGGGCCTCTTCTACCTGTTGGCGTTCGGCTAATTGAGTTTGCAGTTGTTGATGGAGTTCGGCTTGATAAATTGCGATCGCACAATGATCGGCAAGCGTTTGTATAAACTCCACATCTGAGTCTGTCCATTTCTGGAGGCAATTGCACTGCACTAGAGTAATTCCACCAATGTAGGAGTTCTGGTACATCAATGGCACTATCATCAAGGCGCGAATGTTGTCCTCGTGCGCTTGGCATAGGAGTTCGGGTGGCAGCGTCTCGTCAATGGACGAGAGAACTACTGGTTTGCCTAGAGCCAGAATGTCGTGGTAGTAGCGATAGAAAGGACAGTAGCTACCGATTAAGCTCTCGCTTTTGTCTGCGGTTTGAGATACATAGCGAACCACCATGTCATTGTGAGTGTTTGGTCGAGCAATGAGACAGTGGCTCACTTTGAGCAAGACATCGACCTGGTTGACAGTTGTCTGTAAAACCTCATCAAGTATCGGCGTGTTACGTACCGCCTGAATGATGTCGTTCAATAAAGCCTGTCTTGATACTTGTTGCCAAGCTAAGCCCAACTCCTCAAGTAACCAATCCATAGCTTGTGGTTCGCAATTTTGTAGTGAAGGATGGAAATGAGATTGGTTGTCACTAAGCATAGGCTTGGGTCAGTTTCCGCGTCCGGCAACTTTTCTCTTGAGCTTAACGCTTGTTGGCTGTTCAAATCACCACGCTAAGACACTATTGTCAATAAACTTTAGATTGTTTTTTCATCACCTTTTTCATACATGGCTGTGAAATTTTTTCATTGGGACTCCTAGGCAAATAAGGCAGAGGGCAAAAGGCAGAAGGAATAAGAATTTTCATGCGCGGTGGCGGCAATTCTGCCATGAGGGACTACCTTAAAACCATCAGCCCTGTATCTCAGCTAAATGCAAACCGCTATAGCTTCAACTCCAGCTAAGGGTGCCTTTATCGGCATCAAGTTGAACGGGTTGTCCTACTGGGAGGGCGGCATTATCCCCTTCATGACCGAAGGGGAGGTCAGAGACAATAGGAATACCAAGGTCTAAAAGGCGATCGCGCAATACTTCTTCTACAGTCCAACTGGGAACATCCTTGGGAGGATAACAGCGGCTAAAACGTCCCAATGCAATCCCCCGAACCTTTTCAAATGCTCCACTCATCCGCCACTGAGTCAGCATCCGGTCAATGCGATAGGGAGCTTCTGTGACATCTTCCAAAGCTAGGATAACTCCATCAAGGGGGGGCTGTACTGGTGTTCCCAGTAAATGCGTGGCAACAGTCAGGTTGGCTGGTAACAAAATGCCACTTGCCTGACCGCCCCCCCAACCCACACCAGTCAGAGGAGCAAGAGAACGTCCTTCAACGCAGTCAAACAACCGATTGAGCGACCATTCTGACTCGGCAGCTAAGGTTGTCAGGACTGGAGCGTGAACGCCGGAGATACCGAGATGAGTGAGGCTCCACAGCAACCCCGTGATGTCAGAAAAACCGATGAGCCACTTTGGGATTGGGGATTCGGACGTTTTTTCGTTGCTATTGACCTGTGACGGCCAGGTCCAGTTTTCCAGAAGCCGAGCGCTGCCGTAGCCACCTCTAAGACAGAGGATGCCTTTACAGTCGGGGTCTGTCCAGGCTTGGGCTAACTGCTGGCGTCGCTCGCTGTCTGTACCGGCCAGATATCCTTCCCTAGCATCCAAGTTGGCTGACCATTCAACGGTGTAACCCCTGCTTCGCCAAATTTCTATGCCTTTGTGAAATGCCTCGAACTCTCGTAGCGCTCCACTAGGAGCAATCACCCTGAGTAAATCTCCTGGTTTGAGTGGCGGCGGTAGCTGGCAGATGGGGAAGCGAGCAGTTGTCATCATGATTCGGAGCGAGTAACCGCACCTAGTTTAGCGATCGCGATCGGGTAGATGCAAACAGGTAGCGATCGCTTTTTCAGGTGTACTCTTTCCTACTAACTTTTTTCTCCTTTGGTAGTAAATTAATCGCATCAATGGACTAGCTTAAACGCAGGGTACATTCAAGAATCAACCTTTGATTGACCAAAGCATAGGGCTGAATGGCGAGAGCTTTCCGAAACGATTGAATTGCCTTGCGATAATCTCCCAAGGCGGCATAGCACAGTCCTAGACCGTGAAGTGCGCCAAAATGAATGGGATTGAGCTTAAGGGTGTGCAGACAGTCGTTCCTGGATTTTTCATATTTTCCAAGAGTGTAGTAGAGCACAGCCCGTCGATTCCAAGCTTCTGCGAAATCCGGCTGATCTCCAATCAGTTCTGTGAGCAACGCTTCCGCTTTGTCATTATCCCCGTTCTTTAACATAATTTGGCTGCGTTCGATCAGCGCCATTCCATAGATTCCCTTTTCATAGAACCAGATACGCCAGAGTTCTTCTGTTGCCTGCTGGCGAACGTTCTCGTCAGGGCTTTTCAAGTCTTCCAGTAAAGAATTGATTAATGATTCGTTCATGGCTATGGCTGTTCTGGGTGAGAAGCGCTACAAGAACCCAGTTCTCTCACTATATTGTGTACTGTTGTGGTTATTTGTGGAGGTGTAGCTTTGGCTGAATTCCACACCCAGAGAAGGATTGCTAATGATTGAGAAAATTTGATAATTAATTGGAAAGTTGGAGAATATCAAACAACCACCGTTCGATGCGATCTCCCATCGCTTGATTAGAATACTCCGTCTCTACCCGTTGACGGCAGGCATAGCGGTCGATTCTATCCAGGTGTTTCATCGCCTCGACCAATCCTCCCACACTATCAGGTTCTACTAAAAAGCCCGTTTTCCCATCTTCGACAATTTCTGCGGGGCCGCCTCGACGGTAAGCAATTACCGGCACTCCACAAGCTAGGGCTTCAATGGCGACATTGCCAAACGCCTCTACCCAACGAGGCGTCATCAGTAAGGCTTTGCACTCCCGCAAGCGTTGCTGTAACTCCGATGTAGAGAGAAATCCCTGATAATTGATGGGGGCGTTCGGGTAGTCCTGGAGAATCTGCTGCCAGTAGCGTTCATTTTCCAAAAAGCCCATGATTTTCAACGGAATGCCTGTTAATTGGGAAGCTGCTACCGCATCTTCTAGCCCCTTTTCAGGAGAGATTCGACCCACCCACCCCACCCAAGGGGCTGGTTCAGCACAAAAGTCGTAGAGCGAGAGATCGATGCCATTGCCCAAACACTGGCAGCGATCGCTAAACGTAAATGTTTCCCCCTGCGCTAGCGAGTGGACGCCAATAGTACCGGGAAACTGAACCGCTACCCGTTCAATCATCTCATCCATCGCCTCCGTTAACGACCCCATACTGACTAAGTGAGCAATGGGGACGGTGAAAAAGGGCGTCAGGTAGAACGGCAACCAGTCATAGGCGAAGTTCACAATCACGTCATACTCAGTTTGCACCTGCCGCACATACTCCCACATGTTCGCCAAGACGGACGACGCAGGTATGACAATCGGAGCATCGCGTCCTTGAGTTTGAGCGCTGATTTGTGGCGCACCGGCAATCTCAACTAAGGGCATTCCCCAACCTGTAGACCCTTGGGTTCCCACAACCGTGAGGCTATGCCCTCGTCGCACCATTTCTGTTGCGATGTTTCGCAGGGTTAATTCCACACCACCCCCTAATCCCGAACCCAACGGCCCAAGCGGACTGGAGACAAATAGCAACTTGAGTGAATTAGCGATCGCCATCAATACTACTGGAGTTCTCGGTCGTGATTATTTTCTGTCAAAATCGTGCTTTGCGAAGATGGTAAATTGTCGAGTGTCGTCAGAGTACGAATCCGATTGAGTTGACTCATTGCCCATTGTGCTGTCTCCCGAACTTCTGGATCGGGGTCATCAGCCGCATTGCACAAAATTTGTGAGGTTTGAGCCACTATTTCATAAATCCGGGTCAAGTCCCGAATCGCATTTTTCCGCACCTGGGCATTGTCATCTTGCAGTGAAATTGCCAGCGCTCTATTCAAGGGCTTCAGCGTTTTGGTGCCAATTTGTGCTAAAGCTTCTAAAATCAAACTGCGTTGCTGAGAGTCTGAATCAATGAGTAAGTCTACGAGGGGTTGGACTGCTCTAGAATCTCCCTTTTGGGCTAGTTCCCAAATGGCTTTGCGTCGCTTTTGAGGATTCGGTTCCCGCAAGTCTTTGATTAATTCATCGACAATACTAATCGCTGAGAGGCGAGTCGTATTTTTAACGGGTACGTTACCTGACAAGACTTGAGGTGTCGGCTGAGTTTCAAGCGAGTTTGGGATTGAAACCGTTACAGCAGAAGGACTGTAGCTGGTTGTCTGAGTATCAAAGTCAGGGAGGTGAGTTTGGGAGGCAGCACCATTTTCTGGGACAGCGACTGTTGAGACATCGTCTGTGCTGGGAGGAGATTTAGGCTCTATAGCCTTGTGGGTACTGCCAAGCCACTTGAGTACGACAAAGATGCCTCCTCCCGCGATTGCCAACGTTCCGACTAACGCCAGAAACCACAGGGGTGGTTTTTTGAATCCGCTACGAGATTTTGTTACTTTAGCAGGACTGGGAGTTCCGGGAGAAGCAGTGGATAAACCTTCTGGACTAGATTTTTCTTGGCTAACCAGTTGGATGGGAAGACGGTTTCCCTCGTGCTTTTTTAGGTTTGTATCCAGAGAAGCAACATCGATTGATGAATAAGCGAACGCTTGCTCTGGCTGTAACTTTAGGTTACGCGTCGTCCCCAGCACCAAACTGGAGCAGGTTAGGCAGGTAGAGAGAAGGACGGTAGAGCGATCGCAAATCATACAAGAACCGGAAACTTGAAGGTGTAGCCGATGTTGGCCATTCAAATTCCTCTCCAAGCTAGCTCAATCTTAACGGCGTCACCGGCTCAAGTGTTCGCCTTCCCTAGACTATAAGTTCTTTTGCATGCAGTGCGAAGCTTAACGTCTCAAAAGCCAGCTCTGATTTCACCGGCCGGGTAGCATTGGGGCTTCCGACTCTTCTATTTTGAGTGGCATGGGTGCCAACGTCACAGGCTGAGCGTTGTCCAGTGGTTGCTCGTCGTTGTTAGGTTCTTCATCTAGCGTCCGAGCTGGGTCAATGGCTGGTTGCCCGAAAAGGGAGCGAAACCGTTCGGTGATTTGCTCGCGCTGATTAATTAAATAAATGCTAACCAATGTCATGCCAACGCCTAGCCACTGTAGAGGACTGAGTACCTCAGATAACAGTAGACTACCAAACAACAGCGCAAATACTGGCGTCAGAAAGGTGAGCGAACTCAGACTGGTCAGGTTTCCGGAGGACGCAAAATAGAAAAAGAGACCGTAAGCGATCGCACTGCCAAAAATCGTCGAATAAGCCAATGCGGACCAGTCGTATAGGTTCAAATGCACCCACTGTTCGGATTCCCAAATTCCTGAAAGAGCGAATAACGGTAATCCTCCAAGAATCATATGCCAGCCTGTAGCAACGACTGGGTCAACATGTCGCGTGACAAACCGTATCATCACTGTCCCGACTGCCATGGAAAGCGACGCCAGCAGCATCAACCACTCTCCACTCTGGAACAGTTGCTGCACGCTCAGTTCTGATGCTGGGAAGTTTCCCTGAAACAGGCTGAAAATCCATTCATCTGGCAAGCCAATGAGACTAATACCCAAGACTCCAACACCCAGTCCCGTCCATCCCCATAAGCCGATAATTTCGCTGAAGAGTAGCCCTGATAGCAGCGCCACCGCTATGGGTTGAGAATCAATCATCACCGAACCCAACCCTGCGCCAGTTCTGACCAATCCTTCTGCTAAAAATCCTTGAAACAGCGCTCCATCAACTAAAGCAAACAAGCTAATCCACAGCCATGCGGCCCAGCTTTTTGGCTGGGGACGCCCTAACAGCATGCCAGCAATCAAGACTAAGATGCCCGCTGGCAGCAAGCGCACTCCTGCCATGAACAAAGGCGTTGTATTGGGAATCACGCCTTTCATCGCCACCATGGCTGTTCCCCACAAGAAGAAAGGCGCAATCAGCAATAGGGATACCTTATGAGATTTGATATTAGGGCTTTCTATCTGCATGAGAGGATTTTAGCGATGGGCTAAACAACAACGAGATGCCAAGACTATTTTTTATGAATCTTTACATTATTCTACTGAACTATTTATTTTTGTTAAGTCAATGACACAAACAGCTTGTCTGTTGCTTAAGTTGACAAAACAGATTTGAGCAGGTAAAGGCTAGGACTAAAAGTAGGGAACTCTGTCAAACAAAAGTTCTTCGTGCAAACTAGATATATATCTAGCCTGTAGATTTTTGGGCTTTTCGATATCAATCCCAACTCATCGTTCAAAGCTATACAGCGATTTAAAAACCCATGCCTTGGCCTTTCAAGCCCAACTCTCGTAAACAAATTGCCCGCCTTGAAATTACTGGTGCGATTGCTGGTGCTACCCGCAAACGGGTGCTGGATGCCCTGAAAACTATTGAAGAGAAGAAGTTTCCAGCTTTACTCTTACGCATTGACAGCCCTGGCGGAACCGTGGGCGATTCCCAAGAAATCTATAGCGCCCTATTGCGACTGCGAGAGAAGGTGAAAATTGTCGCCAGCTTTGGCAATATCTCGGCGTCTGGAGGCGTTTACATCGGGATGGGGGCCGAACACATCGTGGCGAATCCTGGCACGATTACGGGCAGTATCGGGGTAATTCTGCGCGGAAATAACCTAGAGCGCCTGCTCGATAAAATTGGTGTTTCCTTCAAGGTAATTAAGTCTGGCCCCTACAAAGATATTTTGTCCTTTGACCGGGAATTAACAGAACCGGAGAAAAACATCTTACAAGAGTTGATCGATACGAGTTATCAGCAGTTCGTTCAAACCGTTGCTGATGCACGCAACCTAGCAGTAGATACGGTGAAAAGCTTTGCCGATGGTCGCATTTTTACTGGTCAGCAAGCGCTAGAGTTAGGCATTATTGACCGTCTGGGGACAGAAGAAGATGCCCGTCGCTGGGCAGCCGAATTAGTCGGTCTCGACCCAGAGAAAACAAAATGTTACACCATTGAGGAACCTAAGCCGTTCTGGAGTCGCTTAGTCCCCAGCACTTCTTACCGGATGCGATCGGGATTATCTGCGGGTCTAGATTGGGTAGAATTTGAACTGTCAACTAGTGGTCAGCCGTTGTGGTTGTATAGACCTTAGAGTGAATTGAGATTTTGGATTGGAGAGGTTAACTGGCTCTAAAATCCAAAATCCTCTCGCGCACTTAAAGAAAGGAGGTAATTTTCTTTCTTTAAGTAGCGCCCCAAAATCCAAAATTAAAATCGGAGGATGCAAGCATGGGTTGGCGAGTTCGAGCAATTCGTGGGGCAACAACTGTCTCAGAAAATACGGTTGAGGCAATCAGAGAGGCAGTGACAGAACTGTTGGACGAACTAGAAGCTCGAAATCGACTCGATCCTAATGAAGTTATCAGTGCTATCTTCACAAGCACGCGAGATTTGGATGCCATCTTTCCGGCTGCGATCGCGCGCGAGCGACCCCATTGGGATACAGTGGCGTTATTAGATGTTCAGCAAATGCACGTAGAGGGCAGCCTAGAGCGTTGCATCCGCTTTTTAATCCACATTAATACCCCAGTCTCCCAGGCTGAGATTCACCACCCCTATCTACGTGGAGCCAAAAATCTCAGACCCGATTGGAGTTTAGCTCAAGTCAGTCAGACGGCACCGACTGCTGTTCAGTCTCATCGCTAGCCAGGTGCAGTCGCTAAAATTTTAAGCCAGCTGTCCGTCTGTAATCGTCGCTCAGCTGGCTTTTTAGTCTTCTTGTCCAGTGCTAGTCCAAACTTACCTATTCAGGAAAGCTTGCACCTGTCTCAAGGCAGCGGCACCAATATTGAAGACTGCCCAGCTAGCTGCCACGATAAGAGGTAGCAATACTACTGCTATGCGCCAATCGATTTCCATAGTCTGAGTTCCCTCGCTTAATGCTTGAAGTTTTTTGAACTTTTCTTATTTTTTCATATTAATCGCCGAGAAG
>DATNPT010000553.1:0-4606 GCA_036703075.1 Chroococcales cyanobacterium
ATCGATGACAAGAGTTGATAAATTTGGAGGAAAGACGGGTTGGGGTCAGCACGTTGACGGCGCAACTGACCTCGTATTTGTTTTTCTGGAAATTTTTCAGTGTGAAGGAGGCATTCAGTCCTATGTTCAAGATATCTTGCAAGCTTATCTATCACTGAAAACCCAGATAGATAGCAAGACTCCCACTGAAATCTTTTTGCTCCGGGATGAACCCGAATGTCACAATCATTGGAATGTTCCTCCACTCCAGTTTCATTACCTCAAAACCCAGTTCCCCATGCTGGGCCGTTTGCGGCTAGCCGCAGCACTGTTGCGCGGCTTGTGGCGAAGACGCCCCAGGCATGTTTTCTGCGGTCACATTAAACTAGCACCGCTAATCCAACAACTCTGCCAATTGACGGGTATACCCTACACTGTGTTGACCTATGGCAAGGAAGTATGGTACAGATTACCCGATCGCGAACGGGAAGCTTTGGCAGCCGCGGCAGAAATTTGGACGATCAGTCGCTACAGTCGCGATCGCCTTTGCGAGGCTAATGACATAGAGGCTCAAAAGGTCAAGATTCTACCCTGCGCGGTGGATGGAGGAGCCTTCACCCCTGGTTCTAAATCGCCCGAACTCGTTTCCAGGTACGGTTTAGCTGGGTCTAAAGTCCTCATGACTGTGGCGCGGTTATGGTCGGGTGATATCTATAAAGGTGTTGATGTCACGATTCAGGCACTACCTGCGATCGCAAAAGTTGTTCCAACCGTGAAGTATCTAGTCATTGGTCGTGGCGACGATCGACCGAGACTGGCACAATTGGCTCAAGAGTTGGGCGTTAGCGATCGCGTTATCTTTGCGGGTTTCGTCCCTACCGCTGACCTTGTCGAACACTACCGCCTTGCCGATGCTTACATCATGCCCTCCCAAGAAGGATTTGGAATTGTCTATTTAGAAGCAATGGCTAGCGGAAAACCCGTGTTGGCTGGTGATGCGGATGGTTCGGCTGACCCTCTACAAGACGGACTGCTCGGCTGGCAGGTTCCGCACCGAGACCCCGAAGCTGTTGCCGCCGCCTGTATTGAAATTCTCCAAGGATGCGATCGACGCTGCAACGGTCAGTGGTTGCGAGAACAGTGTTTAATGCGATTTGGTAAAGATGCCTTGGCTAGGCAGTTACAACAACTGCTAAACCCCACTGCTATGTCCCCGCCCAGAACACCAGCACAAACTCCTTCATTCCAGGAGGCAATGAATCTGGACTAGGATGGAGATGTTATACATTATCCTGCATCCTTAAAAGATTGCCGTGAACCAGGACACCCCTAAACTTTTGCAGTTCAATCTCTCTGGCGTAGGCTGTTGGCTCGCTGTCTTGACAACGTTTATGTTGCTAGGAGCAGTTGGCTTGGGCTGGATAGTCAACGGATTGCTGATTCTGGTTGGAATAGCAATTGTCACCCCAGTTATTGGTTGGTTCGTGTTTCGTTGGTGGCTGAAACGCAACTTAGTGGAAGACAAATGTCCAGTCTGTGCCTATGAGTTTACTGGTTTTAATCAGACTGAGTGCCAGTGTCCCAACTGTGGGGAATCCCTAAAAGTAGAGCAGGGACATTTCAACCGCGTGACGCTTCCCGGTACGATTGATGTTGAAGCGGTCGAAGTATCAGCGCGTCAACTTGAAGATTGAGGCGTCCTATAACTATAAACGCCACGCTTTTGAATAAGAGTTCGTTGTCAGTCGTCAGTGGTTAATTGTGTAGACGGTTGGCAATGAACCAGGATTGAAAATGGTGAATTTATTTTGGGATAAGGCTGATATAGCAGTCGCCAAGGCGACTCTTGACTCTCGCCAAATACTGAAACCAAGACCCGTCAATCTTTCCCTTCTGCCTTTTGCCTTTTGCTATAAAAATGGAAAGGGGAGATAGAGATGGGTTTTCAAAATACCTGTTCTCTATCTCCCGATCGCTTTCTCTTGCTCTCTCTACCTAATATCGGGTGGTTTATTGTGCTTGAACGAATCGAGCCATTCCCGAACTTGAGCGGCAGCAATATCGCGAGAGCCTAAACCAAAGGCAAGAGCGATCGCAACCGCAAGCGCTCCTAACAGGAGTCCAAAGGCGAGGTTAACGATATCGCTGGCAATTCCCATTTGTTGCAACGCCATCGCTGCAACTAGGGCGATAATCGCTACCCGTGCAATTTGTCCTAGAGTTCTGGATTGACGCGAGCCGGAGCTGGTAATCAGGCTAAAGGCAAGATTTGCCAGCCAAAGACCAATCGCAAAGACAACTAACCCTGCGAGAATTCGACCGGCAATCACCAGAATACCGCTAACAATTAGCGTCAAGGCTTCAATCTGCAAGATGTTCGTTGCCGCTACAGTGGCAAATAACAAGATGCCGACAAGGACAATAATTCCCACCAGTTCTGACGGAGTTCGAGTCGGAACCGTTGGAGTTTCCGTTCTCGGCGGTGGCGTGGGCAGACCAAATTCGTCGGTTGGGGTAGCCCTCGGCGTGCGGGGAACGCCGGTTGTGGGTAAACCTAGCCACAGGAAAACGTTGTTGAAGCCAATGCTGGTCAGGATGTTCGTAACGAGGTCGCTGATAAACTTCCCAATAACATAAGCAATGACCAAAATCAAGACGGCGGTAAAGATTTTGGGCAGAGCGCTAAGAATCTGGTTCAACATCGCGATCGCAGGCGTGGAGATTGCCTCGATCTCTAGCTTTTGCAGGGCTGCAATCGCAGTGGGAATTAAAATCAGGACGTAAACAATCGTCCCGATAATCCAGGAAAGCGATCGACCCCCCGCCGCTGCCCGCAAACCAAACCTAGCCCCCAACTGGTCAGTACCTGCCGCTGCTAGTAAATTCGTGACAACACGGCGCACGACTTGAGCAATTAGCCAACCGACAGCAGCGATAATTACTGCGCCCAAAATATTGGGTAAAATTCCCAATATTTCATTGAGTAGCTGTTGTACGGGTTGCAGGGTTCCTTGCAAGCCCAAGCTGTCTAAAATTAAGGGAAGAAACAGCAGGAAGATGAACCAGTACAGCGCATTCCCAATCGTTTCCGCCAGTGAGAACCGAGTCGTTGGGGGAGGTGGCGTTTCCCATTCATCTGAAGTCTCTGGCTCTCTGGTGACTTGCTGACCCAAACGCTCATCGATCCGAAATAACCTCAGCGCTCTTGTCGTCAACATCTTGACAAGCGTTGCTAACAACCAGGCCACTCCTAAGAGAACCAAAGCAGCCAGGAGTTTGGGCAAGAAGCCAAGGATTTGGGTGAGAAAAGTATTGAGGGGTTGAGAAACGACTTCTAGCCGTAGCGTCTGTAGGACAGCCACCGCTGTAAAGATTATGACGATCCAAAAGACGGCGTCGGATACCCATTTCTCGACGGGAGGAGACTCCACGCCCGCCTCACGACCTGTGATCCAATCAGCAATTTTGTTGTCGAGGTTGGTGCGATTGAGCAGACTTCTGGTGATGAAAGACGCAATCAGGGCGATAACAATACCCACCGCCAAGATCGCGATCGCAGCGAGTAAACTTGGCACAAATGCCCAGATATTCTGCCAAAGCCCCTGCACGTAGTCTGTGCTAGTCTCAATTACTCCTGGTTGAGGCGTTGTTGGAGCTGGTGCTGCCTGGGCAAAAATTGGGTGCGCTCGGATTGGCACACCCATTCCTACAAGTTGAACAATACTTTCCCAATGTTCCTTCATGGTCTTCCCTCTTGAGTTATTCTCAAATTTCACAAGGCTTCAGTGCGCGACTGATGACTCCTGTGCTGGGTGCTTTGCGAGGATATCGATCGTCTCAATCCCTCAGTTCGAGTATTACAACAGATAGAGAGTCTTCAAGATTAACAACCTGAGGCATTCAGGGACAACCTTAAAGTGGTACTAGCAACTCCACCTGTATCCATATGGATAATTAAGCCATAAAAATCAGGTATTTACCGCTTTTTGGCGTCTAGTCGTGTTTTGTGAAGTAAAGTTGCGTTAATCTATTTTCCTTGAAGAAGATGAGTATGGCAGACACGCTAAGCTGCTGTTGCCTTGAAGAAAGCTGGTTTAGGCTGAGAAGGGATGGGGAAAGGAATTGATGGTTTTTCCCAAAACCAGAAACTATGTAAATTAAAGGCGCGTTAGCTTATTAATGAATCCAGCATGACCAGTTCTTTGATAAGCTCGTTAATTTTTCAATGCCAAATCGCCAAGTATTTGAACAATCGATCCAAATCAACGCCAGCGCCACGGCTGTTGAGCGCTGTATCACCGAGCAACCGTTGATGCATCGCTGGCTCAATCCAGTTCTACGCTGCGAACCAGTGGGTAAGTGGAGCACGCAGGTTGGAAGTCGTAGCCGCTTTGTAATTCAGATTCCAGTCTTGCAGCCTACCCTCCAAAGCGTTGTTGTGGAACGAGAACCGGGTTTAGTGGTTTGGGAGTTTAAGGGATTTTTCCAAGGACGCGATCGCTGGGAGTGTCAACCCTCCAACCAAGGTACCCGTCTGCTCAACCGTTTTGAGTTTGAAATTCCCAACCCTCTCGTAAGCTGGGGCTTTAACACTTTTGCGGCGCGTTGGACGCAGGATGACATGAAA
>DATNPT010000558.1:0-4573 GCA_036703075.1 Chroococcales cyanobacterium
GATCTCCTTTTCTTGAGAAGTTTCTTGAACTTTGGCCTAGACATGATTACTGGACAGTCCTTAACCTGTGAAATACATTCCTACGTTTAGCCAACCAGCGATAAGTCCTGTCAAACGAGATTTTAAGGACTTGGTTTAACAAATTTTTCTCGGCTCTATGCACGATTGTGCAAAGCGATCGCTTGTTGCCTGCTTATGGAATCAGGGAGTTTTGTATGCTCAACGGTTTTCTTAAAACAAAACCGTACAAACAACAGAGGCGTTCGTCAAGAGACTCAATGTTTTTTAGTAAAAGGCTTAGCTGTATGTCTGAGATTTTTGAGTATTGTCTTGTTTGCAACTGGTTTTCTGTATTACAGAATACATTTCTGGCTAACTATTGGCATGAAGTTTGGCGGCTTCGTCTTGTCTGCAACGGCTGGGTATCGCAACTCCAATCGATGACACAGCCAGTGTAGTTTCTTCGCACCACCAAACTGGAATTAGGGATTGTTCCCTATGGGTATATTGGGTAAAGTCTTTGGTAGGAAAAGCGGTAAAATACGCAACACCGAACCGCACTCCTTGACTCAAACGTGAGAAAATTTTTATTGGTTTTAAGGAACAGTTTGAAAGCGCTCGACCGACTTGGTCGTAGCTTTTTATGGAGTTTCTGTAAAGTTTTAATCAATTGGAACCTTAACCATTGGGTCTCGTCTACAAAAGAAAATCTATAGCCTCCGTAACTGATAATTTCGGCTAGGCGAAAAGTTTTATCTGAGGGAGAGTGATTTTCATGTCTAGTTGGTCTTTTGGCAACTCAAGCAGCACTACCTTGCTGGTACTAGGATTAGCGGTTGGGGCCGCTTCACCGTTAGGGATGTCTGTCTCGGCAACCGCAGCTAGTTCTATAGGGGGGCAAAATCAAACAGTGTCAGTCCCTAGTTCAAGCATCATCCAGGCTTCTAACTATGTGGTTCCAGTATCGACGGGAAGCAACTCATCTAATACGAGTAGCTCTAACAATGCAACGGGAAGTACTAATCAAACTCCTAATAATTCGTCTTACAAAGTTCCAAAGGGGACAATTATTACTGTTGGTTACAAAGTCTCAGAAAAGGTAGTCGTGTTTCCCGGTCAAACGCAGAACCTAACCTTAACAGTTGCCAAGGATATCAAAAACTCAAAAGGAGAAATTTTAATTCCCAAAAATAGTGAAATCGAGGGTGAGATTGTACCTCGTTACAACGGTTCTTCACTCCTGGGTTCTCAGTTTGTCGCTCAACGATTAATCGTTGGCAATCAGTCTTATAGCAACCTGAACGCAACTTCCTTGTTGATTGGAAGTCAACCATCCAAGGGAGGAGTTTTGGGCGGAATCCAACGAACCATTGGAGATGCTGCACTCAATACGGCGGCTCAGGTGCTGCTGGGGCGCGTGACTGGGCAAGTCGGAGGAAGTGTTGGCGATATTTTGAATCAAGCAGGGAATGCAGGCGACATTTTGAGCCAAGTCGGAAGCGCCAGAGATATTTTGAACGGTGTTTTAACGGGTCGTGGCTCTAACCAGCAGCAACAACAGAACGGTCAGGTTACTATTAACCCAGCCAAAGATTTGCAGCTAACGGTCGGTTCTGACTTCTATGTCAATACGATCGCTAAAGCCCCAAGTTACTCAGTCCCGACGATTAAGTAGGGCGCACAGTCGGTTTAGGGCTTTGTCGCTAAGTACTGTTGATAGCCTAGTTCGTCGAGCCGAGATTGTTTCTCCATCACAGATTTCTCTAAGTTCTGGCGATACTGTTGAACTCGTTCGAGTAATTCGGGTTGGTGAGAGGCTAAAATTTGCACGGCTAAAAGACCAGCGTTTTTCGCATTACCGATCGCTACTGTAGCCACAGGAATTCCGGCTGGCATTTGCACGATCGAGTAAAGGGAATCGACCCCTTGTAAGTGACGGCTGGGTACCGGGACGCCAATCACAGGTAAAGGTGTGAGCGATGCCACCATTCCGGGCAGATGGGCAGCTCCACCCGCACCAGCAATAATGACTTTGAGTCCGCGTTGGTGAGCGTCTTGGGCATATTTCACCATACGTTCGGGGGTGCGGTGAGCAGAAACAATTGCAACTTCGCAGGCGACGCCAAATTCTTGACAAATTGCGATCGCATCCTGCATCGTGGGCAAATCGGAGTCGCTGCCCATAATAATGCCAACTAGGGGTTTGTCAGTGGTCATTGGTCAGTGGTCATTGGTCATTGGTTAGTGGTCAGTCGCAACGGACAATGGACAGTTGATAGCTGACCACTGACTGAGGAAACATGAATCCCAATCTGGATATTATCAATGCTCGACTGCTGGGTTACAACGGGTTGCAGCAAATCTGTGTCGATGAGCAAGGGATAATTTCAAGCATTCTGCCTGCAGATGCCGTATTTAAGCGGGTTCCACCTGAGGGGCTACAAGTCGTAGATGTTGCGGGAGACTGGGTTTCTTCAGGTGGAGTCGATCTTCAAATCAACGGTGGGCTAGGCTTGGCGTTTACCGATGTGGGCACAGGAGATGTCGAATCTCTACAGGAAATTTGTCGATTTTTGTGGCGTCAAGGAGTTGATGCGTTCCTGCCGACGTTAGTTACAACCTCTGTCGAGAAAATTCAGCGATCGCTTTCTATCTTTGCAGAGTTTGTCGCTTCTGGCCATCGCCTTAGTAAGGGTAAGGGAGGGCAAGAGGGAGTAGCTCGAATTTTGGGCGTCCATCTCGAAGGGCCATTTCTCAATCCGCAAAAACGAGGCGCACACCCTGCCGAGTACTTACTGCCACTGACGATTGACAATGTTAAGCAGGTGTTGGGCGATTATGCTCATGTCGTGAAGGTGATGACGCTGGCACCGGAGTTAGATTCAACGGGTAAGGTTATTCCCTATTTGCGTTCTTTGGGTATCACCGTCAGTCTCGGTCACTCTTTGGCAACCGCTAGCCAAGCCGAAGCGGCTTTTAAACTGGGAGCATTGATGGTGACTCATGCCTTTAATGCCATGCCCAGTCTGCACCATCGAGAACCAGGATTATTGGGAGCTGCTCTTGTTCATCCTACCGTTCGATGCGGTCTCATTGCCGATGGTCAACATGTTTGTCCGACAATGATGCAGATTGTGCTGTCTGCTGCTGGCTACCAACAGGGGATTTTTTTAGTCAGTGATGCACTAGCACCAATCGGTCTATCCGATGGGATTTATCCTTGGGATGAGCGGCAGATTCAAGTCGAAAATGGGACGGCGCGACTACCGGATGGCACCTTAGCGGGTACTACCCTACCCTTGTTAATTGGGGTGCAGAATCTAGTAAAGTGGGGAATTTGTGAGGTGAAAACTGCGATCGCGTTAGCAACCGAAGCACCTCGAAATGCGATCGGTTTACCTGGACTTGCCGTCAGTCAACCTGCTAACCTATTACGCTGGCATCTGGATAAAGCAACAAGCCAATTAACCTGGCAACGTTTAACTTGAGAAAACTCAACGCTTTATGTGCCAAGTTTCCGCTAGCTATATCGCATTTAAATTTGAGATGTAAAATGCAAACCCTTGTCAAATAAGGCTTTTATCACTTTTGCTGTTAAAAACCATTAATAATCATTTGATATTTTGGAAGTCCCTAACTGTATGGTTGATTTAAACCCAGATATAGACCACACAACCGTGTTTACTCAGTTATGGGATATTCTGGGCGAACTTCGCCAGAAACTGGATACTCGCTTTACTTTGCATCCAAATCCCTCTAAGCAAGAACTCCAGTCTTTTAGTAGCCCTGATGGGAGTGTCAATGGTTCGCTAATGACTTTTTCTGGCTCGGAAATTGACTGGTTAGTATACTCATGGCTGAATAACCCCAAGCGACACTTCAGCACGATGCGTCTGACCGTTTGGCTGGGTACGCACATCCGAGTTCCTCATTTGGCCTTTGAGTTGGGTACAGTTCCAACTGTTTTCTTTTACATGGACTATGTACCTAGAGTCGATCTTTGGTCCGACTTGAACTACGTAGAACGCTATTATGAACCAGTCAACTCAACCTACTTAGCGTTGCGAGATAATCCGCATCTATCGCTGTTTACTAGCAAAAGCCTATATGTGAGGCAGTTTCAATCCCCAATTCACCTCTGCTATACTTGCCAAACTAGCCAAGAGTCCCTGCAACTGATTGAAACCATCGCTCACGACATGCTAGAGCGTTGGTTGAGATGGGTAGACGAGGCTGAACCCGTACCAGAAGAAGCCCGAACAGCTTTGGGCGATCGAGACTTACGCATGCGCCGCATTAGTACCGAACGCGATCCTGGTAATCAGTTAGCAGCGCAAATCTTTGGTTCAGAACTAACGGATACTCTGGTGCGATCGCTGTGGAGCAGCGATGATAAAACTCTATAAGAACTCGCCAACGCATCCTATACAGTCATAAGAATTTGCCCGTCCCCAACAACTGGTAAAGTAATTAACTGTTCCAAACCCTCGATCAAAAATCCAACTTTATGAACACAGTTGATGACAAAACCGTTGTCAAAGAATATTTCAACGCTACGGGATTTGACCGTTGG
>DATNPT010000560.1:0-37616 GCA_036703075.1 Chroococcales cyanobacterium
TGGGTGAGTTGAAAAAGCTGCTGGCGGGGAAGGCTCAGTTTCAGGTAGTGTCGCCGTTTATTGTAGATTTTGATGCGATCGCAGTCAGTCAGTCTGGAGAAGTGCAATATTACATTCTCTATCCTGCTGGTTCGCCTTTAGCAGATTCCGATCTAATTGAAGCCTTAATTACTAACAACCCCAAGTATCGAACTGCTCAAGGTGTTGGACCGGGAACCTCCATCCAGCAAGCAGAAGCCGTTTATGGAGATGCTACTCTGTCTTATAACTTGGCGAACGAGTCGAGGGAATATGCCAAATTTGCCAAGCAACCTGCTAAGAATCTCTCCTTCCGGATTGGAGCTGCTAACGATAACAGCTTAGGAGGGATTTATCCTATGCCAAAGAGCGAATTGAATCAAACAAAAGACTACAATAAGACTGCTTTGATTAACTTCGTCGAAGTTTATTGCGGTAAGACTTGTCCATTACCTTCGCCGAAGTAATTTATCGTACCGCGATCGCATAGCACTAATATTCATTCACGAAATGCTTCATAGAAATACTGTTCTTGCTCCCGCCTTAATAAGGGGCACTGGGGGAGTCAATGTGTAGCGTATTAAAAGTGAAATGGTATGAGACAGACTTACCACCTTAGATTGAATGGCACTGACTTAAGGCGAAAGTTGCAGGTATAAAAAAACCCGGACTTGGGGGTTTGCCCCAAACCCCCCGCGCAAGGGTTGATTAATGCTTAAGTCACTGCCCTTCACCTTAGATACGGAAATCCCTTCAGGTGTTGAGGTCGTTAGAGCAAGTCGCCGAGTGAAAGGTTGCCTAGCATAGTAGATAGAGGTAGCTCTTCGGTATTACGTCTATGACTCAATTTCAACTCCAAGCCCCTTTTCAACCAACTGGCGACCAGCCCCAAGCGATCGCGCAACTCGTGGCTAGTATAGAAAGCAGTCATCGCTACCAAACCTTACTGGGCGCTACGGGAACCGGAAAAACCTTCACTGTTGCCGCAACAATCGAGAAGATTGGCAAACCAACTCTAGTTCTCGCTCACAACAAAACCTTAGCGGCCCAGTTATGTAATGAGTTGCGGGAGTTCTTTCCCCATAACGCGGTTGAATATTTCGTTTCTTACTACGATTACTATCAACCCGAAGCTTATATTCCCGTTACCGACACTTATATTGAGAAAAGCGCCGCGATTAATGATGAGATCGATATGCTGCGTCACTCCGCAACGCGATCGCTTTTTGAGCGTCGTGACGTGATTGTCGTCGCCTCGATTAGCTGTATCTATGGCTTGGGTATTCCCTCGGAATACCTCAAAGCCTCGATTCCCTTACGCATGGGGGCGGAAGTTGACCAGCGTCAGTTGCTCAGAGATTTAGCCTCGGTGCAGTATTCGCGCAACGATTTAGAAATGGGGCGGGGACGGTTTCGCGTCAAAGGCGATGTTTTGGAAATTGGGCCTGCCTACGAAGATCGAATTATTCGCGTCGAATTCTTTGGCGATGAGATTGATGCCATTCGTTATGTTGACCCGGTGACGGGTGAGATTCTGCAAAGCTTGGATGCCTTGAATGTCTATCCAGCACGTCACTTTGTCACGCCTGATGACAAGCTAGAGGATGCTTGTAATGCGATTGAAGCAGAACTGCGAGAGCGTTTGGTGCAGTTGGAGCAAGAAGGAAAGTTACTGGAAGCCCAACGACTCGAACAGCGTACCCGCTATGACTTGGAACTGTTGCGGGAAGTGGGTTATTGCAACGGGGTTGAAAACTACTCTCGTCACTTAGCGGGGCGATATGCAGGGGAACCACCGGAGTGTTTGATCGATTACTTCCCGCAAGATTGGTTGTTGGTGGTAGATGAATCCCACGTTAGCGTGCCGCAAATTCGAGGGATGTACAATGGCGACCAATCCCGTAAGCGAGTGCTGATCGAACATGGCTTTCGCCTACCCAGTGCGGCAGATAACCGTCCTCTGAAGTCAGAGGAATTCTGGGCAAAGGTGAATCAATGTATTTTTGTCTCTGCTACTCCTGGGGATTGGGAACTCCAAGAGTCGGAGGGTCGAGTGATTGAGCAGGTGATTCGTCCAACTGGTGTAATTGACCCAGAAATCTTTGTTCGCCCCACAGAAGGTCAAATCGATGACTTGTTGGGCGAGATTAAAGATCGGGTGGCACGCAAAGAGCGATCGCTTGTAACTACCTTAACCAAGCGCATGGCGGAAGATTTGACGGAATACTTGCAGGAACGAGGCATTCGGGTGCGCTATTTGCACTCAGAGATTCAGTCGATTGAGCGAATTGAAATCCTTCAGGCGCTGCGAGAGGGTGAGTTTGATGTGTTAATTGGGGTTAACTTGTTGCGGGAAGGGTTGGATTTACCAGAAGTTTCTCTGGTGGCGATTTTGGATGCTGATAAGGAAGGGTTCTTAAGAGCAGCGCGATCGCTAATTCAAACGATTGGTCGTGCAGCGCGTCACGTCCGGGGGCAAGCGATTATGTATGCCGATAACCTGACCGATAGCATGGCAAAAGCGATCGAGGAAACGGAACGGCGTCGGGTAATTCAGCTCGAATACAACGAAAAGCACGGGATTACACCCCAGCCGATTGTCAAGAAATCTAGTAATGCAATTTTGGCGTTTTTGGATGTCTCGCGCCGCTTGAATTCTCAACAACTCGAAGAGGTTTACGAACAAGCGGACGATTTACCCTTAGAGCAGATTCCGGATTTAATTACTCAGTTGGAAGCGCAGATGAAAGACGCAGCGAAGAAGCTGGAGTTTGAGGAGGCAGCGAAGTATCGCGATCGCATTAAGCATCTGCGAGATAAATTACTTGGTCATTAAGCGAGTTCCAAAGAAAAAATTAGCCCCCTAGCCCCCCCATTCCAGGGGAGAACCGGAGTTCAAAGTCCCACTCCAATTGGGAGATGCGAGGGGGCAAGTGCGTAACTCAAGAGTGTTATTTCGAGCGAGGATGTGTTGCCTGGGTTTGTGTTGGATTTGAATAAGGTGTGGTGAGCAGCAAATCACAAATCACTCTCAAGTACATTTGTAGGGATGACGCATGCGTCATCCCTACAATTTTGTGTTGTTTGTAAATCATTTAATAATTCATAATTTATTTTCCCGCCTGCTTGAGAATTTCAGCAAATTGCATGCCAAATTTAATCTAAATCTCATAATCCTTGTGTACTCTGAACGCAGATAACTAGCTTAAATCTTATTATGTTAAAGCGAGTTGCTAAAGCATCAGATGTATTGAACCAGATTCCAGGACGAGCCTATCTATTACTCTCTGTTCTAATCTTTGCAGCAGCTAACTCAGTCACGCGCAAACTTACTGACTTAGGCGAACAAAATCTAATTGATGGCAGGAATCCAATTTCTTTCTGCAATGTTTTATTTGTCGGAAATCTTTGTGCCTTAGTCGCTTTACTGCTGCTTTATGGCAAACAGTTAAATGCACAATTCTTGAAACAACTTTCCGGGAAAGATTGGCTGAGTTTGATTGGGGTAGCGGTTCTAGCTGGCGCGATCGCACCTGCTTTAATTTTCCAAGCCCTCGATGTGACAATGGTCAATAATGTGGTACTGATCGGCAGAATCGAGCCACCCCTCATCCTAGCCTTATCAGTCTTTTTGCTCGGAGCGCGAGTGAATGTTTGGGTCGTTGCTGGTGCCGTTGTCTCGTTTATCGGTGTCGTCCTCACTATAGTTCTCCAGCCTCCTGAAGGAAATGTGGTACAGATGACAGGGTTTCAGATTGGTCAAGGAGAGTTATTAGCCGCAGGAGGTGCGATCGCGTCTGCTGTTGCTACCGTTATTAGTAAAGTAGCGCTTAGCCATATTCCCTTGGGCTTCTTTTCACTCTTTAGAACAGCGCTCGGCACCATTGTATTTTTTACGACAGCGATGATCGTATATGGTCCCGCTCACTTTAGGGATGCCTTTTCACCCTTCTTGTGGCAGTGGATGGTGCTCTATGGTGGGGTGATTGTTGTGGGAGGACAATTATGTTTATTCGCAGGCTTAAAACGCTCCGATGCATCAGAAGCTTCTCTAGTGAACTCCTTTAGTCCGATCGCTGGTATTTTGGCAGCTTATTTAATTTTGAGTGAAGCCCCAACCATCGCTCAATACACTGGGGGTAGTGTGATTATTTTCGGTATCGTATTAAACCAACTTGGCATTATTCGTGAGAGTGCCGAACGTTCTGCTCCATCTCAACTGACTCCAGCGAAGGAAATGGATGTGAATGTCGGCTTTAAGGGGATCTAATCCTTGGCGTTGCTCCGTACTTCCCACTCTCCACCTGTCAGTTTTAGCATTTGGCGTGCATGCGGTGCGCGACTTTACTGGTTTTACCCATAGAAGTTTGGCAACTCTTCATCAACTCGCGAGATTCTTGCTTCACCAGTCCTTCAAATGCCGCAGATTGCAAGCGCATAAATGCTTTGAAGTCTTCTACGTCATACTTTGTTTTGAGCAGTAACCGCAATCGATTTTCAGCGTCTAAAGACAGATAACCTGTAGTCAGAGCTTGCTGGACAATTTCGCGAATTAAAGTCATACGTCAAAACTCTGGCGGTTTGTAGTACACCCAAAAGAGAGTCTTTGGGTAAGTAATTATAAAGAAATTATAAAGCTAATCTTTCGCCAATGTTATCAGGTGCGAGCAATCTCACCCAACTGGGTGAAATCGCTTGACGATCGCTAAATTCAAATGCAAGCTCTGCAATACCACTGATGCTTAAAACTTGTGCGATCGTAGCTCAGCACTACACAAACGCCCAGGGGTTCAAAGAGCAGCGCGATCTTCTCTTCTGTTTCCCCCCACCTTTTCCGTTGCTAGAGAACCAAAGAACATCCCTGAGTATGAGGCTCCCACTAAAAAAGCGTCAACTGCCAACTAATCACTGTTTACTATTCACTGATTGAGGCGGCTCGTTTCCTCATCCAAACTGCAAGAACGCCTAAAAATAGTAACCCCATCGCTCCAGCCACTGGGTCGCCATCAACACCAGTAATCCAAGGCGAAACGCGATCTGAATATTGCACGAGTTTTCCCACATTGATAATGTAGTACCCCCAGACCAGGCCAGCATGAAGGCCAATTGGCAGACCGAGCAATCCCCCAGAGGAACGCTTTGCCCAAACCAGAGTCCACCCCAGCAGCAATCGTCCTGGAAGTCCAGGGAACGTGCGAATCACCTCTGAAAGTGGTTTAAGAAAGTGCGATACGGCAAAGATAATCGCATCAGACCATAAAGCTGTCTTGGGGCTATAGTCCCGTTGCAACTCTTCTAACAGCCAGCCACGAAATACTAACTCCTCTGCAAAGCCAATCCCGAGGGCGCTGACCAATCCTTCTACAATCAACCGAGGCAGTCCTGGTTGAGGCGTCTCAAATTTCAGCCAACCCAGCGAGCCTTCTAAGGCGAACAGTGCAAATACGAATAACAGACCAATACTCAAGCCTTTAAGTAGGTCTAGCCCATTTTGCCGCGTACCTTTTAAGCCGTAATAATTCAGTAACTGGGGTTGTTGATGGACATGCTTACCCCACCATCGGAGTAACCACAAAAATCCCCCGAACAAAAGTCCCATCGTTAAGATCGTGACTAAGTTCGGATCGTGACTTAGGAACAGGTAAATCGGCGCAGCTAGCGGCAACCAAACCAGCAGCAGAGCCATCAAGAACAAGCTCAGCCGCACGAGTGCTGGGTATTGGGCTAGCTTAGCAAGGTTGGATTTCAATTGTTGTTTGCTATATCAGTCGGCAACAAACCAGAAAGTAGTTTTTGAAAGATTTTTGAAGATTGAAGGCGTTACCGAATTCTTTATTCATCCGGTTCGATGGTGCTAGTTAAACCGTGATTGTTTAAGGTTTCGCTGTAAAATTCAGCATGCTCCTGAGCGCAGGCAATTACCAAAGCCACGCCTGAGGTATGAGCTTCCATCATGATACTAACGGCTTGAGGCTGTGTGAGGCTTGATACCGTCTGCATCAATACTTGCACCACATACTCCATCGAATTAAAGTCATCGTTGTGGAGCAAAACACGATACCGAGGTGCGTGTTTACGGGCTGTTGAACGTTGCTCAATGGTCTCGACAGACACTACTCTACCCTCTCTAGTTCATACTATTGGTACTGAATTTGCGATTGTCCTGAGAGACTATTTTAGCTTTTTCTTTATATTACTCAACATCAATCGTTCTAATACATCAAGTTGTTTTAACATTTGTTGCTCAACCGAGTAACTCGTTTAAGAAACGTTGACAGAATTTACCTGTGATATCGCTAGGACTAACCCAGTGCTGCACACCTAGGTAAAGTCCGTCACAGCACAATTTCGCATCAACCGAAATTGAGTCACCGTCCAGCAGATAAAATAAGTAGGGTTAACTTTACGTAACATTTCTCGTGACTACGCAGGCAATCCGAGATATCGCTACCAGCCCCATTCCTGGTACTTACTGGCAGTGGCGAGGTCAATCTATTTACTATGTACAAGCTGGACAGAAGCGGTCGGGACGCCCACCATTACTTTTGATTCACGGTTTTGGAGCATCCACAGACCATTGGCGCAAAAATATCGCCCAACTCAAGAACGATTTTGAAGTTTGGGCAATTGACCTCTTGGGATTCGGACGTTCCGCTAAACCCGATTGGCAGTATGGCGGTGATTTGTGGCGAGACCAGTTGCACGACTTCATCACTCAAGTTATTGGTCAGCCTGCTGTGTTAGCAGGAAACTCGTTAGGAGGCTATTCGGCGCTGTGCGTGGCAGCTCAGCGCCCTGATGCTGCGGTTGGTTTAGTCCTACTCAACAGTGCGGGCCCCTTTACCGATACTAAGATCCCGACTCAACCCAATCCTCTGCAAAAATTCTTGAACGATCTGACTCGCACAGTGTTGCTGCAACCTTGGGCCAGTTATTTGTTGTTCCAGTACGTGCGGCAACGTTCGGTAATCCGCCAAACGCTTGAGAAGGTTTATCTCGACCAGAGTGCGGTGACTGACCAGCTCGTTGAAGACATTTATCGTCCCTCCTGTGATGTCGGGGCCCATAAGGTTTTTGCCTCGGTCTTCAAGTCGCCTCAAGGTGAAAATGTGGATGTATTGTTAGGGCAACTGCCTCGTCCGTTGTTACTGCTCTGGGGAGAAGCAGACCCCTGGATGCAGGCAAGAGAGCGCGGAGCGAAGTTTCGGCAGTACTATCCCGATTTGACAGAGCACTACCTCCAAGCGGGTCATTGTCCCCATGATGAGGTGCCAGAGCAGGTAAATGCTATCCTCCAGGAGTGGGTATTAGCGATCGCTTAACCTTCTCATTGGAGGACGAAAGCATTCATTGAACGACAAACCTTGAATCATGAACACCCCGCCACTTTCATCCTTCCTCACTTGTAGAGGCGAAGGCAACAGCGGCGGGTTTGTGTGGTGACTCCAGAAAAGCCAGTTACCGGCTTTTCTCCCGTCGATTCACTAAAGCTAATGGCAGCATTAAGAAATTCTATTGTCGAGGTAGAGGCTTTCCGTACTAAAACTAAAGAAAGAATTAAACAACTGCTGTGGCAAAGGTAGATCATCTCTGTTCATCGGTTGCTCCAAGCCATCTTAATGCGTCAGCGAGTGAGGTTGTGAATTGCTGAGTACTTCACATTTTGTTACAAATTATAAAGAACTCTCGTGGATGCACAACAGTATGTTTGGTGGCTTCACCGGTACAAAAAATCCTTCTGGCAACGATTGGGGAGAGCAAATGCTCAATACCGTCGCCAGCAAGACTATTCGCCACCTGTTTACGCAAAGCGAGTCGATCGATGTATCGGTTCGCTGCAATCCCTCTAGCAAATTGTTGCAGGGTAGCATCGATAGTTTCAAGGTAAGCGGTCGTGGGTTGGTGATTCGTCGGCAATTTCGCTCCGAGGAGCTATCGTTTGAAACCGATGCTGTCTCCTTGGACTTCGGCTCTGTGTTAAAGGGACAGATTAGTCTGAAGCAACCGACTCAGGCGATAGCTCAAGTCGTGCTAACTCAAGACGACATCAACAACTCCTTCAAGGCAGAGCTAGTCAGAAAACGTCTGGAAAACCTTTCTATTCCAGCCTTGGACGAACTGTCTGGCGGTCAGCCCATTTCGTTTACAGACGTACAAGTACAACTGCAACCCAACAGCCGCATTCAGCTTTTCGCGAAAGCGGATCTCTCCGAGCGCGGTTTGGTACCCATTAGCATGACTTGTACCCTTGCAGTCGAGCGGCGGCGTCGCGTTCTGTTCCAAAACCCCCAGTTTGTACCTGACGCTGTCCCAGAGGAGTTGAGGGAAATTTCTCGAACCTTGACAGATGCATTGGCTGAGATATTGAATAACATGGTGGATCTGGATCGCTTTAATCTGGATGGTGTCACAATGCGGATCAATCGCCTGGAAACTCAGGGGAATAGACTCATTTTCAGTGGCTACGCCCAAATTGAACGCATCCCGAATAATCCCTAACTTGAAAGCACCTAATGTCAATCAGTGCTCTCTTTGCTGCGGGTGGGGTGGTGATGTTTCCCCTACTGGCGTTTTCTCTCCTAGCGATCGCACTCATTTCAGAGCGCATTGTCTTTTGGCAAGGAGTGACCGGCCGTCAAAAACGCCTAGTCAAAGAAATTCTCTATCTCTACCCGCGCGATCCCAACTCAGCCTTTCTCAAGCTAGAAAAAAATAGCGACTTACCAATGGCGCGAATTTTTCTGGCAGCTTTGGAGTTGGAACAACCTACTCCAGAAGAATTTCAACTGGCGCTGGAAAGTGCAGCTCAAGCTGAGTTGCCCATCCTTAACCGCTTCAGCACAGTGTTTGAGACTATAATTGGCGCGTCGCCTCTATTAGGTCTTTTGGGAACCATTCTTGGCTTAATGCAAGCTTTTTCAGCTCTCCGGTTAGGTGATATTGGCGGGAGTAAAACCGCAGGCGTTACGGGCGGTATTAGTGAAGCATTAGTCTCCACAGTCACTGGGTTATGCGTGGCGATTGTTACACTGCTGTTTGCCAACACCTTTCGCGGACTGTATCGGCGTCAGTTGGCATTAATTCAGGAGTATGGCGGTAAGTTAGAACTGCTCTATCGTCGTTACTATGCTCATGGGAGAATTCCCTATCTGGACTTACCCAAGCCAGACTGATGCACAAGATTGTGCATTTAAATTGAATGGCACTAACTTAAGGCGAAAGTTGCAGGTATTGAAGAAAACCCGGACTTGAGAGTTTCCCCCAAACCCCCATTGGGGGACAAGCGTCTCCACCTCTCTCCCCCCCCGCGCAAGGGTTGATTAATGCTTAAGTCAGTGACATTCCATTTAAATTAAATGGAATGTCACTGAATTCAGAGAGAAGTAGTCGTTCTTGAGAACAACCAAGATTGGGGGTTTATATTCAAGCATTAGATGTTAATTTAACATTAAAATTTAATTGGTAAAAACGGTTACAGAATTATAGCTAAGTTAAAATAGTTACAAAATTATCTTTCCTATAGATTCAACCCAAGGCATCAAATTTTGCAAGATTACTAAAATTCAAGACTGACTATCAGAGGGATTGAGCTAGAAAGAACAAGCCAGAGAAAGCTGAAACAACCTCTACCTAACCCCTAACCTTATAAGAGAGAGGTGTTTTACCTCCTGCCCTGGCTCTTAATAGGGTTTGGAGTTTTAGTCTTTATCGTCAATGGTGGATCAGCGCATCTAACCTCGCTTGCTTTGTTAATTTCAAATGGTGACAATTGTTTGACACAAGATGGCCATCAATTTGTCATAGCTGGTTGTTAATTTTGAAGAGTCTCCAAGATTGGGCTGTGACTAATGGCTTAATACTTCTCGATTCTATGGACACAAAGAGTTTTACTTCTGGCTAAATGTGGTGTTATCGCGGATTCAGCTCCCACGAGCATCTCCAGAATAGCAACTGTTTTTTAAAAGCATTAATAAGTGGGTCTGATGGGTTGGTTCGATTTTATATGTATTGTTGATTCATGATGTCTGTTGGAGTATATGCCATCTCCTAAATACTTAATCTTAAATCCTTAAATATACGGAGCTGAAAAAATCATATTATGTATATCTTTTTCGTTGGACTTTTTTGGTTAACTCTACTAATTATATCGGGATTAGTCGCGATCGCCTATTTATTTCCTAACCAGCAGCCCTGAGCCTAATTGACTGCTTATTAATTAGACAGAAGTTCTGTGTTTTAGATGATTTTTTCCTTCATTTTTAACTAAATACATTAAGCGATCGGCTGGCTGAAGCATTTCCTCAACTGATTTTGGTGGACTCAGAAAGGTAACAGCACCAAGACTAAAATTAATCGCCCAATTATTTTTCTGCATGACCTTTAATAGTTCACTTTGAACCCTAAAAATAACAATTTGAGCAGGTTCGTATCCACTTCCTGGCAAAAGAATAGAAAACTCGTCATCGCCAATTCTACCAATAATATCTGTCTCTCGGATATTACTTTTTATTGTTTCAGCTACTGTCTTTAGAAGTTTATCTCCAATCGTTCTTCCCAGCATTTCATTAATCTTCTTAAAATCATCAATATCCATATAGATAATAGTTAGCGGATGTCTGTACCTATGAGATTTTTTGATTTCCAAGTGAGCTAATTCAAAAAATAATCGCTTATTGGCTAATCCCGTAACCTTATCAATCCTCGCTTGTTTTTGTTCTTCTTCTATAAAATGATGGAGTTCAAAAAACAGAGTGGATAAGATTATAAATAAACTCAAGTTAAAGCATGAGTTCCAGAATCCAATAATTAAAATAAATGAATCTCTATCTTCATTGATTAAATGGGTGAGTGAGCTAGCGATCGCGCTAAGTAAAGCAGCTATAATTCCAGCTTTTCTGCCAACAAACCAGGTCAAGCTATAAATTGGTAATAAATAAAAAATTGACAGATAAATCTCTGGAGGAACAAAATAGTCTATACAACCAATTAAAATAAGAAAAAAAATGCCTAACCCTATAAATACACTTTTATGAGTTTTTTCAAGTGCATACAGAAACCTTTGGTTAAAATCACTGAGAGCGCTCATCTAACTTCTGGTAATGGTGTCAGTGCGAATCCAGTTGATAGAATCCAGGCTTTAGATGGAAGTCATTACCCCTTATAGATTACTCATTGGTAATACTACTACCTAGTAGCTAAAAATTAATATAAATTTCCTGTAAAAAAAAGGGATGGAAGAATTCCCATCCCTGACCTTCTGCATAAACTCCGAGCAGACCCGTTGCACTTACCTCAGGTAAGCATGAGTCCTCAACCCGACTACTCCCTCTGTGCCTGTTGTGTGGGGACGGCCCCCGGTTTCACCGCTAAAGTCATATTTCTTTGATTTCGGTGCAACTCGATTTGGATACTGCTGCCAATCTGAGAACCTTCTACAGCCTTTTGAACATCCTCTGCGTCTTTTACGGGTTGACCGTTGATTTTGTGGATAACATCACCAGAGCGTAATCCAGCTTGAGCAGCGGGTGAATCGGGTATCACTTTAGCAATGAGTACGCCGTTATCCTCATCAACGGTGAGGCCAGCATTGGGATTTTCGTTAATGTTTTTCTTCAACTCTGGTGTCAATGTCACCATCTGAATCCCTAGGTAAGGATGCTGAACCTTACCATTGGCTACCAACTCATCAGCAATCCGTTTAGCCGTATTGATAGGAATTGCAAAACCTAACCCTTGAGCTCCTTGGATAATCGCTGTATTCATGCCAATTACCTGACCAGAAGCATTCAGTAGCGGTCCTCCAGAGTTACCAGGGTTGATGGCTGCATCGGTTTGGATAAATTGAACGCGCTTGTCCGGAACGCCGACTTGAGAACTCGATCGCCCAGTCGCGCTAATAATGCCCGTTGTTACAGTATTATCGAGACCCAGAGGGTTCCCGATCGCGATCGCCCATTCTCCTGGCTTCAGTTGATTGGAATCACCGAGGGTAACGGTGGGCAGGTTATTGGCTTGAATTTTGACAATGGCGACATCCGTTACGGGGTCAGTTCCCATCACTTTACCCGTCAGGGTACGACCATCTTTGAAGGTGACGCTCACCGTATCGGCACCATCCACAACGTGGGCATTTGTCAAAATTTCACCATCTTTGCTGATAATAAAGCCACTACCCGTACCCTTCTCGACTCGCTTTTGGGGACCAGTCGGGAGATCGGCTCCAAAGAAATCGCGGAACAGTGGATTATTAAAAATGTCTGGAACCTCGCTGACAACCGTTCGGGACGAATCAATTCGCACTACAGCCGGTCCAACGTTTTCGACAACTTGAGTGATAAAGTTAGTGTCCGCCGGGGTCGTTAACGGTCTACTGGGTGGAACGGTTTGTGCTATGGCATTAGAAGAGGCTTGAGCGGGAAATGCCCCTAGACTTAGCGAATTGCGGGTCAGGAAATAATTGCTGGAAAAGGTGACACCGGCTCCCAGCAACACGAGTGATAAATAAGTCGCCGCCTTTCTGAATGTAGAAGGCGCAGCGTTAGGAGATTTGGAGGGTTGGGTGTCTGGTAGCATAAGCTTCTGTTGGGGAGAACGGTCGATCTCGATGACGCGGCTCTTGCCGATTTTGGACGATCGCTTAGCTTGCTAAGCACAAGCATCTCAATCGGTGTCATCCATCTGAAATTTGGTGTCAGCTGATATCGTGTGAAGAAAACAGTCTTGACTCCCTAGAGCTGACTTCTTTCAAGATAGATACTCTCTGTGACGCCGTTGTGACAACCGTATTGCGAGTGCATGAAAGCGTCAACTTTAGTCGCTGTTCGAGACAAATGGCGGACGCTGCGATTGGGTCTGCTGTAGTTTCTCCTCTAGAGTTTTCCAATCTTCCTGCTCAATCCGTTCGATCAGTCGATCGAGGGTGTGGCGATAGGCGTTGAGCGATCGCACTAATGACGCTTGATTATATCGTGCCATCATCACCCCCAACTCAGGATTGCCGCCGCCAACACGACTCGTGTCGCGAAAGCCAGAACTGGCAAGCTGTTGCGCTAACTCTAAAACCGTGAGATCGGTTTCGCTCATACACGCATCGATCAAGCTCGCACTAACCATCACGGGTAGGTGAGAAATCCACGCCACGGCTCGGTCGTGGTCTTCGGGACGACAGACATAGAATCGTGCTTTTAGCGATCGCACGAGTTCTTCTACGATTTTCACAGAGCTGGGCGGCGTTGTTTCAATCGGAGTCAAAACGTAAGGGTTCCCGGCAAAAAGCCTAGGTATCGCCGCCTCAATGCCACTTTCTGCCGTACCTGCCATCGGATGACCACCGACGAAGTTATGCCACAAGGGAGCCACTTCTTCGACCACAGCAGTTTTGACCGAACCAACATCGGTAACGATCGCATCTGGAGAAAGATGGGGAATTAACTGCTGTACGGTTGACGCAATCGCGGCAATGGGCGTGCAAACAAAGACGATATCTGCTGCTGCCAAAAGAGTCAAATTGACACTAGCCTCATCAACGACGCCGCGATCGATTGCCCGCTGACAAGTTTCCGGATGACGGGAGACTCCCAAGACGTGATGACCTAGCGCTCTTAAGTCTAACCCTAGCGAGCCGCCAATTAAACCTAGCCCGACAATTCCAATGTTTGCCATTTAATCCTATCTCTAGTTACGCTGTTCTAATTTTTGTGCAACGCTGAAATTGTGGAAACTAGAACTTTGTTCAGAAAAAGAGCGATCGCTACTAGGAATTGTTAGTTTCAACTGGAAGCTGAGGGAGTTCCAACATTGGCGTTAGTCGAAATAGCCGGAATGGATGTTACAGAAATTCTGAAAAACTATGCGGCAGGACTTAGGGATTTTGGTGCTGCCGAGCTAGCAGAAATGAATCTGAGTGGTGCGAACTTGAGCAGCGCTAATTTGAGCGAGGCAAACTTAAGCGTAGCTAACCTCAGTGGTGCTAACTTAAATCGTACCAATCTCAGCCGAGCCAAACTCAATGTTGCCCGACTCAGCGGTGCCAATCTCTCCGAAGCTAACTTAGCTCAGGCTAATCTTAATGTGGCTAATTTGATTCGGGCTGACTTGAGAAAAGCAAATTTATTTCAATCCGCCTTAATTCGTGCAGAATTGATTCGGGCTGACCTGAGTGAAGCCAATCTGAGCGAAGCGAATCTCAGTGGGGCGGATCTGCGAGAGGCGGCTCTCCGGCAAGCCAACCTCCGCCGCGCTACCCTGAGTGACACTAACCTCCGAGGTGCCTTCTTAACCTCAGCAAACCTAGAAACGGCTAACTTGAACTCTGCCGATCTCAGCCGAGGCAACCTCAGTGGTAGTAATCTCCGAGGCGCAGAACTCCGACATGCAAATCTAACACTGGCGAATCTCAGTGGCGTTAACCTCAGTGGTGCCAATCTTCGCTGGGCTGACCTGAGCGGTGCTAATTTGCGCTGGGCTGACCTCACTGGCGCAAAATTAAGTGGGGCCAACTTAGTGGGGGCTGACTTGAGCAACGCTCATTTAATCGATGCCAGTTTAGTCTACGCCGATCTGACCCAAGCTTGCTTAATTAAGGCGAATTGGATTGGAGCTGACTTGACGGGGGCTACGTTGACTGGGGCGAAGCTTTATGCTGTTTCTCGGTTCGGACTCAAAACGGATGGAATTACCTGCGAGTGGCTCGATCTGAGTCCTGAGGGTGATAAGAGCAAGATTGTTCACCTCTCTTCTACCGAAAACTCGAAAAAGTTTTTTAGCAACACATTACCGACTGTTCGGATTGTTGTCGATGCGCCTTTAGATCTCGATGCTAACTTGGCTTTAGCCTCCACATATCATCAGATGGCTCAGCTTTACCCAGCACTGAAGAAAGCTCCGAGCCTAAAAGTCGGCGTTCGGAGAACTCTTCTGACTTTTCACATTGAAAGTAACGCCGAATTATTTACAATTGCTTACCTGGCAATTTTTCCCTTCAGCGATGCAGTAGCAACCCATCGCAATATTACTGCGCTAGTGAACTTGCTGCGATCGCCAGAGTTAGGAACTATGGAGATTGAAGACCGAGAGCAAATTGAGCGCTGTACCACGGCTTTACAAAATGCGATCGCGCAGCTTGAAGCGATTAATCCGTTGCAAGTAAACTCCGAGCTACTGGCATCCAATAGCTTTTTTCAAGCTCCAACCAATACCATGGTAACCAACTCTAGCGATCGGAGCTTGAGTGTCTACTATCACCCAGCGTTTGGTCAGCCAATACTTAACCAGCCTAGCTTGCTAAGTCATTTCCAAACTGACTCAATGCAAACGCCAGAAACTGCCCTACCATCGCTAGAAACCATTGTGGAATTTATTAAAGCCTTTGATTAGGTGTGACTGAACGAGAGGGAGTCCCCCTTATCCCCCTGGCATAATGAGAAAGGGCATTGTTGCCGCCGCTGTTGTTCTTTAAAAGAGCAAGAAATCAGGCTTGCTTGAGCGAGGCGTGTCAATTTCAAGGGAGCGTTCAGACGCTAGAGCTGCGTGATTGAAGTAGAAGTCCATTCCTCTCTACGTGCTTTTCTACGAGAGCAGGGTCAATCCACTTGGTCTCATCATTTGACCATGGCGCGGCTAGTCGCACGCGCCTTACGCTTGGGGCGTCCTGCCTTAATTCAGACAGGAAGCTCTAACTCCTCGTACCGTCTAAGTTATCTCGCTCCCGCGTTACTCTGGCCAGGTCCAGTCATTCTGGTAGCACCTGTGTCGGTACAACAGTGGTTGTTGCGGGTTGAAATCCCCCGCCTGCAACAGTGGATTGGGACTGACAAAGCGGTTCAGTCCGGTGACAGATTTCCAGATGAGCGTTTCCAAGGTTTGCTGCTGACTTCACCGACGACTTGGTTAGCTGACCGACTCGACGGCAGAGGGTGGTTTCCTGTTGGTGTGCCCACTGTGTTTGATGGTGCGGATGATTTGGAGGGATGGGCACGCGAACAACTCCAGGCTTGCATTCAGCCAACAGACTGGGACGAACTCATGTTAGGACGACCGCAACAAGCCGACTTGATTCGGAATGTTCGCGTTCGGTTGACCAAAACGATATTTCAGCACCCGCCCAATCCTTATGAGTGCTGCTTAATTGAGACTGATGAGCAACAGCTCTTGCACCAGTTGTTTGAAGTCTTACAACCAAACCAGAGTGAGGACGAATACCACTATCTACCTCCCCAGTGGAGACGGTTTTGGCAGTGTTGGCAACGGTCTGGTCAGTTGATGTGGGCATCGATTGCGCGATCGCAAGGTTTGTTTTCTTTATCTTGCGGTCCTGTAGAAGTGGCAACAGCATTAAGCGAAGTCTGGGCTCAGCAGCCTGTGGTACTAATTGGTGAGGCGCTGGATTTAGACGCTTCGGCGTCTGTTTATCGCCAGCAGGTGGGATTGGGAGATTTAACGTGCGTTAAGTTCTCTCCAGATCGGCAGAATGAACTGATTCACTTGTATCTGCCCGATGCTCTACCGATGCCCAATACACCTCGATTTCAAGATGCCTTGATTTCCCAGGTTCGCACTCTGCTAAGTGTTGGTGCTAAAGCCAAAGGACTAGCCGTTCTCTTAGTTGGGGATGTCCCGCTGAAAGCCCAACTCGGTGCTGTTTTAGCGGCTGAATTTGGTTCGCGAGTGCAGGTGGAAAAGACTGGGTTAGATGACAACGGTATCCTGGTCAGTGGTTGGGAATTTTGGCGCACTCATCAAAGTTTGTTTCCGGCCCCTCAACTGTTAGCGATCGCGACTTTACCGCTGCCTTCTCTGGAAAATCCCTTAGTAGCGGGTCAAGTCGCTTACCATAAGCAACGTCGCTTAGATTGGTTCCGCTTGTATCTCTTACCGGCGGCTTTAAGGGAATTACAACGTGCGATCGCGCCTGTGCGAGTCTCTCAAGGGGTTGTCGCTCTTTTAGACAACCGCGTAAACCACCGCAGCTATGGACGGCAAGTTCTGTCCGCTCTCAGTCCTTTTGCTCGGATTAACTATTTAGACGATAGTTGGTTTGACTCGGACGCCCCAACTCCCCGAAATCACTGGCTTTAACGAGACAGAAAATTTTCGATTCAAGATTCTTAACATTTTTAGGGTTCTCACTTGTCATTTCGTAAATAGTTGACTACGCCTTAACGCCTAGAGCGTTATGATCGAATTCATTAATCAAGGCAATGGATCATGGGTGAAGCCAAACGTCGAAAAGTCGCGCTCGGGGAAAAATACGGTCAAGAGGAGAGGATACTTCCCTGGATTCCGATTTCTAAAGGTCAGAGCGAACAGTTTCTTAAATGGACAACAAAAGGAACCTGGATCGGGATCGGCTTTTTGGTTGTCTACTGGATAACAATTCGATTCATTGGACCTACCTTTGGTTTATGGCAAGTGAATTAGCATCTTCACTGGAAATCGCACGCAAGAGGTCTCAAAGGGGAATTTGAGAGCGTCATCTGGCAAGACTTCCGGCAGATTAGTCTTATTTCTCCCACTCGGTTAATATAAAGATTGTTTGTGTTGACTGATTTTCACTTGACTGGTATGTCCGTCTGTAGATAGAACTTAAGTAAGAGAGTTAAGCGTTAACATACAGGCGGGGATTGTAAGCAGGGAATGGATAGGCTGTTGCTGATACGCCTCAGCAACCGTTAGTTGAGCTAGTCTGGTGCAAGTTTATAGGGATCGATTGCTCAAGACTTTTGAAATTCTGAACGGACCTCTCCCAAACCAGAAGTAAAATTCTTAAGAAAGTATAAAAGCACTAAAATTTTAGGAGTGGTGTTTGGAGGACCAACGTGTTCATACGACTTGCAGAGCAACACCGTCAATTTGTCCAAGACTTGGTAATGAATCTCCAAGCCTTGGCGATCGTACTAGAGAACCGAGGCTATCTAGCTTCCTGCTATACCTGCGGCAGCCAGATGAATAGCGCCTCTTTCATGGTTAGTTTGGGTGATAATCACCTAATTCGCTTTTTAGTGTCAGATTATGGAATTACCTGGACTGAAATGCGGGATGACCGAGAACTGATGAAATTGGAAGGTGCTGAAGCCATTAGCCAGCTCCAAGACCTCGCCAATCTTGTCAAGTACCAAATTCGGCCGTCTGAATCTCTTGTTCCATTGGCTCCAGTAGTCTGAGTGTAGTTCGTAGTATCATTACGACATTGAACTGACAGCTGCGTTTTCTCGCCGATCGCGACTTGATTGGCAGGACACTTTAGTTAAGGTGAGAGTCGCTCCCACCCAAGAGAGAGGGTTATGGGTGTTTGCTGTCAGTTTTAAGGCTTTACCTACTAGGTGCCTCAAGTGTTGGAGGAGTTAATTGACAACTCCAGATGGGTGCAGATGAGGCATCAGAAAATCAGCAGTTGGTCGGCGAGAACTCAAACTTGGGGGAAGCCGACTAACTTGTTTTGGTACAAATAACAGGGAGTTAACACTTACAGAGTAGGCACCTTGGACTGAATGTTAAGCAATATCTGTAAATTAATACAATATGAAACAAAAAGAAAATAAATAAAATATTATGAATCCTAGTTTTTTGATTAATGTCTGTCAAAGTAATTACAGATTCAAATGGGGTCAGCCAACATAAAGACCCTAAACATATAAAAAACAAGTAAATCAACTGAGAGAGCCAGTTCCCATTCAAAGGAAGCTGGCTCTCTAAATTTTTCCGCCTTCAGAAGCTAGAGTGCTTAACCAAGACCTGAGAATACGCCAGACGGCTGGCGTACAAGACCTCAGTTATCCTCAGCAAAAATATAACGATACAGTTCGCTGGGATCGGGTTCGGGGCTTGACTCAGCAAATTGGACGGCATCGTTGATGACATCCTGAATTTTGCGATCGATCGCTTTTAGTTCTTCTCCATCGGCCAGGTCGTGCTCGGTGAGATAGGCAGCAAGCTTTTTAATCGGGTCGCGTGTGAACCAGAAATCCTTCTCTTCTTTAGAGCGAAGTTCATCGGGGTCGGCCAGAGAGTGACCTCGGAAGCGATAGGTAAGAGCTTCTATCAGCGTTGGGCCTTCTCCAGCACGAGCTCGTTCAACCGCTTCTAGAGCAGCCGTTCGGACAGCCAGAACGTCCATACCATCTACCTCAACACCAGCCATGCCAAACACGCTGGCTTTTTTGTAAATCTCCGGTTGAGAGGTTGCCCGTTCGTGAGCCATCCCAATTGCCCACTTGTTGTTTTCTACAACATAAATAATGGGTAGTTTCCACAGTGCTGCCATATTTAAGCACTCGAAAAACTGACCGTTATTGCAGGCTCCGTCTCCGAAAAAGCAAGCCGTTACTTGGTCTGCACTAGCATCTCCTAACGCTTCTCGTCGATACTTGGTTTGAAACGCGGCCCCGGTGGCGACTGGAATCCCTTCGGCAACAAAAGCGTAACCTCCCAACAAGTGATGCTCTGCTGAAAACATATGCATCGAACCACCGCGTCCTTTACTACAGCCAGTGGCTTTGCCAAATAACTCGGCCATCACCTCTCGGGCGGGTACACCTGCACTGAGAGCATGGACATGGTCGCGATAGGTGCTGCAAACATAGTCTTCATCTCGGCGCATCGCTTTGATCACGCCAGTTGACACCGCTTCTTGACCGTTATAGAGATGGACAAAACCAAACATTTTGCCCCGGTAGTACATTTGAGCGCACATATCCTCAAACAAGCGCCCCAGTACCATATCCTCGTACAGAACCAGACCTTCTTCCTTGGTAAGGGTGGCGTGCTCAACTTTAAATTCAGGTAAAGTCCGTTCCGTGACCATCAGTTTGTTGTATCCTTAGCAGCAACACTAAAATAAACATTCTCTCAACGCTTGTTCAGCTTTTTTTACAAAGCTAGGGTAAAGTTGAGCTAAACAAACTTGAGTCAAAATAGCACTATCGTAAGATCAAACGGTCTCATTTAGAGGGATGAGCTGCACGGGTTGCTAGAATGACTAACATCAATTTAGCAACTCGACTTAGGCGGCTCTCGCTGAAGGACTTTTGCACCGATGTAATAGTTCGACAGCTACAGTACGTTCTGAAAGAGAGCGCTATTGGCTACTATACGTTAATTTAAGAAGCTGCCATCGCTGGGGAGTCAACCGTGCGAATTCCGCTCGATTACTACCGAATATTAGGACTGCCAATTCAGGCTACTGCTGAACAGCTAAACCAAGCCTATCGAGATCGCACGCTGCAACTGCCTCGCCGAGAGTACAGTGAAGCGGCGATTACATCTCGCAAACAGCTTCTTGACGAAGCTTACGCAGTTCTGTCCGATCCCGAACAGCGCTCGACCTACGATGCCAGTTTTCTTGCCAAAACCTACGATCGCGAACCCGGTCAAGCGATCGCGATCGGGGGTTCAGAAAAAAGCCAAGGAACTGAAGCTTCAGTCGATCCCCACACTCCTAGCATTGAAATCCAACCCGAACAACTGATTGGTGCGCTACTGATTCTTCAAGAGTTGGGAGAATATGAGCTTGTCCTGAAACTAGCGCAGCCCTACCTAGGTAGCAGCAACAGCATCAGCTTAGATAAGGGACGTTTGGGAGATCCACAGCTCGTTCGACCGGATATTGTTTTAACACTAGCCTTGGCTTGCTTAGAACTCGGTCGAGAGCAATGGCAGCAAGGTCAGTATGAAAACGCTGCCACCTCATTAGAAACCGGTCAAGAGTTACTCCTCAAGGAAGGCTTATTCGCTTCAGTGCGGGGAGAAATTCAGGCAGACTTGTACAGGCTGCGACCTTATCGCATCCTAGAATTGTTAGCACTGCCCGAAGACAATATCGTTGAACGGCGTAATGGTCTGCGGCTTTTGCAAGAGATGCTCCAAGAACGTAGGGGTATCGATGGAACAAGTGATGACCAATCTGGCTTAAGCATTGATGACTTCCTCCGCTTTATCCAGCAGTTACGTGGCTATTTGACAGCAGCAGAACAGCAGAATCTGTTTGAAGCCGAAGCACGCCGTCCATCAGCTGTAGCGACTTACCTAGCGGTTTATGCCCTATTAGCAAGAGGGTTTGCTCAACGACAGCCAGCCTTGATTGCTCGTGCCAAACAAATGCTGATGCGCTTGGGCAGACGTCAGGATGTTCATCTCGAACAATCCGTATGTGCTCTGCTATTGGGTCAAACGGAGGAAGCGAGTCGCGCGCTAGAACTTAGCCAAGAGTACGAACCCCTTGCCTTCATTCGCGAACATTCTCAAGGTGCCCCTGACCTCTTACCGGGACTCTGTCTCTACGGAGAGCGCTGGCTACAAAAGTCAGTATTTCCTCACTTTAGAGACTTATCTAGCCAGAAGGCGTCCTTGAAGGAATACTTTGCCGATGAGCAGGTACAGGTATATCTAGAAAACTTGCCAGAGCCGTCAGGGGACACGAATAACGAGTGGACCGTTGTAGACTCCCAGCAAGCCGTCTACCCAACTACGGCTTATTCCAGCAGCATCAATGAGCCAACTTCTTTCCGTCGAGGGCAAGAGGCTCAACAGCCTGTAGGCTCGACTTCGCATCGCTCTGTCACAGAATCGGCAGTTGCGGGGTCGCAGTGGTCTACTGAGCGGACACCTGTAGGGGTTGCAACCAGTCGAACAGCGACACTAGGAGTGACAACAGAGCGTCCCACTGCACAAGGCGTTTCTACGCTACCCGCAGCTCAACGGATTTCTCAAGTCTCAACAGATGGAGAATCAACCGCCACGGGACTACCTCGTGAGACTTCATCGAGATCGCAGCGCCGACAGCGCCACTCAAGAACTGGTTCTGAGTCTTTCGCAACTCCCTCGCATCGGATAGATTCTGGAACAGGAAGCTTATTAGAGTCCGAAGATAGCTTAGAGCGTATACCACCAGGTCGTCCACGTTCGTCAGAAAAGTCTAAGCCGTCTAAAAAAATTAGACGCTTGGTCTTACTTTCCATCGGTGGTTTAGTCGGACTGGGGCTTCTGGTTTTAGTGCTAATTTGGCTGCAAAGAACTCTACAAGGTTTATCTGCTCCCCCTCTAAAGCCAGAGCAGCCGCAGGTAAGTTTGGCAAATCCTCCAGTGACCATTCCCGAACCTGGTGGTCAAACGATGGCTCCAGATGGGCCTCTGACCAAAGCAACAGCTCAGCAAGCAATCCAAGCATGGCTGACGGCTAAATCTCTCGCTTTCGGTTCAGACCATCAAATTGAGCGATTAGAGCAAATCCTAACGGAGCCAGCTTTGTCACGCTCTCGGCAAAGTGCTGAAGCTGATAAACAAAAAAATTCGTACTGGCAGTACAAGCACGCTGTTGAGGTAAACTCAGTCGAAACCAGTCCAACTAGTCCCGATCGAGCTAAAGTAGACGCAGCTGTTAAGGAAACTGCACAGTTTTACCGAGAGGGTCAGGAGAATACAGCGAAATCCTACAACGAAAATCTGCGAGTCCAGTATGACTTGGTGCGCCAAGATGGTCGGTGGTTGATTAAAGACTGGACTGTAGTGAGATAGGCGATCGGTCTTTAGTTGTTGGCTCGGGTTATTGGTCACCAGTTACCTACTAGGTTAGTTAAAGACGAATGACTGAAACCCTATTTCATGCCTACACTCCCCTAATTTTGTGGACTGGGTTAGGACTATTACTGCTTAGATTTCTCCCAACAGCCTTTCCGCAGCTTTTGGGTCGGATGCTTTACTGGATTGGGGTGCCAGTAGAAATTCTGTCGTTGGCTCGTCGAATGAATTTTTCTGAAGGCACTAGTTTAGCGGTAGCCGTGACTGTGGCAGCGCTAACGACTAGTTTGGCACTGGCTTGGGTCAGTTTATTGGTAGGAAACCGGGTACTCGATCGCAATTCAACTTGGGTCGCTGAACGCTCTTGCCAAGGCAGTTTTATCCTATCGTCAATGCTGGGTAACACGGGCTTCATTGGGTTAGCGATCGCGCCCCTGTTCGTCAGCGATCGCGCCCTTGGTCTCATCGTCTTCTACAGCATCACCCAAAACCTCGTTGGCACCTACGGACTAGGTGTTTTTTTAGCAAGCTACTTTGGGCGATTGCCCCAAGAAAATCGTTGGTGGATTCAGATTCGAGATGTCTTATGCGTCCCCTCACTTTGGGCTTTTATCACGGGCTTGTTGACCCAAGGGATAGAACTACCTGACTCCCTAGAATCAGGGCTAAGAGCCTCTATCTGGTTCGTCATTCCTGCCGCGTTCATCCTCATGGGCATTCGACTAGGACAAATTCAAGGATGGAAAAGCTTTCAACTCGCACTCGTTCCAGCTGTGTTGAAAGTTTTAGTTTTGCCGGGACTAGTAGGAATTGGTACAACGTTAATCGGTCTACCGACAGACTCTCGATTAGCACTAGTTTTGATGTCAGGGATGCCAACCGCCTTTGCAGGGTTGATTTTGGCTGAAGAGTATGATCTCGACCGAGAGTTAATCGCCAGTAGTATTGTCGTGACATCAGTGCTACTCCTACTGATACTTCCAGTTTGGCTCGTTTTGTTTAACTAAACATTGCACCTAATTGTCATGGAATCTTGACTTAAACAGAGCGCTAATTCCAGCTCAATCTCGACCCAATGACCGGTCTTCGATCCCAGCCCTCGCAATGTCATGGAATGCTGACATATTGATCCCCAATAACCCGGAAATTCGTTAATCTAGCGAAAATCGAGCGCTGTACCTCTTGACCTTACCCAAGGTCTTTCTGTTACATAAGTTTAATAAGGCGATCCCAAAGAAATACAGATCTGAGCTCACTGGCGGCTGGCTTAACTCCAGATAGCTATTACATAAGGATGACTCACCTATTTCAATTGCCCAAAGTACGTAGGCGTAAGCCTCTTGAGAATCCAGCCTGGAAATCCCAATCAAAATCGACTTTAGGTTGAAAGCTTAACTCTCTTTCAACATTTGGAGATTTGGCATGACGACCAATCTTGAATTCATCAGGAGTGAAATACCTGCCGTCCTAATTAGTGGAGAGCACACATCATGGCAAAAGAACGCCCACCCTTGGAAGAGATGACATTGCGGCAACTGCGGAAAGTTGCCAGCGAATATGGTGTCTCTCGTTATAGCCGGATGCGTAAGGCGCAGTTACTGGCAGAAATTCAAAAGATACAACGCACGAAACTCTCAATTAATCCATCTCGCGCAGTGGAGGCCCAACCAGAAGTGGAAGCATCAAAGTTTGAATTAGGTCAGGACGATCGAACTGGCGGTACCCTCGCCTCTGTTGATGAAGGGTTAGCCGATTTACCAGGGGGCTACGGTGAAAGCCGAATTGTCCTAATGCCGCGCGACCCGCAATGGTCTTATGCTTACTGGGACATTCCGAACGATCATAAAGAAGAATTACGGCGTCACGGAGGACAACAGCTAGCACTGCGGATTTACGATGTTACCGACATCAGCATTGAGTACCAAGCGCCTCATAGCGTTCAGGAATATCCTTGCGACGAACTAGCACGGGAATGGTACTTGCCGATGCCTGTAAGCGATCGCGATTATGCTGTCGATATCGGCTATCGCTGCGCGGATGGTCGCTGGCTCGTTCTCGCTCGTTCCACCCCAGTACGCGTTCCTCCGGTTTATCCCTCTGATTGGATTGAAGACCAATTCATCACAGTTAATTGGGATGACGACCTGCGCGGCAAGACCCTCTACAAGCTGGTTCCTCCCAGCCAGAAAGCGGCAGCAGCGGGAACCGAAACGGGCAATCCCATCTACGATCAAATCTTTGGCATGGCACAATCCGCCGAAGCTCAGCGTGTTGCCGGTTCTCTGTATGGTTCCATGCAGCAAGTTCCAGTTCACGAGCAGGCAATCAGCTCCTATGTTTTCCCATCCGGCGTTGGCATGTGGGCTGTGCCCACCGTGTCGGGTTTGACGATGTCCGGCGTTGGCATGTCTGGAGTTGGTTTCTCCGCGTCTGCGGTGCCAATTCGTCCTCGCCAGTTCTGGTTGGTTGCTGATGCTGAGTTAATTGTCTATGGTGCTACTGAGCCTGATGCCACCGTGACAATTGGCGGACGCCCGATCAAGCTAAATCCCGATGGTACTTTCCGCTTCCAGATGTCCTTCCAGGATGGCCTGATCGACTATCCCATCATGGCTGTGGCATCGGATGGCGTGCAAACTCGCTCCATCCATATGAAATTTACTCGCGAGACGCCATCACGCAATACCAACACGAAAGAAGAAGCTGTTCTAGAGTGGCTTCCCTAAACGTTAAACCCGGTTAAAAACTGATAACTGGTCATGGTGAACCGGAATCCTTCATACTGAGTAAGCATCTCCCTCGACTACTGTCGGGGGATTTTTTTCTCTAGCCTTATGAAACCTCAAGAGATTACCAATAAGCTCATAGAACTCTTTGGTGCAGCTGCGGTTGAGACAACACAACCAGATGCGTGGCAGGTAGAGACACCTCAGTTACGACTTTTGGTGCTACTCTCGCAAGACCAATCTTGGCTACGGCTTTTGATTCCCATCGCCTCGTCTCAAGAGGCTCAACCTTTTCTCGAACAACTACTAGAAGCTAATTTTGATCAAACGCAGGAAACGCGTTACGCCCTAAATCAAAACGTTCTTTGGGGCGTTTTCCAACACAACTGTGAGACTCTCGATCCTGAGGACTTTTCATCAGCAGTCGCACGATTAGTCTCTCTACGTCAGCAAGGTCTATCCAATACCTTCAATCAGTTGGCAACTAATCGCATTCGTCAAATTATCAAAGTGGCAAAGCAACAAGGACAATCCTTGGAAGCAACACTCCAAACCTTAGATCGGTTTTATCGAGAAGGACTTATGGGAGATCTAGAACAGGAAGCCTCCTCCCGCGAACAGGTACTAGCAGCATGGCAGCATCAGCTAGAAAGACTGTGGTCAGAAGTCGAACCTTAAGCAGGAGGAGCGGGATCGCAGTTATTAATTTAGGTGCAAAGTAGGTCAAGAAGGACACTCGATCGGCTATAACCGTGAAATATAACTGTCAAGAAGCAAAATTTATCTTCTACTCGTGATGGGAAGTCATCTTTCGGGGGTATTTACTCGCGTACCATGGGGTGTTGCCCCAGTCTGCCAGCACATTGCTCCAAGGAGAATCAGAGTCCGATGCATTCGAGGATGGTATTGCTTTGCCGTGAGGATTTAATCAATGATGCGCCTGCACCCGCCTGCTCGGTTCGCGTGCAGTTCGATAGGTCTGGGAGTGGAGTAGAGCGCAGTCCAAGCGGCAGAGCAGTGCATCCAGAGCTGACCTCCCTTGGCGGATTAGGAACCAAGCATCTTCTCCAGAAATTCGTCCCCTTATGTGTCGGAATGACTTGCCTCGGTAGCACGGGCATGGTGCTGTTTCAATGTAGCTCTGCTCTTGCTACACCTGGCAGCGCAAACGCTAGGGTGATGACTTCAAATACGTTACTAGCCGTGGCGAAGGTGGACACAGATCCGGTCAGTAACCCTCTGTTTCCTCCTGGAATGTTTCCAGCTAACACGCTTTCGCCAATAGAAAGCTTGTCGGTAGCACCCCACTTTTCTCACGGAGCTATCTTGAACGGTCAAGAAGCAGTTGAACAATACTTCTGGCCAAACCTTTCCTCTGAGATTTATTCGCAGGCACAGAATCCAACAGTTACGCCTGCGCCGAACCCCGGCATTACACCCAGCAATGTACGACCTAATCCCAATGAAGACCGCTTTTTGCAACCTCTCCCAAACCCTACACCCCAACCGCTAGAGCCACAAACACCCCCTACTCTAGAACAACCACCCTCCAATTCAGAACCTCCCAGTCAATCCCCGCCAACTTCTTCTGATGCGCCAACTGTTCCCGTTAAAAAAATTGAAGTTATTGGCAGTAGTGTCTTTAGCCCTGAGCAATTCAATCCCATCGTGCAGCCTTATGAAGGACGCTCCCTGAGTGTGGAACAGCTCAGAGCAGTGGCAGATGCGATTACCCAGTTGTACTTGGAGCGGGGCTATATCACCTCTAGAGCAATTCTGGTCGATCAGGAGATTGCGAATGGCGTCGTGCAAATCCGCGTGATTGAGGGAAGTTTGGCAGAAATCCAGATTGAAGGAACCCGCCGAGTTAATCCCGATTATGTTCGCAGTCGAGTACAACTGGGGGCTAAGACGCCTCTTAACACGGCTAAGTTGGAAGATCAATTACGGTTGCTACGAGCTGATCCCTTGTTTGAGAATGTGGAAGCCAGCCTGCGAGCAACAGGTCGAACTGGACAAAGTATTCTCATCGTTCGCGTGACCGAAGCTGACCCCTTTGAAGGTAGTGTAGGAATTGATAATTACTCACCACCTAGCGTCGGTTCCGAGCGATTGGGTCTTAACTTGCTTTATCGCAACCTAACCGGCTATGGGGATCAAGTGGCGACTTCCTACTACCACACCACTAGGAGTGGCTCTGACAATTTGGAATTGAGTTATCAGTTGCCAGTCAATCCGATGAATGGCACCGTACAACTGAGAACTGCGCTCACTTGGAATAAAATCGTTGATTCTGAGGTTAAGCTGAGCGATCTGTTTAATATTGAGGGAAATTCCCAGCTGTATGAAGGGAGTTTTCGTCAACCCTTGATACGTACCCCTCGCGAAGAGTTTGCCTTATCTTTAGGCTTTGCTTGGCAACGGAACCAAACCCAGATTGGCGACTTTGGCTTCCCCAGTCCCGGTGCTGATTTGGACGGCGTGACTCAAACCAGCGTCCTTAAGTTCGGACAAGATTACGTGCGCCGGGATGTTCGGGGCGCTTGGTCTTTGCGATCGCTTTTTAGTTTCGGTTTGGGTATATTTGATGCTACCGTTAATCCCAGTCCCGAGCCGGATGGGCGCTTTTTCAGTTGGCTCGCTCAAGCGCAGCGCGTGCAAATTCTCAACGAGAATAACTTTTTAATTGTAGGAGCTGACATTCAGCTAACACCCGATAGCCTATTGCCCTCCCAACAATTTGTCGTTGGCGGAGGTCAATCATTACGGGGCTACCGACAAAACATCCGAGCTGGCGACAATGGTGTACGCTTCTCCCTTGAAGACCGCATCACCTTAGAGCGCAATGAAGCTGGGGCGGCCACGTTCCAGCTAGCTCCGTTTTTTGATGCGGGTTATGTCTGGAATTCTCCTGACAATCCAATTAACCAATTTTTACCCTCGCAACGGTTTTTAGCGGGTCTGGGTATAGGCTTACTTTGGGAACCCCAACCCGGCCTGAACCTGCGATTAGACTATGGTTATCCGCTAATTAAACTCGACGATCGAGGGGAAAATGCACAAGATCGGGGATTTTACTTTAGCGTTCGCTACCAATTTTAACGGTAACCAGTATAGAAACTTTTTCCCCATTACCTATTCCCCATTACCTATAGTCTTTTTTCAAGAATTTTGCCAAAGTGATTAGAGTAATCCCAATTGATGAGGCGCAGCATGACTCAGCGAGCGCTGTTGCTGGTGAACCGCCACTCTCGGCAAGGACATAAAACGTTATCCCAGGCAGTCAGCCAGTTGCACGCGCTGGGTTTTGATGTTTTGGAAGAGTCCACAGCAAGACCGCATCAGTTACCTGACATTATTCGTAGTTATCGCGATCGCGTTGATTTAGCGATCGTGGGGGGTGGTGATGGCACGTTGAATGCCGCTATTGAGGGGTTAGTCGATACTCAGCTTCCCTTGGGGATTTTACCGTTGGGAACAGCCAATGACCTTGCACGTACTCTGGGCATTCCTCCATCCATACCCGAAGCTTGTCAGGTAATTGCCGCAGGTTACAGTCGGCGGATTGACCTAGGCCGAGTCAATAACAAATACTTCTTTAATGTCGCGAGTCTGGGATTGAGCGTACAAATCACTCGGCAACTGAGCAAACAAGATAAACGCCGTTGGGGAGTCTTGGCTTATGCGGTTGCAGCCGTTAAAGTTATTTGGAAATCTCGACCCTTTCGAGCCGAAATTCGCATGGGTGACACTTCGATTCGAGTCCAAAGTGTGCAAATTGCCGTGGGAAACGGACGATACTATGGCGGTGGTATGACGGTAGCTGATGATGCGGCTATTAATGACGAGCGCTTGGATCTTTATAGCCTCGAATGCCAGCACTGGTGGCAGATTGTTTTGTTGCTACCAGCCATGCGGCAAGGCAGGCACGCAGATTGGCCGGGTGTGCGAACTCTTGAGGGTAAGGAATTTGAAATTTATACTCGCAAACCTCAAGCCGTTAATGCTGATGGTGAAATCGTGACTTACACCCCAGCAAAATTTCGCCTCATTCCCAAAGCAGTAACGGTTTTCGTGCCAAATTTACCTGTGCTGCCCGGTTTGGGAGAAGTGGCACGCGAGCGCTGAGCGAAACGGCGTTTTTCGAGAAGTGGGGCAATTTACGAATAAACAGATGAGGAACGTAGTGAAATGGATGGAAACTGGTGGTTTATGGCTATCGAGCGATAGCCGAAGGCTCCCAGTCAATAAGTCTTTCAGACTATGATCGAGGGCATATCGTGTTCAAGAAAACATCTCCCGTGACTCCCTTAACTCGTTCAAATTCTTTGCCTGACCCTGGAAAAGTGTGGCACACACTGGATGTAAAACAATCGCTTTCAGAACTGAGCAGCGACCCTGAAACTGGCTTGACATCCCAACAGGTATCGGATCGTCTGCAACACTACGGTTTGAACGAACTAAAGGAGACAGCCGGTCGCAGTTCTTGGTCTATTCTCCTCGATCAGTTCACCAACATCATGTTGCTGATGCTGATTGCAGTAGCGGTCGTCTCCGGAGTGCTCGATCTAGTGGCTCTACAAAAAGGAGGCCTCTCCCCAGGAGAAGTTCCCTTTAAAGATACGATCGCGATTTTGTTGATTGTCATCCTCAACGGTGTTTTGGGATATCTCCAGGAAAGCCGTGCGGAAAAAGCGCTCGCGGCTCTCAAGAACCTCGCGTCCCCTAAGGTACGAGTGATTCGCGACGGAAAACCCCTTGAGGTAGAAAGCAAGCAGCTTGCTCCAGGGGATATTATGCTCCTAGAAGCTGGCGTACAGATTGCAGCAGATGGACGCTTAATTGAAGAGTCGAACCTGCAAGTGCGTGAATCCGCATTAACAGGAGAAGCTCATGCGGTGAGTAAGCAAGCTAAGTTAACTCTCCCAGAAGATACCGCATTAGGCGATCGGATCAATTTAGTGTTTCAGGGTACCGAAGTTGTCCAGGGAAGAGGCACCGTCCTCGTTACCAACACCGGGATGACGACGGAACTGGGACGAATTGCCGAAATGCTTCAAGGCGTCCAAAGCGAGCCGACACCCCTGCAACAGAGAATGACCCAGTTGGGGAACGTCTTGGTATCAGGTTCTCTAGTGCTAGTGGCCGTAGTAATCGGCTTTGGCTTGCTGCGTAGCGGCGGCGATTTGAGCGTATTACAAGAATTGGTGGAAGTTTCTCTCTCGATGGCAGTTGCTGTCGTTCCAGAGGGCTTACCAGCGGTCATCACTGTCACGTTAGCATTAGGCACGCAGCGGATGGTGCGCCGCCACGCCCTGATTCGTAAACTCCCTGCGGTGGAAACCCTAGGCAGCGTCACTACAATTTGCTCCGATAAAACTGGCACCCTCACCCAAAACAAAATGGTGGTGCAACGGGTGGATACACCCAACCACACGTTGAAGGTTACAGGTGAAGGTTATGTACCAACGGGAGAGTTTCAGCTTGACGGGTCTTCGATTTCTATCGGGCAGTATCCGGAACTAGAACCACTCCTACTGGCTTGTGCGCTCTGTAATGATTCGATTTTGCAGCATGACGAGGGCGAGTGGACGATTTTAGGAGACCCCACAGAAGGAGCGCTGGTTGTCCTTGCCGGGAAAGGCGGTGTTGATAAAGAACCCATATCGCGTCAGATCCGTCGGGCTGGTGAATTTCCCTTCTCCTCAGAGCGCAAACGCATGAGTACGATCTGCGAGGTGCCACCCGACCAGTCCGCTATCCATCTGCCAACCAACAGCCCTTACATTATGTTTACGAAGGGGTCACCCGAGTTGGTGTTGGAGCGTTGTCGTTTGGCTCAGAGTCACGGAGGGGTTGATACACTGACGGATACTCAACGACAGCAGATTCTGGAGCACAACAACCAAATGGCAGGGGCTGGATTGCGGGTGCTGGGATTTGCCTATAAGCCCCTGGAGATTTTGCCAGAAGAAGACGGAGAAGAGGCGAGCGAAGCCGCTGAACAAGAATTGGTATGGCTGGGACTGGTAGGAATGCTAGATGCCCCACGCCCAGAGGTTCGGGATGCCGTGTCCCGTTGCCGAGATGCTGGGATTCGAGCGGTGATGATTACAGGCGACCATCAGCTAACAGCTAGAGCGATCGCGCAGGACTTAGGAATTGCTGAGGAAGGCGATCGCGTTCTCACGGGTCAAGAGTTACAAAAGCTTTCTCAAGACGAACTCGAACAACAAGTAGATTTGGTGAGCATCTACGCTCGTGTTGCCCCCGAACATAAACTCCGGATCGTTCAGGCACTCCAGCGCCGTGGCAGATTTGTGGCAATGACGGGTGATGGCGTCAACGATGCACCAGCGCTCAAACAAGCAGACATTGGGATTGCCATGGGTATCACCGGCACCGATGTGAGTAAAGAAGCGAGCGATATGGTGCTGCTCGATGATAACTTTGCCACAATTGTCGCTGCGACGGAGGAAGGTCGAACGGTCTACAACAACATCCGTCGGTTTATTAAGTACATCCTGGGTAGCAACATTGGTGAGGTGTTAACCATCGCCGCTGCGCCATTGATGGGATTACAAGAGGTTCCCCTCTCACCGTTACAAATTCTCTGGATGAACCTCGTTACCGATGGCTTACCCGCTCTCGCCCTAGCCGTGGAACCAGCAGAACCCGATGTGATGAAGCGTCCGCCCTTTAGCCCCCGCGAGAGTATTTTTGCTAGGGGTTTAGGGTCTTATATGATACGCATCGGCATTATTTTCGGAATTGTCAATATTGCGTTGATGGCACTGGCTCATCAATACTTTCCCGAACAATGGAAGACGATGGTATTTACCAGTCTATGTATTGCCCAAATGGGTCACGCTATAGCGGTTCGTTCCAATACTCGCTTAGTAGCCGAGTTAAACCCATTTGGTAATCCTTATTTGCTCTGGGCTGTAACGGTGACCACGATATTACAGTTGCTGCTCATCTATGTACCATTCCTGCAAGACTTCTTTGGAACACGAGCGCTCACGCTCCAAGAACTTGCCATTTGCCTTGGCTTTAGTACTTTACTGTTTGTCTGGGTAGAGTTGGAGAAATTGTTTATTCGCTGGTACAAAACTCGTTAGTTATTTGTTGTTAGTGGTTAGTTGTTTGTTGGTCAGCCGATAGCAAATAGCTAATCACAAATAACTCATAACAAATAACCCGTAACAGATAACTAATGTACCTAAAAAACCTACACCTCCAACAGTTCCGTAACTACCAGGATTGCCTCGTCAATTTTGATGCACCCAAGACGATTTTGGTAGGGAATAATGCTCAGGGCAAGTCAAATCTATTAGAGGCTGTAGAGTTGCTCTCGACTCTCAAAAGCCATCGGTCAGTACGCGATCGCGAACTCGTTTTGGAAGACGCCAGTATCGGTCAAATTCGGGCTAACCTAGAACGTGCCTATGGCTCAGTCGAGTTGTCTTTAACACTACGCGCACAAGGACGGCGTACTGTTGCTCTCAATCGAGAAGCACTACGCCGCCAGCTAGACTTTTTGGGTGTCCTCAATGCCGTACAATTCTCTAGCCTGGATTTAGAACTGGTGCGGGGTGGACCCGAACGGCGTCGCAGTTGGCTCGATTCCCTCCTGATTCAGCTCGAACCCATCTATGCATATATCTTGCAGCAATATAACCAGGTGCTGCGACAGCGCAATGCTCTCCTGAAGAAATTTCGCTCCCAAGCCGCAGAAGGCAGAATCGATGAATTACCGACAGACCAACTCGATCAACTGGCACTGTGGGATGCACAACTGGCGACAACCGGTTCCCGCGTCACTCGGCGTCGGGCAAGAGTTTTAGAGCGGCTTGCCCCGTTGGCTACAGCATGGCATGCCAGTATTAGTGGTAAGACTGAGGTATTGGACGTTACTTATGCTCCCAATGTCAGCATCGATCGCGACGAGCCAGAAAAAGTTCAACAGGCGTTTTTAGAAAAAATCCAGTTGCGTCGAATTCCCGAACAGCATCAAGGAACGAGCCTCGTCGGGCCCCACCGGGATGAAGTCGAGTTTACCATCAACCAAACTCCGGCGCGATCGTATGGTTCCCAAGGTCAACAACGAACCTTAGTCCTCGCCTTAAAGCTAGCAGAGTTAAAGCTGATTGAAGAAGTTGTCGGTGAACCTCCGCTACTTCTGCTCGATGATGTACTGGCAGAACTCGACCTCAACCGACAAAATCAACTACTTGAAGCCATTCAAGATCGGTTTCAAACCTTGATTACCACAACGCACTTAGGAGCGTTCGATAGCCAGTGGCTGAACTCTTCTCAAATTCTCTCCGTCAAGGCAGGAAAAATCGGTAATGGTTAAGGAGTAGACTCCTGCCCTTTTCTCCTGTATTTGTCACCAGCTGAACCTGGGAGGAGACACCAAGTTCGGTATGCTCGACGTGTCACTTCGACTGCTAAATGTACATCCTCCCAGTCAAAAGTACCCTCAGAGGGTACTGTAACGCTTCACAAAATTTTCCAGACTATTTAGTAGCCAAGCTTACCTTGTCTTGACGGAACCGGGAGCATGTCACTGAAAGCAAACCATCTCTTGCCCTTACCCCCCAGCCCCCACTCCCAATACTGGGCGAGGGGGAGCCAAATTCCAGTTCCCCTTCTCCCAAAGCAAGGAAGAAGGGTTAGGGGATGAGGGCTGCCCATCGGTGACTTGCTTCCACGGAACCTTCTATGAGTTAGTCATGTCCTCAGTATTCATAACCTCACAGTAGACGTGACTTCTATTTAGATTAAGGAAGTTATCCAGGAAGTGATACTGAATCGGTCTTCATATTTTGTTTATCTAGAAAACTAGTTAGATAACCGTCAAAATCCCGACTTATAATCTCTATAAATTATCCGGAGCGTTACTCTTTCATTCTGTACCAAAGTATTGCCAGCAAAAAGTTAAAAAAGTCAACCCATTCTCGATTTAAGGTCAGCCAATTAACATGAGCTGATTAATCGAGGATGATACTTAATATAAATTCAGGTTCTCCGTATGAAGAGGCTAACCGAGCAAGAAATTGGATTGCCAATTGCTAAAATCTGTAAATTTAATATACCTAAATATCAACAAAATGAATTAGCGCGTGAAGATCCAATCCATCATTGTCGAAATACTTCCAATCATCAGCCGAACTCCTACAACCGCTACAGCAGTCTACGCTCAAAGCTCTACTGCGAGTTCTACTCTAAATCTCCCCTTAAGTTCTATTAATTCAGAAGCGTTAAAGGCGAACTAAAACTTATCCTAAAGGCAAATCGCAGTGTCCAAAATTATTGCTTTGGTTAGCACTGCGGATATTGCTAATTGTAAATCACAAATTAGGAGACAACTTAACATTATCTAGTAAATAGGTCACAAAATTTTTTTGTTTAGAAATCGTACTGATTGACAACGATGGTTGAGAATCGGAGTAGGCATTTGTCAATTCAATCAGTTCTGATAGAGTTTGGCTCAAAAATTCTTGCTCTAATTCAATTTCTAACAAAGTTTCTACATCCTTAAACTTATACTCTTTTTTTCCCAGTAATTTAACTACGACAAGCATTGCCATATGGAAAATTAGATAGCGTAAAGTGGAAGTATGAAACCACTTCTTATCATCTTTTGGCTTTGATTTGCTGGATACAGTGCTACTAATAAATGATTCTATTTTCTTTGTAGTTTTTGCACAAAAAAGATACATTTCCATGTTAATAGATTGCTTAAATATACGCTTATAATCATTATCTTTCTTTATGATTGAAGATGGTCTGGATCTAGCAATATCAGGTTCTTTAAGAAGAATAGCCATTACAGCTTGAGCCAAGTAGAGAATGCTAACAATTTTATCAACTGGCTTCCCCATATTCTTATAGTAGTTTTTGCGGCGATCGTAAAACCAATCTTTACTTAAAAAGTAATTTTCGATATCAGATTGAATAGGTTCAGTAGCTTTTAATGAAGCAACAGGAATAGGAGTTTGGAAATTAGTTGCTTTAATGATACGATCTCTATCTTCCGTATTATTCGTGACGATAATTTTTATCAGAATCGCTCTATTCTCTGTTCTTATATCTCCATCTTTTTTGGTATTTAAGTAGTTATAAATTGTATTAGTCGTTTGAAGACCATTAACAATTTGCACTTCATCAAGGCTGATTGTTTTTCCTACTATACTAGCCTTAGACGCTAAGATGGTTATACCATTATTAAGATACCAAAAATCTAGTCTATTATCTGATTCAAGCGTCCCATTAATATCCTTATTTACTTCAACATTACTACCTTGATAATCGCGAACATTGGAGACAAATAGATGTCGGCGTAATTCTCTATTTCCTTTATATTCATTGGTAATAAAATCATAATAATCTTTTAGGCTAGATAATACAACGTAGTTATCTTCACCTCTGGAAATATAAGTTTCTAGAAATTTAAGTTGTAAGGTATAACTTTTCTCTAGACGTGAGGCATCAATCAGTTCACGCGCACCAATAAATTCAACAAAAGCTGATGCTCCTGTAAAATATTGACAAATGGTTTCTGTGAGCATGTCGGCTTTATTATAAACTTTTTTATTGATTTCCCTTGTTTCTCCTTTGCTAGCATAGATGTAGTTTATCTTTAACACAGGATGGCGGAGTGCCAATTTTAGGTAAGCTTGACGAAAAATAATTACCCTATCAATAAGATCGGCATTATAAAATTTTTTAAGGTTAGAGGGGTCTTTGTCCAGATTGAAAATGTCTTTTGCTGTAGCAATTACATGTTCAACTGCCGTTTCTGAAAATGAGGGTGAGCGTTTTGATTGGATTAAGAATACTTCAATTATTGAGTTTCTTTTGAAAGATTCTATATCCGTATCCTCACCAATCAGTTCGTTGTTAATGAAGATAAAAAATCCATCAATACCTCCATCATCGCCTCCACCGATCTTGCCAGAAATTAACTCTTCATAAGAAAGTTCGTATTTTTTTAACGTTTGCTCAAACGTAAATAGTTCAAAGTAATCATCATCGGGCAACGAAGTAGCTGTTTGCTTTTTCTTTTGTTCAAGAATACTATTGAGGACTATCGTGTCATTTGCAGCCATTTGTTTAAATTCAAAACTTTACTTCAATCGAGCCGACGACTAGAAAATTCTAACTTAAACCTTTTAATTTTAAACTTATCTAAATTCCATGGCTTTTGCCAATAACCCAGTGACGCCGGAAAAACCGGGCTAATGCTGACTCTTCTAATGATAAATAGATGGGGCGTCCGTGGGGACAGGTGCGAGGATTCCGCGTGCTTTTCCATTGGTCTAACAATATCTGCATTTCTGATAAGCTCAGAGGCGTACCATTACGAATGGCACTGCGACAGGCTGTGGCAACTTGAGCCGTTTGTAAATCTCCTCCAAAGCTGAGTTCTAAGAGGGCATTTTTACAATCATCTCGTTTTGTCAAAAGTTCTGGAGCGCTGCGGATTGCCCAGAGTTGTTCGCCGAATGGTTCTACTTCCAAACCGATTCGTTGCAGTTGCTCGACTTGAGCCGAGTTCAAATGATTGAGAACAATTGGGGGTTCTAACGACACAATCTGCCAGCGATCGCATAGTTGCTCGTACAACACCCGTTCGTGGGCAATGTGCTGTTCGATCAACCACATCCCCGTCGGATGCTCGGCCAGGATATACATGTTGTGAACCTGGGCGATTGCCCGCAGTTCAATGAGTCCAATCTCAGCCGCTTTTTTGGTATTTTTATCGTCCTCCCGTGCGGGTTGAACTGAGCGATTGGCATTGTAGGCACCTTTTTCTTCGGCTACCTTGAGTAACTTTGCCACCCGTTCCGATTGAGTCGCTTCTGGAAGAGTGGTGGGACTGATGCGTAAGGCTTGCTCGATCGCTTGAGTTACTTGCTCTTGCCAGTAGGGAAGCGAGTGTAAATACATCTCGGCTTTGGCAGGATGGCGATTCCAATCCAGTTGGCTGGGGCAAATGTGAAGGTGGAGGAAACACACGGGAAAGCGATCGCGCGGACAAGTTCGTGCTAGGGCAGCCAATATCGTTTGTTCGAGTTCACGCGATCGCACGATGCGTCGATTTGTCGCCACCTTTACCCAATCCGGTAGTCTGCGGTGGCAGCGATCGGGTAGCCCCAGTACTAGGTGGATTTTGGCGGAGGGGCTTTGGGAAGACACGGAGACGCACAGAGGGGGAGACGTGGAGAGTGTTGTTGAGATATCCCCGTGTCCTCTTCTCTCCGCCTCTTCTTCGCCAGAAGGAGTCGGCACTTCCACTGCCAAATACTGCAAATCCGTCTGCCGCACTTGCTTTAAGATTTGGGGGAGAAT